>VGBK01000322.1 GCA_016870535.1 Actinomycetota bacterium | reverse complement strand
TGCCGCCGTCATCGGCGCGGCAGCGGTGCTCGCCTTCCGCCCCATGCTCCCCTACTCCCTGGCCTTCGCCGCCGGGGCCATGATCTACGTGGTGATCGAGGAACTCATCCCCGAGTCGCAACGCAACGGCAACGAGGACATCGCCACCCTCGCCACCATCGGCGGGTTCATCGTGATGATGATGCTCGACGTGGGGCTGGGGTAGGGCTGAGGAGTCACCCCGCAGCCGGATGCCGCCGGGTCACGACTACCGCGTCGCGGGGCGGGCGTTGAGCGCCGGCCGCGCGACCTCGCCTGCCTCGGCCGACCCGCCCCATGCCGACGATAGGGGCCCGGGCAGCCGCGCCGACGCCGGGGTAAGGTGAGCGGGATTCAGCCGCCGTGATCCCGCTGGGGACTGCAGCCCGCTGAGAGGCCATTGCCGGTCAGCCCGTTCGGGACCGCGCCCGGGTGACCTGACGGGCCGAGGAGGTGTCGGATGAGACGGACCGCTCTGCTGGGATGCATTTTGCTGGCGCTGGCGGCCTGCGGCGACGGGACTACCGGCTCGCCGTCGTCCGCCGCCACCTCCACCACCGCCCCTGCCGAGGAGACCACCACGCTTCCGGCCACCACGCTTCCGGCCACCACCCTCCCGGCCACCACCACAACCGCGCCGCCGCCGCCTGACCCCTGCGACCTGCTCACCCCCGAGGAGGTCGCCTCGGCCACCGGGCTCGAGGTGGCCGAGGTGCTGCCTGATCCGCCGCTCTACTGCATCTTCGACTTCGGGCCCGATGCCGGGGTGAGCCTCTTCGTCGCCGTAGATGACGGACAGGGGCGTCTCGCCGGCCCGGAGGCGGTGTTCGCCGCCTATATGGAGTTGCTGGACGAAGGCGAGGCCGAGGAGATCGATGGGCTCGGCGAAGCCGCTCTGTACGCCCCCGATTTCCGGGGGCTGGCGGTGGACGCGGGAGGCGGACGGCTCATCGCCCTGGGGGTCAACGGGGGCCGCCGCTCCCTCGCCGATCCTCGCGACGCGCTGGTGCAACTGGCCGCGACCGCCCTGGAACGCCTCTGACCCCAACCCCGGAGCCCACGCCATGACCGACTCCCGGCTGAGATCTCTGAAGGCCGACCCTCTCCCCTGGCTGCTGGAGGAGTCGGACCCGGCGGTCCGCGCCGCCACCCTGACGCGGCTGCTGCGCCGCCCCGACTCCGACCCCGACGCCGTGGCGGCCCGGGCCGCGGCGATGCGCTCCGACCCCATCAGGGGCATCCTCGACGCCATGGACCCGCGGGGCTTCTGGGTGAAGCCGGGGCCGGGGTACGCCCCCAAGTACACCGGGACGGTGTGGAACCTCATGTTCCTGGAACAGTTGGACGCCGACCCGGCGGACGACCGGGTGCAGGCGGCATGCCGCTACGTCCTGGACCACACGACGGTGGCCACCGGCGGCTTCGGGTGCTCGGGGTCGCACCTGGAGAGGAACCCGCCTCCCTCCAGCGTCCTCCACTGCCTGAACGGGA
>VGBK01000321.1 GCA_016870535.1 Actinomycetota bacterium | reverse complement strand
GTCTGCTGGTCGAAGGCGTAGGTCTCCACCGATCCCCTTCCGGGGGCCGGGACCACCGGGCCGGCTTCGCCGGGAAGGCCGCCGCCGGCGGTGACCCGCACCGCGGCGGCCAGGATCTGGGCCGGGACGCGGAACGAGGTAGTGAGCACCAGGCGGCGGGCGGGGCGGCCCGTCGCGTCGGGGAAGGCGGTGGGGAACTCGGCGACGTTGGTGAGGGCGGTGCCGCGGAAGGAGTAGATCGATTGGTAGGGGTCGCCGGCCACCGTCAGGTTGCGCTGCGGCCGGTAGAGGCCGTGCAGCAGGCGGGCCTGGGCCAGGGTGGTGTCCTGGTACTCGTCGGCCAGCAGGTAGCGGTACTGGGTGGCCACGGCGTCGGCCACCGCCGGGTGGTCGAGCAGTTCGACGGCGGCGGCCTGAACCGTGCCGTAGTCGATGCGCCCCCGGGCGGCGAGGGCGGCGCGGTAGCGCCGCAGGAAGGCGGGGAGGGCTCGCCAGTCGGAGCGCTCCCGGGCGCGCTCGGCCAGGGTGGCGGGGGTGATCAGGTTCTCCTGGCAGCGCAGGACGAAGTCGGCCACCTCGCCGGCCAGGGTGGAGGTGGGCAGCAGGCCGCGGAAGGGAAGCGGCCAGTCCTTCGGGTCTTCGGCGGCGAGCAGGTCGGCCACCAGCGCCACCTGCTCCGGCCCGGTGAGCAGGGCAGGCAGGCGATCCCAGTGGGAGAGCCCATCGCCGTGGGCCTCGAGCAGGCGAAAGGCGAAGGAGTGGAAGGTATGGGCGGGGATGGTGGTGTACGAGCGGCCCAGGCGGGCGGCCACCCGGGAGCGCAGGTCGGCGGCGCTGCGGCGCGAGAAGGACAGCAGCAGGACCTGCTCGGGGCCGAGTCCGGCGGTCTGGATGAGGTGGACGGCCCGGCGCGCCAGGAACTCGGTCTTGCCGGCGCCCGGTCCGGCCACGACCAACTGGGGGCCGTCGGTGACGGCGATCGCGGCCTCCCAGCCGTCGGGATCGACCCTGGTCTCTTGGGCGGTCTCGGGCACGGCCCCACCGTATCGCACGGGGGTGACACGCGGGCGGGGCCGGGCGGTCGCGGCGTCGCCGCGCCCCGGTCAGAACTCGAACGGGTCTTGATGGGGGAGGGCGGTGCCATCGTGCAGCAGATGCACCACCTGCAGCCCCATCTCCTCCAGCACCGGGGCTATCACCCGGGCCCGGTGGCAGTGCTCGGGCCTCTCCTCGGCGCAGAGCAGGACCACGCCCGCACCGGCGGCGAGGGCGGCCAGGTCGACCAGGGCGGCCCGAAACCGGGGCGAGCGCCGCAGGGCGCCGTCGTCGAGCGAGCCGCCGGTCGAGAGGAGGAGGGGGTCGGAGGGCCGCCCGCCGAGGGCGTCGCCTCTCCAGCGATAGCCGAATCCAGAGGCGGCGGCCAGTCCCTCGAGCAGGGGGCGGGAGAACTCGGGGGCGTGGCGGGAGTACGGGTGGGAGCGCACGTCGATGATGGTGGCGACGGCGTGGT
>VGBK01000320.1 GCA_016870535.1 Actinomycetota bacterium | reverse complement strand
TGTCGGCACCCCCCCCCTCACCCCTTGAGCCGCTTGGCGGACCGGCTCCGGGGGTGGGCAGCAGCCTTGCGCCCCGGGCCGGCCGGCCGGCCTCAGGCCCCTCGCGCCGCGCGACGCATCACCGCCACCGGAGCTTCGCATCCGGTCCAGATCCGGAAGGACAGCGCCGCCTGGGCCACCAGCACCTCCAGGCCATCGGCGACAGGCAGGCCACGCGCCCCGGCCTGTCGGACCGCCGGCGTGGCCTGCTCCCCGTAGGGAAGGTCGATGAGCCCGCCGGCCTCCTCCACCAGGCCCGGGGGCAGCGGCTCCCCCTGCATCCCGAGAGTGGTGGCGTTCACCAGCAGGGCGCGCGGCACCGGCTGCTCCCAGGCCACCTCGGTGGCCCGGATTCCCCGGGCCGCCGCCAGCGCGCCTCCCGCGCCCGGGCGGCGGGTGGCGATGAAGAGCGGCAAGCCGGCGAAGGCCACCAGGGCCGCCGCCGCGGCCCCGCCGCCGCCCAGCACCAGCACCATCCCCCCCGGCGGGATCCCGGCCCACTCGCCGGCCAGCCGCAGTCCCCCCACGTCGGTGTTGTGACCCCACGCCTCGCCCGCGTCGCCTGCCAGGGTGTTGACCGCGCCGCAGGCGGCTGCCGCCGGGTCCAGCCGGTCGGCCGCCGCCGCCGCCGCCCGCTTGTGCGGCATGGTCACATTGGCGCCGGCCAGGGCTCCTGCCCGGATCTCGGCGCACGCCCGGTACACCCCGGCCTCATCCACCCGGCGCGCCTCGTAGCCCCCCTCGATCCCCACCGCCACCAGCGCGGCGCGGTGGATGGCCGGCGACCGGGAGTGGACCACCGGGTCGCCCAGGAGCACCAGCCTCACGGGATCAGGCCCGCTTCCCGGGCTTGCTGCTGCAGTTGCAGGAACTCGTCGAAGTCGCCGGTGAAAGCATGCCGGCCGTCGGCGTCGATGAGCACGTAGTACAGGTACTCCGTCTCCGCCGGGGCGGCCGCCGCCCGGAGCGAGGCGAGGCGGGTCCCGGAGATGGGGGTGGGCGGCAGGCCCTGGTAGCGATAGGTGTTGTAGGGCGAGTCCACCTGCAGGTCGTCGCGGCTGAGCCCGCCGGGGGGAAGCCCCCCCAGGGCGTACACCACGGTGGCGTCGATCTGCAACAGCATGTCGATGTCGAGGCGGTTGAAGACCACGCTGGCGACGATGGGCCGCTCCTCGTCGACCTTCGCCTCCCGCTCGATCAAGGAGGCGATGATCACCCCCTGGTAGGGGGTCAGGCCGCGCTCTTCCAGGTAGGACCAGTCGACCGAGGCCACTCGCCGTTCCGCGGTGTCGGCGAGCAACTGGAGCACCCGCGCCGGCGGGTCGTTGGCGAAGATCTCGTACGTGTCCGGGAAGAGGAGGCCCTCCCAGTCGGCCACGGTGGTCGGCGCGGCGGGGAGCAGGTCGGAAGTCACCGACCCGTCGAGCAGCGCCTCCTCGAGAGCCGCCGCGCTGAAGCCGGCCTGGTCGGCCAGCG
>VGBK01000319.1 GCA_016870535.1 Actinomycetota bacterium | reverse complement strand
GATCGAGCGTTACTCCTTGCCCGAGATGGCAGCAGTGTGGAGCGAAGCCCACCGTCTTGCCGTGTGGCAGGAGATCGAGGCACTGGTGGTGGAGGCCTGGGCGGCGGAGGGAGTGGCCCCGGCGTCCGCCGCCGCCGCGGTGCGCGCCGCCCCCGAGGTCGATGCGGAGGCCTGGAAGGCCCGGGAGGCCGAGTCCGGCCACGACCTGGCCGCCTTCGTGGACGTCCTGGCGGCGTCGGTGGGTCCCGGCGGGGAGTGGGTGCACTATGGGCTCACCTCGTCCGACGTGCTCGACACCGCCCTCGGGGTGATCCTGGCCGACGCCGGCGACCTGCTCCTGGGCAAGCTGGAGGCGCTGTTCGAGGTGCTCCGGCGGCGCGCCCTGGAGCACCGGGACACGCCGATGATCGGGCGCACCCACGGCATGTGGGCCGAGCCCACCACTTTCGGCCTGACGCTGGCGGGGTGGGCCTTCGAGGTGCACCGGCAGCATCGCCGCCTGGGCGAGGCGGTAGCCGGGGTCGCGGTGGGCAAGGTCAGCGGCGCGGTGGGGACCTACGCCCACGTCCCCCCGTCGGTGGAGGCCTTCGTCTGCGAGCGCCTGGGGCTGGGTGTGGAGCCGGCCTCCACCCAGGTGGTGGCCCGCGACCGCCACGCCGCTTTCCTCTCGGCCCTGGCCCTGGTCGGCGCCACGCTGGAGCGCTTCGCCGTCAACCTGCGCCACCTGCAGCGCTCCGAGATCGGCGAAGTGAGCGAGGCCTTCGGGGCGGCGCAGAAGGGCTCTTCGGCCATGCCCCACAAGCGCAACCCCATCGCCGCCGAGAACATCACCGGCCTGGCCCGCCTGCTGCGGGGCTACGCCGGCGCCGGCCTCGAGGACGTCGCCCTTTGGGGTGAGCGCGACATCAGCCACTCCTCGGTGGAGCGGGTGGCCCTGCCCGACGCCTGCCTGCTGGCCGACTTCGCCCTCGACCGGATGACGCGCCTCATCGACGGCCTGGTGGTGCACACCGACCGTATGGCGGCCAACCTGGCGGCCGCCGGGGACCGCGTCTACAGCCAGGCCGTGTTGCTGGCCCTGGTACGGGCGGGTCGAACTCGTGACGAGGCCTACCGCCTGGTGCAGGCGGCGGTGGTGGCAGGGAAGCCGCTGCGGGATATCCCGGGGACCGAAGGCTGCTTCGACGCGGCGGCTCATCTGGCGCCGGCGCAGGTGGTGTTCGAGAGGCTGGCGGTGGTGGGGCTCCCCGGCGAGAGCGGGGGAGGCGGGTGAGACCGAAGGGCGGGCCCGGGCCGGGAGGCGAGGAGCGCGCCCGGGCCGGATCGCGGAGCCCACACCACTCCGGCTCCGTCTCGCCGCGGAGAGAGGAGCGTGCCCGGCTCCCCTCTAGGTACAAGGAGAGGCTATGAACACCAGGGAAGCCACCTTCGCCGGCAGTGAGGGGAGCGTCTTCTACCGCGCCTGGGAGCCGGCCACGCCGCCGCACCGCATCGTGATGCTCATCCACGGCTACGCCGAGCACTCCGCTCGCTACGCCC
>VGBK01000318.1 GCA_016870535.1 Actinomycetota bacterium | reverse complement strand
GTAGGACTCGGCTTCGGCGTTGACCTCCAGGGTGATCTTCACCTGACCGCCCCCCGCCACCGCAGGCTCCTCCCGGTGCTCCGCCATCATCTGCTCCCAGAGCGGCTCGATGAAGCGGTAGGTGACCCAGCGCTCCAGTCCGTGGTAGCGGTCGAAGCCGCGCCGGGTGAGCGCCACGCCGTCGCCGTCGCGCTCCAGCCACCGGAAGGCCCGCCCCACTCCGGCGACGGCACCCGGCAGGCGGGCGGCTGCGGGGAACAGAGCGCGGGCTCGGGCCGGGTCGAATCCACCGGCGTAGGCCTGCCAGAACAAGTAGTAGGCAGCGGCGGCTTGCGGGGCCAGGCGCGCCGTCCGGGCGAGGGGAAGGCGCCCGGCGGCCAGAGCCTCGGCGTAGCGCTCCGGCGAGAAGTGGTTCACCAGGTACAGGCTGCCGGTGAAGGTGGCCGCCCCGGCCCCCAGGCCCAGGTAGAGCTCCCGGGTGATGGAACTGAAGCCGGGAGCACCCGCGCGCCGCAGCGACCAGACGGAAGCCCGCCGGTACCCGTAGCCCTCCGCCAGGGCGGTGGCCCGGTGCAACAGGTCGCGCTCCATCCTGGGACGGTGTCGCCCTTTCCCGAATGGGGTGTATCCGAAACGCATCAGCGGGTAGGTGCTGATCTGGTCGACCTCGAGGCGGCAGCACTCCTCCACGTCGGCCAGGAACACCGCCGGGTCCTCGAAGGCGGTGTCGAAGATGAGGTCCGCGTCCACGCAGGCGAAGCGCCCGCGGCAGGCTTCCAGCGCCGCCCGGTTCTCCTCCCCCGACCCGGGGCGCCCCAGGTGCCGCAGCACCCGGTCGTCGAAGGACTGCACCCCCAGGCTCACCCGATCGAAGCCGTCTTCCCGCAAGCGAGCCACCCCGGCCGGGGTGGCGTGCGCCGGCAGCACCTCGATGGCTCGCTCTCCTTCCACCGCAAGGCTCGGCAGCATCTCCGCCAGGCGATCCAGGCACAGGGTGGGGGTGCCGCCCCCCACATACAGGGAGGTGAAGGGGCCGGCCCCGGCGGCGAGGTAGGCCGCCGCCTCCCGGCGCAAGGCCTTCAGGTAGGACAGGGCGCGCTCGGGCCGGTAGGGCACTTTGTTGTACGGGCAGAAGGGGCAGATCCGCTCGCAGAACGGCACATGCAGGTACAGCCCGTACCGGTCGGGGAAGGCGGCCGTCACCGCCGCCGCGTCGAGGCCGCCGTCGTCCTCCGTCCAGCGCACCCCCGGGGTCCACCGCATGCCGGCTCCTCCTGCCCCCATCGTCGCTCGATCGGAAGCAGACCGCCAGCCCCAAAGAGAGCCCCACCCGCGACAGCGGCGGCCGGGGAGGCCGAGAATGGGGGAGAGAAGGAGGCGACACGCCCGGTTTGCCGACCCGCCTGGCCTACTACGCCCGCTGGGTTGTGGCTTGCCGCTTGGGCCGTCGGCGCATCCCGCTGACCGCCAGCCTGATCCTCACCGACCGCTGCAACCTCCACTGCCGGCACTGCACCGTCGCCCACCTCGGCTACCCGCTGCGGACCTTCCCC
>VGBK01000317.1 GCA_016870535.1 Actinomycetota bacterium | reverse complement strand
CCCTCCGTACCAGGCCACCCCGAGGCAGCCCGCCGCCCCACCCTTGACTGCGGCCGGGCACCAACGGGCCAGCTCCGCCTCGGGACGGTCGCCGTCGGAGGTGAGGGAGGCGAAGCGGGCCATGGCCGCGGCGATCGGGGCCAGTTCGGGGTCCAGCGCCAATCGAGCGAAGGCCGCCGCCAGGCCGGCTACGGTGCTGCGGAAGGTCGGCACTCCGCAGCCGTCGACCCCCACCGGGTCCGGGGACTCGCCGGTGGCCGCCGCCACCTCGTCGCGCATCTCTCGCTGCAGCGGGTGCTCCGGGTCGGTGTAGGAGAGGGGCCACTCCCGGGCGGCGCAGGCTCGCAGCATGGCGGCGTGCTTCCCCGAGCAGTTGTGGAACAGGCGTTGCGGGGCGACGATCCCGGCCGCCGCCAGGCGGTGACGCGCCCCCGCCGCCGCGGGCCATGCCGCCGGGCAGAGCAGATGCTCCGGGCCGAGGCCGACCGCCGCCAGCATCTGCCCGGCCAGCGCCACATGGACCGGCTGGCCCCCGTGGCTCGACGCCGCCAGGGCCAACTCCTCCGGGGCCAGGACCGGACCGTGGCGCCGCGACACCGCCGCCTGGAACGGCTTGGCCGCCGAGCGCAGGAAGAACCGGGTCTCCTGCTCTCCACCGGATCGGTAGACCACGGTCCCATCGCCGTCTACGGCGGCCACGCTGACCGGATGGCGCTCCTCCACCAGACCGGAGCGGACCAGGCCGACGAGCACGGCTAGTCCGGAAGCGCGGCGTCGCCGCCCGGATAACCCCGGCGATAGCGCAACACCAACTCCGCCTGGATGCGGTCCGACGCTTCGAACACGGCCCGGCGCTGCCGGGAGACCCCGGCCTCCGCCTCCGCGAGGCGCTGCTGCACCGCCGCCAACTCGGCGTCGCTCATCTCCGGGAGCCGGGCCAGGAAGTCGTCGGCCAGCGCCTGATCCACCGCCCGCCGTCCCTGCTGCGGCAGGTCGGGGACTTCCACCGGGACGCGGCGCTCCGGGAGCCCCGGCTCACCGGAGGTCCACGAGGCCAGCACCTCGGGCAGGGCCTCGAGCAGGCTGCGCAACTCCTCGCCCGCTCGCCGCCGCACCTCGAAGGCCAGCAGGTCGAGACGACCCTGCAGCAGCCGCCGGTAGTAGGAGAGCTCCACGTCGAGGTCGGCGCAGAGCCGGCGCCGGCGGCGCAACTCCTCGAGGGTGAGACCGTCGAGGTCGGAGGCGAACTCGGGCGACTGGATCAGGTCGATGCGGCGGCGGTGGCTCTGGCTCACACGGTTCCCGGGAGACGGAGGCCAGCCTATCCCATCGCCGCCGCGTTTCAACAGCCGTGCCGCCGCAGGGTGGGATAGGGGTTCACTGCCGGCCCGTCGTTACCCAGCGGGCGGATCTCGAAGTGCAGGTGGTAGCCCCCCGGGGCGGCATTGCCGGTGTCCCCGTTGTAACCGATGACCGTCCCGGCCGCCACCCACTGCCCGGAGGCCTGCCCGGCCGGGTAAGAGTCGAGGTGGGCGTAGAGGAAGGCGGCGCCG
>VGBK01000316.1 GCA_016870535.1 Actinomycetota bacterium | reverse complement strand
CTACGTGCGCGCCGGCGACGAGGTGGTGTACCCCACTCCCGGCTACCCGCTGTACGAGTCCTTCGTGGAGTACGTGGGCGGCACCCCGGTGCCGGTGCCGCTGCAGGAGGATTCCGGCTTCGCCCTCACCGGGGAGGAGCTGGCCCCTCATCTCTCTCCCCGCACTCGCCTCATCTACTTGAACTTCCCCTCCAATCCCACCGGCGGGGTGGCCTCCGAGGAGCAACTGGCCGGCCTGGCCGAGACCATCCTGGAGCGCACCCCGCCCACCACCCGGGTGTACTCCGACGAGGCGTATGAGGCCATCGTCTTCGACGGTGCCCGCCACGTCTCCATCGCCTCGCTGCCCGGCATGGCGGAGCGCACCATCATCGCTTCGGCGGTCTCCAAGACCTACTCGTGGACCGGCGGCCGGGTGGGCTGGGCGGTGTTCCCCACCGTCGAGGAGGCCCTGGTCCAGCGCAACCTGAACATCAACTACTACGCCTCCATCCCGCCGTACAGCCAACTGGGGGCCAAGGTGGCGCTGGAATCGCCCGCATCCCCGCCGGCCATCGCCACCATGGTCGAGGCCTTCCGGCGCCGCCGCGACTTCGTAGTGGACGACCTGAACCAGATCCCGGGCATCCGCTGTCAGCTGCCCCGGGGGGCCTTCTACGCCTTCCCCAACATCTCCGGGGTGGTCGAGTCCCTGGACGCCGAGGCGGCCTTCGCGGCGCTGCCCGAGGAGATCCGGAGGCGGTCCAGCCCCGCCACGCTGTTCGCCCTGTTCCTGCTCTACCGGTATCGGGTGGCCACCATGGACCGGCGCTCTTTCGGGGTGCGCGGCAGCGAAGGCCGGCACTTCCTGCGGATCTCCGTGGCCACCGGCGACGAGGATCTGCGGGAGGCCCTGCGCCGCCTGCAACAGGCCGCGGCCGACCGCAAGGGGTTTGCCGACTTCGTCCGCTCCGGGGAGCGGCTCGCCTACTGAACGGCGGCCCGGCAGCCGCCGGGCCCACATGCCTAGAACGGAGGAGAGATGAGCCGAGCGTTCGGACCGCGGCGCGCCCATTGGGTGGAGGTAGCCGCCCCCGATCCCGATGCGGCCGCAGAACCCCGCGTCGCCGTCCTCGCCCGCTACGACCTGGTCTACCGCTCGCTCTGTTCGGTGCTGTTCAACTACGCCCAGTCGGGCCACCCCGGGGGCTCGGTGTCGTCGGGACGCTTCGTGGCCGCCGCCCTCTTCGGCGCCATGGACTACGACATCCGTGATCCCAACCGGCACGACTCCGACCTGCTCTCCTACGCTGCCGGGCACAAGGCGCTGGGCCTCTACGCCATGCTGGCGCTGCGCGACGAGGTGGTGCGCATCGGCAACCCCGACCTGCTCCCCGACGACCCCCGTCTGCGCCTCCGCTTCGAGGATCTGCTCGGCTTCCGCCGCAACCCGACCCAGGACACCCCGCTCTTCGGCCGCTTCGGCTCCAAGGCTCTCGACGGGCATCCCACCCCGGCCACCCCCTTCGTCCGGCTGGCCACCGGAGCCTCGGGGGTGGGTTTCGGCAGCTCCCT
>VGBK01000315.1 GCA_016870535.1 Actinomycetota bacterium | reverse complement strand
GCGAGTCCCCGGACCCGGTGGGGGTCGACGGCTGCGGAGTGCCGACCTTCCGCAGCACCGTAGCCGGCCTGGCCGCCGCCTTTGCGCGCCTGGTGCTGGACCCCGAACTGGCCCCGATCGCCGCCGCCATGGCCCGCTTCGCCTCCCTCACCTCCGACGGCGACCGTCCCGAGGCGGAGCTGGCCCGTTGGTGCCCGGCCGCAGTCAAGGGTGGGGCGGCGGGCTGCCTCGGGGTGGCCTGGTACGGAGGGCTGGGGGTGGCGGCCAAGTGCTGGAGCGGCGAGGAGACGGCGGCGGCGGCGGCCGTGGTGGCCGTGCTGCGCCGACTGGGGGTGCTGGCGGAGTACCCGGCGGCGATGCTGGCCGAGGTCGGCGAGCCGGCGGTTCTGGGCGGCGGGCGTCCGGTCGGCCGCTGGCTGGTGCTGGAAGGCGCCTGGTGAGCGCCGCCGGCGAATGGTCGTCGCCGGGATTCGGCCTTCCCCCGGCCGCCCCACTCACCGGGCCCTTCCCCCGGCGGGCCTTCCTCGAGACCTGGTGGCGGCACCGCGGCGGCGGCGAGGCGCTCATCGTCGAGACGACGGAGGGCCTGGCGGCGGCGCGGCGGCTCCCCGACGGGTCGGTGGAGTTCATGGGGGAACCCGACCTCACCGACTACCACTCCCCGCTGGGAACCCGGGCCGAGGAGGCGGTGGCGGAGCTGGTGGCGGGGCTGCAGACGGGGGCCGGCTTCCGCTTCGACTCCCTCCCGGAGGAAGCCGCCGCCGTGGTGGCCGCCGGAGTGAGGCTGGCCGGGGTGGCGGCTCGACCCAGGCCGCACGCCGCGACCGTGATCCTCGACCTCCCCGGCTCACACCGGGACTACCTCGAGTCCCTTGGGGGCAAGGAGCGTCACGAGCTGCGGCGCAAGCGGCGGCGCTTTGCCGCGGCACGCGGGCCGGGGCGTCTGGTGGCCGCCGGGCGAGAGGGGCTGCCCGTCTTCACCGCCATGCACCGCGCCGCGTCGGGAGACAAGGGGACCTTCCTCACCGCAGACATGGAGGGTTTCTTCGCCGCCTTGCTCGAGATCGAGGGAGCCCGCCTCGACCTGCTCGTCGGGGACGGCGGGCCCCCGGCGGCGGCCGCCTTCGGCTTCGAGGAGGCGGCGGCGTACTACCTGTACAACTCGGCCTACGACCCGGGGGCGGCGTCGCTTTCCCCCGGTGCGGTCCTGGTGGATCTGCTGGTGCAGGAGGCCGCCGAGGCCGGCCGGGCTCGCTTCGATTTTCTCAAGGGTGAGGAGGCCTACAAGCTCCGTCTCGGGGGCCGGGCCCGGCCCCTGTTCGTGGTGGAGGGGACGCGGTGATCGAGCGCGTCGCCTACCTGAGCATCCACACCTCGCCGCTGGCGACACCCGGGGCGGGGGACGCCGGGGGGATGAACGTCTATCTGCACGAATTGGCCCAGACCATGGCCGGGCGCGGGGTGCAGGTGGAGGTGTTCACCCGGGATCGGGAAGCCGGCGAGGTGGAAGTGGTCCCCGGGTATCGGGTGGTGCAGATCTCCCCGGGCCCGGGGG
>VGBK01000314.1 GCA_016870535.1 Actinomycetota bacterium | reverse complement strand
TCACCCTGACCGGTGGGGCGACGGTGCACCTGGCCCGGCAGGATCCCTTCTTCGGCTTCCGAAATCGGATGCTGTCGATCCCGCCCCCGCCCCTGGCTGCTGCCGGCCGGGTCGAACTCGTCCCCCTCTATGCCACTTCGGCCGATCCCGGGACCGACTTCACGGTGACTGCCGCCCTCGAAGTCACCTGGGCCACCCTCGCTCCGGCGGAGGCCGCCTTGCCCCTGGAGGCGGCGCTGCTGGTCGACCTCCGCGCCGCCGGCTGACCGACAACCAGAGAAAGGGAGGACCCGATGCGAAGCCGTCGGCTCCTTGCCGCCTTCACCCTGCTGCTCGCCGGGTGCGGCGGCGACTCTGTCGCCTCCACCAGCGTGACGACCACCACCCAACCGCCGGCGAGCACCACCACCGCCGCCTCCACCACCGCCGCCGCCTCCACCACCACCGCTGCCTCAACCACCACCGCTGCCTCAACCACCACCGAACCCTCCTTCACGGTGGGAAGCCCCGGGCTCTACCCGCCCGATCCGCTGCCGGGCAGCGCCGGGGCGAACGGGTCCGGGTGCCCGCCGTGGTCCGGAGCCCTTCCCGACGGGGTCTGGTTCGGAAAGCTGCTCGACGCGTCGGTGGCCGCCGTCCGCTTCAACCCCGGCTGCTTCTACTTCGGCGACGCCGCCGCGGCGGCGGCCGCCGCAGACGGCATCGCCGACTTGCCTTCGCCCCACTACCTCCGCGACCCCCTTCCCGATACCGCCGACCTGCCGGTGGCCCTCGGTGCCGTCGCCTACTCGATCGACAAGCACGCGGACCCTCTCGGTTTCCTCACCTTCTCGCTGGAGGAGTGGCCGGCGCGAAGCGGCGGCTACACCCTCTGCCCGGGTGAAGGCTGCGCCGTCTGGCTGTACGTGAACGGCGGCCGGGTCACCGAGATCGTGGAGCAGTACCTGCCCTGATCGGGCCTGCCGTCTGAGAGCCTGCTGAGAGTGGACTGGCGGATCTCCCGAGCGCGGATACCCTGAAGTCGTCGCCTACGGGCGCCGAAGAGACCGGCGAGCACTCGACACCGGGAGACGACATGCCCGATGCCACGCCCGGAGCAGCCCGCACGACGGCTTTCGCCGGCCTGGCGCTGGCGGCAGCCCTGGCCCTGACGGTGGGCACCGCCCCCGCTGCCCAGGCCTCCGGCTACACCTACGGCCAGATGGTGGACTACCCCCTGGTGTTCCCGGTGGTGGGCCGGGTCACCTACAGCGACACTTTCTACGCCTCCCGCTACAACGGCGACCACCACGCCCAGGACCTCATGGGCCCCAAGATGCTGCCGGTAGTGGCGGCGGCCTCCGGCCGCATCGAGTACGTCAACTGGTCGTCCAACCCCAACGACCTGCGACCCGACAAGTGCTGCTCGCTCACTCTCCGCCACGACGACGGATGGCGGACCTACTACATCCACCTGAACAACGACACCCCCGGCACCGACGACGGCAAGGGCTGGGGCATCGCTCCCGGCATCAGGCCCGGGGTGCACGTCCAGGCCGGGGAGTTGATCGGGTGGGT
>VGBK01000313.1 GCA_016870535.1 Actinomycetota bacterium | reverse complement strand
TCGAGCGCGTCGCCTACCTGAGCATCCACACCTCGCCCCTGGCGACACCCGGGGCGGGGGACGCCGGGGGGATGAACGTCTATCTGCACGAATTGGCCCAGACCATGGCCGGGCGCGGGGTGCAGGTGGAGGTGTTCACCCGGGATCGGCAGGCGGGCGAAGTGGAAGTGACCCCCGGGTATCGGGTGGTGCCGATCTCCCCGGGCCCGGGGGGAAGCGGAGGGCACGACGCCCTCGCCGAGGGGGTGGGCGACTTCGCCGAGGGTGTCGCCCGCTGGGCGGTACGGCACCGGGCGGTCTACGACGTGCTGCACAGCCACTACTGGCTGTCCGGTTGGGCCGGGTTGCTGCTGCACGAGGTCCTGCGGGTGCCCCTTGCCATCTCGTTCCACACCCTGGGGCGGGTCAAGGACGCCACCCGCCGCTCCGATCAGGCTCCTGCCGGCTTGCTGCGCCTCGCCGCCGAGACCGAGGTCATCGCCCGGGCGGGGTGTGTGGTGGCCTCGACCCCGACCGAGGCGACCCAGCTCATCGAGCACTACGCCGCCAACCCGGAGCGCCTCTGCGTCTCGCCGCCGGGGGTGGATCACGCCGCCTTCTCCCCGGGCTCCCGCCCTGCCGCCCGGCGGCAGCTGGGACTGCCGGTCGAGGAGCGCCTGGTGCTGTTCGTGGGGCGTCTGCAGCCGCTCAAGGGACCCGACGTGGCGGTCGCCGCCTTTGCCGGCCTGGCGAGGGATGTGCCCGACTGCCGGCTGCTGGTGGTGGGGGGGCCCAGCGGGCCCCAGGGCGAGGGGGAGGCCGCCCGGCTGCGGAGCGCGGCCCGGGGCGCGGGGATCGAAGGGCGGGTTCACTTCCTTCCGCCGGTGCCCCACCGCGAGCTGGCTTCCTACTACCGGGCCGCCGATGTGCTGGTGGCGCCCTCGCGCAGCGAGTCGTTCGGACTGGTGGCCGTCGAGGCGCAAGCCTGCGGGCTGCCGGTGGTGGCCGCGGCGGTGGGTGGCCTGGAGCACGTGGTGGCCGACGGGGAGTCGGGTCTCCTGGTGCCGGGCTGGGACCCGGGGGACTACGCCGCGGCGCTGCGCCGGGTCCTCACCGACCCGGCCCTGGCGGCTCGTCTCTCCGCCGGGGCGCGGGTGCAGGCGGAGGGCTTCTCCTGGCCGGCCACCGCCGACCGGCTGCTGGAGCTGTACTCGGGGATCGCCGGGCCGTGACGGCCGGAGCGGTGCCGCGTCTCCCCGGGATGGGGGCAGGGCGCGAAAAGAACCGGTCGGCCGGTTGTCCACAGGGCCTGTGGGCAAGGCCCTGTGGGCGGCGGGGGATTCGGTGGATAGCAGGCGGGGCGGACGCTCAGTTGGGGGCGGCTGTTCATCGTTGACCGCGATTGGGTGCGGTGACGGGCACGGCGAGGGCCGGGTCGGGGCGGTTGACTCCGGTGGCTCCCGTCCGTATCTTCCGGGTTGAGAGGCCCAAGGTGCCGGGCCGGTCGACCACCTCGTTTGGGGAAGTGCGGGGGAAGAAGCCGGCGAGGTACCTTGGGCCTTTCCCTCTTACCGTCGGGA
>VGBK01000312.1 GCA_016870535.1 Actinomycetota bacterium | reverse complement strand
ATCAGGAGGCGGCGCTTGTCGGCGCGATCGGCCAGAACCCCGCCGAGAGGGCCGAAGAGGAGGACGGGAAGGAACTGCAGGGCGAGGACCATCCCCACCGCAGTGCCCGACCCGGTGAGCACCAACACGAGCCATCCCTGGGCGATGGCCTGCATCCAGGTGCCCGACAGAGAGATGGCCTGGCCGATGAAGTAGATCCGGTAGTTCCCCACCCGCAGCGAGGAGAACATCCGGCGGGCGGCGGCGGCGATAGCGGTCACGAGTCGGCGCGGCGGGAGAAGCTGGGGTCGGCAGGCGGCACGGCAGAGGGCAACCTAGCGCGGCGCGCTGGTCTACGGCCTCGGGTCGTCTCCCCCAGGGCGCGGTAGCCTGACGCTCTCATGGCGCAACTCGGTGGGCCACGCGCGAGGCGGGGGAGAGCCATCCCCCTGGCCTGCGCCCTTCTGGTGACCGCCTGCGCGGGCGCCTCGAGCGGGAACGTGACCACGGCTCTCGTCACTTCTCCCACCACCCCGGCCACCGCCTCCCCCACGACCACATCCTCGACCACTACTACCCCCCCAAGCACGACGCCTGCTACCGGGGCCACGGCCGTTTCCACCACCACCACGACCACCGCCCTGCCTCCGACCACCACGACCACCCTCCCGGGCTGGTGGCGGCAGCCCGCGCCCGCAGACCCCCTTCGGGTATGGGTGATCGGCGACTCGCTGGCCCCCGGTGTCATCCGGACCCTGGCGGCTCGGGGCACGTCTTCCGGTTGGCTGGTGGCCACCGGACGGGCAGAAGGCGGCACCGGCCTGGTGCGGCTGGGCGTGTTCGACTGGCCGCGCTACGCGGCTGAGGAGCGGCCCGATCCGGCCCCGGACGTAGTGGTGGTGGTGCTGGGAACCAACGACGGGCAGGCCCTTCCCGAGGGCTGGCTGGAGTTCGCCTCCCCTGAGTGGGACGCCGCCTATGCCACCCGGGTGGGAGCCTTCATGGACCAGTTGGCCGGGTTCGCCCGGCGGGTCTACTGGGTGGGGGCGCCGACCATGGGAGGGCCCGGGTTCGATGCCTACATGCGGCACATCAACCGGATCCTGCGCTATCAGGCAGCCCTGCGCCTCGAGGTGCGCTACGTCGACGCCTACGCCCTGTTCCGGGGCCCAGACGGCCGGTACGCCCAGGAGCTCCCGGACGAGAGCGGCCGGCTGGTGAGGGTCCGGGCGGAAGATGGGATCCACCTGAGCCCGGCGGGTGCCGACCGCCTGGCGCGTCTCCTCATGGAGATCATCGATGCCGACTGGCGCCGACCCGCCGCCGCTCCCGACTGACCGAAGGGGCCGAGCTCCCGCCGGAGCCCCGGCGCGCTAGACGCCGTCGCCCGAGGCGGTGGGAGCGCTCGTCGCCGTGGCCCGCGCTGCCGCCTTGCGGCGCCGCCGCACCACTTCGATCACCATGGGGACGACCGAGACCAGGACGATGGCCACGATCACCACGGGGAAGTGATCTTTGACAAACCCGATGTTCGCGAAGAAGTAGCCCACGAAGGTGAAGATGGCCACCCATCCCACGCCGCCCACCACGTTGTAGGAGA
>VGBK01000311.1 GCA_016870535.1 Actinomycetota bacterium | reverse complement strand
CTGTGGTGGTGCCTCCGGTGGAGACGCCTCCGGTGGTGATTCCGCCTGTGGTGGTGCCTCCGGTGGAGACGCCTCCGGTGGTGATTCCGCCTGTGGTGGTGCCTCCGGTGGAGACGCCTCCGGTGGTGATTCCGCCTGTGGTGGTGCCTCCGGTGGAGACGCCTCCGGTGGAGATTCCACCTACCGCCCCGTAGAACCATCTTGCGCTGCGCGCCCACCCTCGCGATAGGGTGGGCGTGGGGCGCGTGGACTTGAATCGGCCGATGGCTACTCCGACCGACGACTTCGCCGACAGACTCGCCCGAGCACGCAAAGGCGACGAGTTGGCCTGGCAGGCGCTCTTCCGGAGCGTATCGGGACGGGTCGCGGGGTTCCTGGTATCCCGCGGGGCTCCCGATGCCGAAGGCGTGGCAGGGGACGTCTTTCTCGATGTAGTGCGATCGATCCGGCGGTTCGAAGGTGACGAGCGCGCTTTCCGCAGCTGGGTGCTGACGATTGCCCATCGCCGCCTCGTCGATGCCCTGCGGTCACGCCGCCGCCTTCTGGAGCGGGCCACGGACCCGGCGGACCTGGAGCAATCCGATCCCGTCGACACAGAATCGGAGGCGCTCGGCCTGGTCCGAGCCGCCGAGGCCCGTCGTCTCCTCGACCACCTAACCGTCGATCAGGCCGACGTCCTGGCGCTGCGCATGTACGGTGAGCTGACGCTGCCCGAGATCGCCGAGCACCTCGGCAAGCCGCTCACCGCGGTCACCTCGCTGCAGACGCGAGCCCTGGACCGGCTTCGGCGGCTGCTAGAGAGCGGCGAGATCCTGCTCTGACTTGATGTAGCCCACCCCGCCCGGCGAGCGATCCCCCATGGCGCGCCGGCGCGGCGAGACTGCGTCGCAGTTGGTGGATCCGCCGGCATCCGGATCGCACCGACGGTGATGCCTCCGGAGATCCGTGGCGAGGATCTCCGCGAGCTCCCACCATCCCGGGCAGGCGCCTGCCCTGCGCACCTGGCCGGGGGGCAGCGGCGTGTTCCCGGGGGAGTGCGGGGATAGAGGCGGGCGGGGTGTATCGAGCGTCATCGTTCCGTAGCCGGCCCGCCGCCCCCGCACCCTGCCCCCAACCTGCGCCCCGGGGATCACAAGCGTAGGATCGGCCTGCTGTCTCGGGGTGCTGCTGGCCCCGGGTTCCCCGACCTGGAGGGTGCGATCGTGAAGGTGCTGGTCTTCGGCGGCAACGGCAAGATGGGCCGGGCGGTGGCGTTCGACCTGCTCAAGGAGGATGCGGTCGAGAAGGTCGGCCTCGTGGGGCGGCGCCGGGACACCCTGGAGCAGGCGAAGGCCTGGCTGGGGAGCGATCGCGTCGCCATCCACCCCCTCGACATCATGGACCAGGCGGCGACGCAGCGCCTGATGCAGCAGTACGACGTGGGGGTCAACACGCTGCCCGACCGGCGCACCAGCTACCAGACCATGCACGCCGCGGTGGAGTGCGGCTTCCACCTCGCCGACATGCTCGAGGAGTTCCACTTCCGGCCGGACCTCTACGAGACCGAGGGGCTCGAACTGCCTCCGGGCACCACGCTGGAGGGCTA
>VGBK01000310.1 GCA_016870535.1 Actinomycetota bacterium | reverse complement strand
GGACAGCAGGGGGGCCTGGGTCGCGCTCTTCGCTTCCCTCCCCCCGGCCCCCTCCCGCTGGGGCGGGAGGGGGAGAATGCCTTGGCTTTCCTCCCCCCGACCCCCTCCCGCTGGGGCGGGAGGGGGAGGCCGCGCCCTCCCGGCGACTACAGGACCACCTGCTCCGCCTGGGTCTCCTCTCTCAGGAGGAGGCGGACCTGGGCGGCGAAGCGGGCCGGGTCCCCGGTGGTGAGGTAGGCGGTGGTGGCGGAGCCGTGGGCGGTCCCGGCCTCCTCGGCAACGGCGGCGACGCGGCGGGCCACCGCCTCGGCCGGGTTGACGATGGTGACTCCCGGTCCCACCCGTTCGGCCAGCGCCCGCTGGAGGAAGGCATAGTGGGTGCAGCCCAGCACCAGGACGTCGGCGCCGGCGGCGACCAGAGGGACGGCGTGCCCGGCGAGGCGGTCGGCGGCCGCGCGGTCGTCGGGGGGCACGTCCTCGATCAACGCCGCCAGGCCGGGGCAGGCCTGGGTGAGCACCTCGACCCCGTTGCCGTAGCGGGCCACCAGGTCGGCGAACAACTCGCCCTGGAAGGTGGCCTGGGTGGCCAGCACTCCCACTTTCCCCGTTGCGGTGAGATGCGTTGCCGGCTTCACCGCCGGTTCCATGCCGACGAAGGGCACCGCCGGCCACTTCTGCCGCAGCCCGCGCAGGGCGGCGGCGGAGGCGGTGTTGCAGGCGACCACGACGGGGACGGCCTCACGTGAGATCAGGTAGGCGGCGATGGCCTCGGAGAAGTCGCGTACCTCCTGCAGCGAGCGCTCCCCGTACGGGGCCCGGGCCTGGTCGGCCAGGTACAGCAGGTCGGCGGTGGGGAGCAGCCTCCGGACCTCCCGCAGCACCGACAAGCCGCCCACTCCGGAGTCGAAGACACCGATCATCCGGGCGCGAGGCTACCGGCGCCGGGGGCTATTGCCGTTCCTCTCAGCACGAGGCACGGTCCTAACCTCGGTCCGTGCCCCTTTGGCCGTTCGATCCGCCGCTGACCCCCATGGAAGCCCGGGTGCAGGCCGACCTGCCCCGGGGTGATTGGGCCTACGAGCCCAAGTGGGACGGCTTTCGGGCGGTGGCCTGGAGCGGTGAGATCCGCCTCGACAGCCGGAACCACCGCCCGCTGCTGCGCTACTTCCCCGAACTGGAGGCCCCGCTGCGGGCCCTGCCGGCGGGCACCGTGGTGGACGGCGAGGTGGTGGTGGTTCGGGACGACCGTCTCGACTTCGACGCCTTGCAGAACCGCCTGCACCCGGCCGCTTCCCGGGTGGCCCGCCTGGCGGGGGAGACCCCCGCCGCGCTGGTGGCCTTCGACCTGCTCGCCGCCGGCGGAGAGGACCTGCGAGCCGCACCGTTCAGCGCGCGGCGCACCCGTCTGGAGGCCTTGACCGCCGGCCTGCCCGCGCCCTGGAGCCTGACGCCCTCGACTACCGACCGCGCGCTGGCCGCACGCTGGTTTCACGAGTTCGAGGCGGCCGGCTGCGACGGCATCGTGGCCAAGCGCCTCGCGGGGGCCTATGCCGAGGGGAAGCGGGAGATGGTCAAGGTGAAGCACCGCCGCACG
>VGBK01000309.1 GCA_016870535.1 Actinomycetota bacterium | reverse complement strand
CCCTCGGCGGTCACGCCCAGGTACGAGAACTGCTCCACGTACCAGCCCGGCTCGTCGCCCCGGAGGATCCGTCCCTCGTCGCAGCAGCCGCTGGCGAACCCGCCTACCAGGAGAACGGCCCGGACGCCGGCGCCGGCGCCACCGGGCACCCACACGCCCGGGTCCTGGCCGGCGCGCGCCGCGAACCCGACCTTCGATCCCCCCACCACCCCGGCGAGCAGCAGCAGTGCGGTCAGCACCGTCACCGGGACCAACCGGCGCGACCGGTGCGGCAGTCCCGTGACGATGACCCGCACGCTGTGCTCCCAGGCCCAGGCATTGAACAGCCCGGTGCCCACCAGGACGGCGGCGGCCACCGGAGCCGGCTGCCCGGCCACGCCCAGGGCGCTCAGGCTCAGCACCAGGACGGCCAGGGTCATCCAGGCGGCCGACCGGGCCGGCGGCAGCCGGCGCCACCACCCCGCGTCCACCCCGCCGTGATGCAGCAGCAGGACGGTGGCCAGGGCCGGCGGCACGGCGGCGAAGTAGATCCAGGAGAGCGGGATGACCGCCGCCCCGAACAGCAAGGTGACCCAGGGGGAGAGGAACACCGCGGCCACGATGGTGATCGTGGCGGCGTGACGCACCAGCACGCCGAAAGGAGGGGGAGTTCCCGGCCAGGCGGCGCGCACCAGCAGGGCGCCCAGCAGCGAGCGCGCCGCCACCAGGACCACCCCGCCCAGCACGAAGGCGAGCGTGGAGTCGTGGAAGACGAAGAGCCACCGCAGGTCGTGGAAGACGCCGAAGGGCCCGGGGGCGGTCACCTGTCCCGCCAGGCTCAGCCCGGAACGCAGGCCCCAGGCGGCGAGCACCGCCATCTCCACCAGGGGGAAGCCGACGGCGAGGCCCACCAGCAGCCGACGCTCCCGCAACCAGGCGAAGACCCCGTGCTCCGGCATTCCGTCCATCCCTCGGGGGCCCGGCGAGGCGACACCGGGCCGCCTTGTCGCCATTGTGCCAGAGAATCGGGCGGCTGGGACCGGATTCTGCACCCCGTCGCCGGTAGCCTTCGGAGCGAGTTGCCCTCGGGACCCCGCCCAGCCGCCTTGACCTCCGCCCTGGCCGAGCGCTACCGGCGCCTCGGCACCTGGTGGGTGCTGGCCCCGGCCCTGGCCGCCATGGCGGCGTTCCTGGTTCTCTTCCAGGTGACCGGCCGCATGGTCGTCGAAGGGGGCGCCACCGGCCTCGAACTGCAGAGGGCCTTCACCGCGGAGCGCTTCGCGGCGGTGGTGGCCTCCTGGGGTGACGGGGTAGCCGCCTTCAAGACCAATCTGATCATCCTGGACTTCGCCTTCCCCCTGGTCTACGCCGCCGGCCTGGCCTCTCTGGTTGCCCTGGCCGGAGGGCCGGAGCCCGGGCGCCGCTTCCTCTGGATCTTCGTGGCTCCCTGGGCGGCGGCGGCGCTCGACTGGCTGGAGAACCTCCTCCACCTGTGGCTGCTCGCCGACGTGCACGATGCGGCCGATGCGGCGGCGGCGACCTATCCCGGGGCGGCGGTGCTCCTCGCCTCGGCGGCGGCCATGCTCAAGTACGGCCTCCTGCTCGCCGCCGCCGGCGCCGC
>VGBK01000308.1 GCA_016870535.1 Actinomycetota bacterium | reverse complement strand
TGCGCACCGCCGAGGCCAGGGCGACGGCCACGAAGCCCAAGGCCAGCCAGATCTCGGGGATGCGGGAGAACAGGCGGGCGCCTAGGTAGGCGCCGGCCATCGCCCCGACCACCAGGAACCCGGCGGTATCCCAGTCGATGCGGTTGTCGAGGGCGAGGGGCACGACCGCAGCACTGGACGACACGATCATCGCCGCCAGTGAGGTGGCGTGAGCCCGGTGCTGGGTGATGCCCAGGAAGAGCACCATGCCGGGGACCATCACGATGCCCCCGCCCACGCCGAAGAGGCCGCCCTGGAATCCGGCGAGGAGGCCCAGGAGGATCGCCGGGGCGAAGCGCTTCACGGTGGGGGATGGTAAGCGGGCCGGGTCGTCTCAGAGCGGAGCCGTGTGCCTGAGCCGGGGGAGCACCTCCCGGCCGAGCAGGGCGATGGTCTCCTCCTGGTGGAGCGAAGCCACCTGGAGGGTCACCACGTCGGCGCCGACCTCCTCCACCAGGGGACGGTAGGCGGCCAGCAGGGCGTCGGTGTCGGGGGCGAGGGCGTAGCGTCCCAGCACCTCGGAGCGGGGCAGGGCGTCGGCTCGGCGCCGCAGATCCTCGGGGTCCACCGCTTCCAGGCGGCCGGGGGCCCGCAGGCCGCGCCAGGCGCGCAGGGCCTGCCAGGCGTCGTCCTCGGCGGCGGCGTGAATGACCCAGCGGGTGGCCACCACGGTGGGGGCGGGGCGGCCGGCGGCGGCTGCCGCCTGCCGTGCCGGGGACACCACCTTCTCCATGGTCTCGGCCGGGTCCTTGACGCTGGTGATGACCCCGTCGGCCCGGGTGGCGGCGAGGGCGGCGGACCGGGGGCCGCCGGCGGCCATCCAGATGGCCACCCGGCCCCGCGGCGGGCTGTAGAGGCGGGCCCGGTCGGTCTGGTAGTACCGGCCTCCATAGGTGAGCTTCTCGCCGTCGAGCAGGCGGCGCATGATCTCGAGGCCCTCGGCCATGCGGTCGGCGCGTTCGGCGTACTTGGGGAACGGCAGGCCGAGAGGCCCCTCGTTGATGTTCTCCCCCGTGCCCACGCCGAGGTCGAAGCGACCGCCGGAGAGGCGGTCGAGGGTGGCCGCGGCCTGGGCGACGAGAGCCGGGTGGTAGCGGAAGAGGGGGGTGGCCACCCCGGTGGCCAGGCGCACCCGCCGGGTGGCCTGGGCGATCGCCCCGAGGGTGGCGAAGGCGAAGCCGGAGGCCCCGGCGTCGTCCACCCACGGGTGGAAGTGCTCCGACACCAGCAGGCCGTCGAAGCCGGCCTCTTCGGCGGCCCGGGCGTGCTGCACCAGGGTCTCGGGCTGCCACTGTTCGTGGCCGCAGAAGTAGTAGAAGGCCGTCACCGCAAGATCACCTTTCCGTCACTCCGGTGCCGGATGCCCCGGCGCATCATGGTGGGTGACCGGGACCGGGGTGTAACAGCCGGGCCGGCACCCGGGTCCAAGGGTAGGCAGGATGGAGCGAGGAGAAAGGGGTCCTGCATGAAGGCATGGCAGAAGTACGCGGCCGAGGCGTTCGGCACGTTCGTGCTGGTGGGCATCGGCTGCGGAGTGGTGCTGGGAGCGGGAGGCGACCCCTTC
>VGBK01000307.1 GCA_016870535.1 Actinomycetota bacterium | reverse complement strand
TCGATCCCCAACTCGTGCCCGTACAAGGGCAGCGACGCCTCCAGGCGGAGACTGTCGCGCGACCCCAGGCCGCAGGCGACCAGACCCCGCGGCGCCCCCGCCTCGGCCAGGGCCTCCCAGACCGCCTCCGCCTGCTCGGCGGCCACCAGCAGTTCGAAGCAGATGGGCTCCCCGGTATACCCGGTCCGGGCCAGCAGGATCTCTGCGCCACCGGTGGTCACCGCCGACAGGGCGTTGCGCCGCGGCTCGGGGAGGGACCCCTCCTCGATGAGGCCCTCCAGGATCTCGCGGGTGAGCGGCCCCTGCAGGGCGATCATCGCCAGGCCAGCGGTGTGGTCCTCCACCTGCACCTCCGGGAAGGCGGCGGCGTGGCGCCGGAGGTGCTCCAGGTCTCCGGCCAGGTTGGAGGCATTCACCACCACGATGAAGTCGTCCTCGCCGAAGCGGTACAGGTAGGCATCGTCGACCACCCCGCCGCGCTCGTTGGGGATCAGGGTGTACTGCGCCTCCCACGGGCCGAGGGCTGCGGCGTTGTTGCTGAGCACGTGCTGCAGGAAGGCGAGGCGCCCCGCTCCCCGGATGCGCAGGCGGCCCATGTGGCTCACATCCCACATACCCCCGTACCGGCGGGTGGCCAGGTGCTCGGCCATCGTGCCCGCCTCGTACGACAGGGGCATGTCCCACCCGCCGAACCCCACCATCTTGCCGCCGTGGGCCTGGTGCCAGGCGTGCAGCGGCGTCTTGCTCGGGGCCTCGTCACCCATGGACGGATCCTTCCCTCGGGACGCGGACGTGCTTCGGCCCCACGGTAACCGGGCGGAAGCAGAGGGGCGGCGCCCGCCGGGAGGCCCGGCGACCTACTCCCCGTAACCGAACCGCTTCATGATGGGCTGAGTGATGCGCAGCACCGTCTCCACCTCGGCCGGGTCCAGAGCGACGTCCTTGTGCCGGGTGCTCTGCTGGACTCCGGTGCCGTAGAGCGGGGAGTGCCAGGGGTTGGTGCTTTCGGTGATCGACTCCACCCGCACCCCGCCGGGGCGCTCCCACATGCGGCTCAGGTCGAAGTCGTCGAGGCCGAGGAAAGCACCCAGTTCCCTGACCGCCTCCTCGGTGCCCATGTCCTCGTAGCGCATGAAGTGCATATTGGCCGCCTGGCGATAGGCGTAGGACCGCACGTACTCCTCGGCGACCATGCGGGCTTCGTTCACGCCGACCACGAGGTCCGGCTTCTCTTTCAGCATCACGGCCCGGCGCGAGCGGTAGACATCGAGGGGGTGACGCACCGTCACCACGAACTTGAAGGCCGGGTACAGCGGCGACAGCATGGGGAAGATGGGCGTCATCAGGGGATCCTTCAGGGCGAGGATCTCCGGGCTCCCGACGTTGACGGCCACCCGGTCCAGGGCATGGCGCACCATGCCCCGGGCGAACCGCTCGAAGTGGGACCGGTGGGCGAAGAAGGACCTGGTGTGGTTGTCGAACTGGCGCAGGCCGGCCACCAGGGCGCGGAAGTAGTAGGTCAGGAAACTGGACTCGGCCACGTAGCCGTTCACCCGGGATGAGGTGCAGATGATGGCGTGAGCCACCGTGGTCCCCGACCGGGGCG
>VGBK01000306.1 GCA_016870535.1 Actinomycetota bacterium | reverse complement strand
TAGCTCGCCCTGTCCTTCATCGCCAGGAGACGGTCGAGGTCACGGGCCAGCATGACGCCGGCACCCTCCACCCGGCGCAGCAACGCCGACGCGGCCCGGTGATCGTCGCCGCGGTGGTGCCAGCCGAGAGCCCGGCAGCACACCGCGTCGGCCGTAGCCACCCCGGCCAGGACCGCCAGAGCCCCGGCGACATTCGCGTGCGCCCGGCGGGTGGTGTCCTCGAGGACCAACTGCGCCGTCTCCAAGAACCGCAGGGCATGGTCGAAGCGCTCACCGGCCTCGCCCGGCCCGCAGCGCCGACTTTGCCCCGACGGCCGGGTCACCGCGCCGGCCTGCTCAAGTCCTCCCCGTAGATGGTGATCGCCTCGGCCCGCAGCGCCTTCCAGAGCGGCCGGGCGCGCCGCCCCGCAGCCATGGCCCGTATCTCGTCGAATCCCATGGCCATGATGGCCGCCCGGTTGCCGGTCCACTGCTGCAGGCTCTCGGCCAGGCTCGCCACGCTGTCGGCCCAAAGGGCTTCCTGCCCGAACACCTCATCATCGAACACCACCAGCACGTCGAGGTCGCTGCCGGCATCACCGTCACCGCGGGCGAACGACCCGAAGAAGGAGGCGTGCCGTGGAAGAACCGGCCACTCCCCAATGGCCGCTGCTGCCTGCGACAGCAACCGCCGCCGCAGGCCGAGCAGGCCCTCCAGGGCGGGGAAGGCCAGATGCTCCCGGTTCAGTGCGTAGAAGGTCCCGGCGCCGCGCTCGTCCCGCCTGAGCAGGCCGCCGTCGCTCAGGCGCCGCAAAGCGAGCCGAATGCCGTCGTAAGAACCGGTCGAGGCCAGGCGATGGACCTCGCGAATGCTCAGAGGCCCGGCCGAGCGGTTCAGCACGGCGAGCACCTCAGCATCGAGGGCGTTGAGGAGACAGGTCGCGGGCCGGGACACATCCATGAGCCCATGCTACTGGGAGATCGGTCAGATGACCGATTGATCGGTCGCCACCGGAACACCGCTTCACTCCTCCCCCACCAACAACAGGGCCGGTTCGAACTCGGCGCGGCCGACGGCGGTGACGGTCAGCGACCCGGCGGGCCACAGGCGCGCCTCCCGGGCTACCTCCACCGCCACGGTGCGGGGCTCCCACGACGGGTCCACCGGACAGGCGCACCACAGCAGGCGGGCCCCGTTGGCCGAGGCGAAGCGGGCCGCCTCCTCCGCAGGCGTCCCGGTGGCCCCAAAGGGCAGGAAGGTCACCGGGGCGGCGGCCAGGGCGGCCGCGTCGGCGGCGGCCACCGCCTCCACCCGGGCCCGCAGGTAGGCGCCCACCGTCCCCAGCGCCGCGCCGAGCAGCAGCACCACCACCATCACCCCCAGGAGCAGCACGGCGGCCGCGCCCCTGTCCCTCACCGCTCGACCCGCATGGTGCAGCGCCCCTCCAGGTGGACGTTGAAGCCGCCGAAGAGGGGGGCCGCCACCCGGTGCGGCACCCGGACCACCACCTCGGCCCGGCCCCCGACCACGTGGTCCCGCAACACCGACACCCGCGCCTCGGCCCCCATGGCTCCCCCCAGGAAGCGACGCACCGCGGCGGCCGCCGCCGCCGGGTCGGGGACGGTGGCC
>VGBK01000305.1 GCA_016870535.1 Actinomycetota bacterium | reverse complement strand
TTGGCTTCCACCGCCAGGTCGGCGGAGCCGAAGCCGGCCACCGTGACGGCGTCGGCGGCGTCGGCCAGCTCGAGGGCTAGGCGCAGTTCGCGGTCGAGGTTCACGGGGGGATGATGCCCCTCCGCTGCACCCGGCGCCACTCGACGGCGCCCGGCCGGGCGCGGCCCCCTTCCTAGACTCGCCGCCGTGCCCTTCGCTCCACGCATCTGGCTGGCCACGCTGGGCTGCGCCAAGAACCAGGTCGACTCCGAGAAGATCCTGGGCCGCCTCGCCGCCGCCGGTTTCGGGGCGGCCGCCGCCCCCGGGGAGGCGGAGGTGGTGATGGTGAACACCTGTGCCTTCGTGGAGGCGGCCCGGCGGGAGTCGATCGACGCCATCCTCGAGGCGGCCGGGCAGAAGGCGCCGGGGGCCTGCCTGGTGGTGCTCGGGTGCCTGGCGCAGCGCTACCGGGCGGAGTTGGCCGCCGCGCTCCCCGAGGCCGATGCAGTGGTCCCCATAGAGCAGTACGGCGACCTGGTAGACCGCCTCGCCGCCCTCACCGGCTGGGAGCCTGAAGGCCCGCGCTCCGAGCCGCGCGACATCCTCCACGAGGTGCTGCGGCCCACTCCGGCCACCCCGTACGCCTACCTGAAGGTGGCCGAGGGCTGCGACAAACCCTGCGCCTTCTGCGCCATCCCCCAGTTCCGGGGGCCGCAGCGGTCCCGGCGACCGGCCGAAGTGCGGGCCGAGGCGCAGGCCCTGGCGGCAGCGGGAGTCGGGGAGGTGGTGCTGGTGGCCCAGGACTTGACCGGCTACGGGCAGGATCTAGGCACCCCGGGGGGCCTGGCCTCCCTGCTGCGCTTCCTCTCGGATGTGGAGGGCCTGCGGCGCCTGCGCCTGCTGTACCTGCACCCCCGTGAGGTGAGCGATGACCTGATCCAGGAGATGGCGGTCAACCCGGTGGTCGCCCCCTACTTCGACCTCAGCCTGCAGCACTCCTCGGGTGGCCTGCTGCGCGCCATGCGCCGTCCCGGCGACGGGGAGGCTCACCTGGCGCTCATCGATCACATCCGGGCGGCGGCCCCCGAAGCCGCGCTGCGCTCCAGTTTCATCGTGGGGTTCCCCGGGGAGACCGACGAGGACGTGGCCGGCCTCGGTGCGTTCCTGGAGGCGGCGCAACTCGACTGGGCGGGGTTCTTCCCCTTCTCGGCGGAGGAGGGCACCCCGGCGGCCCTCCTGCCGGGGAGCGTGCCCGGAGAGGAGGCGGCGGAGCGGGTGCGCCGCCTCAGCAACCTCCAGGAGGGTATCACCGCCCGGCGCAACGCCGCGCAGGTGGGGCGGGTGGCCGAGGTGCTGGTGGACCTGGTGGAGGACGGCATCGCGGTCGGACGGTCACACCGGGAGGCGCCGGAGATCGACGGGATGATTCTGCTGGATCGCGGCCGGGCGGGGGACTGGCTGCAGGTCCGGGTGACCGGGTCCTACGGCAGCGACACGGTGGCGGAGGTGCTGGCATGAAGGTGGAAGTGGTGGCTGTGGGAACCGAGTTGCTGCTGGGCCAGATCGTCAACGGGAACGCCGCCGAGATCGGGCGGCGCTTGGCCGAGGCGGGCCTGGACCACTACCACCAGGTGGTGGTGGGGGACAACCTGGGACGCA
>VGBK01000304.1 GCA_016870535.1 Actinomycetota bacterium | reverse complement strand
TTGTCGGGCCCGCAGCCGAAGCACCAGGGCACGTGGCACGACGGCAGCACCGCTCCCGGCGGGATCGGGACCACCCGGCGGGTGAGCAGAGAGGAGCGGGGCATGAGCCGCTCAGGCGTCCTCGGCCCGGCGACGCAGTTCTTCGAGGGGCGCGGCGAGGAGAGCGACGTCGACGCCTTCCAGCAGACGGCGCACCTCCTCCGCCCCGGGGCCCAGCCGATCTCTCGCCGACGACGCCCTCAGGATGATCTCGGCGGCCTCCAGGTCGGCACCCACCGGCGCCCGGCCCAGGAGTGAAGCCCGCGCCGCCGCCACCGCCGCCGGGGCGCGAGACTCCCTGATGCCGTGACCCCGGTCGGCCAGCAGGCGCAGGACGTAGCCGGTGTCGGGGCCGGGAGTGCCGAAGGCCCCGCCCCACGGCACGGAATCCGGCGAACTCAGGTCTCCGGGACGCCTCGCCCGCCACCGGCGGGCCGGGGCAGGATGCGGCTCAGGGCGCGGCAGGTCCTCGATGGTGAGCGGCATGTTCGGCGGCTGTCCCAAGCGAACCTCCTACTTCTATGTTGTCACATCGGCCGGAGCCAGATGCCGGCCGTGCCATGCCAGGATGGCCTCGAACCGCTCCCGCCGCCAACGCGGCTTGCCCGAGCGCGACAGCTCGTGGCTTCCTCCGGGGAAGCGCAGCATCTCGGCTTCTACCCCGTTTGCCACCAGGCCGGCGAACCACTGCTCCGCCTGCTCGATGGGGCAGCGGGCATCTCCCTCGGAGTGGACGATGAGGCAAGGGGCGGTGACCCGGTCCACCCGGGATAGGGGGCTGGCGGCCCAGAGCCGATCCCAGGCCCCGTACTCCGGGTCGTCCAGATACATCCGGGGGAAGCGCAGCCCGATGTCCGAGGTCCCCGAGAAGGAGGTGAACGAGTAGAGGCCCCGCTCCGGGACCGCCGAACGGAAGCGACCGTCCACGGTGAGGATGCAGGCGGTCATGTAGCCCCCGTAGGAGCCGCCCATGATCCCCTGCCGCGTCGGGTCGAGGCGAGGGAAGCGCTCCAGGGCGGCGTCGGCGACCGCCAGGATGTCCTCCAGGTCGGGGGGCCGCTCCTCCACCCACCGGCCCACGGGCACCCGCACGAAGTCGCGGCCCCGGCCGCTGGAGCCGCGCGGGTTGCCGGCCACCACGCCGTAGCCGGCGGTGGCGTAGATCTGGAACTCGTCGAAGAAGCCCCAGCCGTACTGCGTGGCCGGGCCGCCGTGGATGTTAAGGAGGAGCGGCACCCGGTCTTGCCCCGGCGGCAAGTAGGCCCAGGCGTCGATCTCCTCCCCGTCGCAGAGGACGGTGAACGGCTCCGGCGCCACCAGGCCGGCCTCAGCCCGGAAGGCTTCGTTGAGAGCGGTGAGGCGCCGCTCCTCACCCCGCTCCCACCACCACAGCTCGCCCGGGTCGGTGGGGGTGGTGGCGATGAAGGCGAAAGCGGACCCGTCGGCCCGGGTGGTCAGGCCGGTGACAACGCGATCGCCCGCCAGCACCCCGGCCACCCCGCCGTCGGGAGCCACCCGCACCACCCGCTGACGGCCGCGGTCTTCGATCACGCCCAAACACGACCCGTCGTTCAGCCACTGCGGCCCGGAGGGAACCACCGCCGGGG
>VGBK01000303.1 GCA_016870535.1 Actinomycetota bacterium | reverse complement strand
TGCACGTAGCGGGCGAAGTACTCCTCGGCACCCTCCGGGGTGCGCGACCGGGCGAGCCACTCCCCGATGTGCTCCTCATCGAAGAAGTAGCGCAGCGGCATCTGGCAGGGATGCGATCCGTAGGGGGCCTCCATCACCGCGTCCACCAGGAAGAAGGGGATCGCCGTCCGCCAGGGCTGCTCGCGGATGGCTTCCTCCGAGATGATCTCCTCGGCGGTCACCACCAGGCGTCGGGCCGCCCGGGCCAGTTCGAAGTCCTCGATGAGGGTGCCGTCGATCTGGCAGTTCCCGAAGCGGTCGGCCCGGGGCACGTGGATGAACACCACATCCGGGTAGCAGGCGGGGAGCAGGGCGACCGGCTTGCCGGTGAACGGGTCGGCCACCACCTTGGCCGGGCTCTGCTCCAGGGTGTCGGTCCCGAGCAGATGCCGGGCGGGGACGAAGGGGACGCCCATCATCGCCGCCAGGAAGCGCCACTGGTAGGCGGCGTTCGAGACCTCCCCCACCACCCGGCAAGCTCCGGTGTCCACCATGCGGCGGGACGCCGGCGACAGGCCGCGCAGTTCGTGGCCGAAGGTGTAGGCCACCTCCACCCGGTCCACGCAGCCCGACCCGATCAGCAGGTCGGCGTCGTGCACCGCCGTCTTCCCCAGTAACGCCAGGTGCCGCTTGCGCTGCCGGATGATCTCGTACACCGCCGCCATCGATACCCGGATGTGCCCGAAGCCCCCCATGGCGAGGACGGCCCCATCGGGCACGAAGCGGGACACCGCCTCCGCTACGGTCATGCGCTTGTCGCGCAGGTCCCGCGGCTTGTTCTCCCGCACCCAGGCCCGCTGCTCGTCGGGGTCGTGCCAGCCGAGCCGCTCGCCGCGGCCCTCCGCCAGGACTTCCAAGCCCTCCTCCTTGGTCTGCCGGCGCCAGTCTGCCAGGCGGGACGGCGCGGCGCCGCTCAACGACTTGCGGCCAGGCCCGCCTCCAGCAGGGCGATGGCCCCGGCCTTGTCGAGCGGTTCGTTGAAGTTGCCGCACTTGGGCGACTGCACGCAGGACGGGCAGCCCGAGGCGCAGGGGCAGGTGCGCAGCGCCTCCAGGGTGGCGTGCAGGTGGCGTTCCCCCGCCTGCCAGCCGATGGGGGCGATGCCCGCCCCTCCCGGGTAGCCGTCGTAGATGAACCATCCCGGCCCTGCCAGGTCGGGATGGAAGAGGGTCGAGAGGCCGCCCACGTCCCAGCGGTCGCAGATGGCGAACAGCGGCAGCATGGCGATCGAGGTGTGCTCCGCGGCGTGCAGGATGCCGGGCAGGGCCTTGGCCCCGATGCCGGACTCTTCCAGCAGGGCATCGTCCACCGTCACCCACAGCGCCTGGGTGGTGAACCGGCGCGGCGGCAGGTCGAGGGCCTCGTAGCCCAACACGGAACGGTCGGCCAGGGCGCGGCGCTTGAAGCCCAGGACGCGGCTCTCGACCTCCACCTCGCCGTGGCAGTGGCCGAAGCGCCCCACCCGCCCGGCTTCGACCACGCGACGCACGGTGACCCAGGTCTCCTCGTGGGGCTGGGTGAAGTAGGGCACCTCCTTCCGGCGCACCCGCACCAGGCGCTCACCCAGGTCCAGCGACTCCACCAGGTAGCCCTCCCCTTGGTGGAGGTA
>VGBK01000302.1 GCA_016870535.1 Actinomycetota bacterium | reverse complement strand
GTAGCGCAGGTCGTGGCCCGGCCGGTCGGGGACGCGCTCGATCATGTCCTCCCCCCGGTCCAGGGCCGCCAGGATGCGCCGGGTGAGTTCGATGTTGGGCAACTGGGCATCGGCTCCGATGTTGTAGACCTCGCCGGGGGCGCCCCGGTCCACGAGCAGGTGGATGGCGGCGCAGTGGTCGTCTACGTGGAGCCAGTCCCGCTCGTTGCGCCCCTCCCCGTACAGAGGCACTTTGCGCCCGTCGAGGAGGTTGGTGACGAACAGGGGGATGACCTTCTCCGGGAACTGGTAGGGGCCGTAGTTGTTGGTGCAGCGGGTGACGATCACCGGGTAGCCGAAAGTGGTGCCGTAGGAGGCGGCGAGCAGGTCGCCGGCGGCCTTGGAGGCCGAGTAGGGGGAGGAGGGGCGCAAGGGGGCGTCTTCGGGGGCGAACCCTTCGGCGAGAGAGCCGTAGACCTCGTCGGTGGAGACCTGGACGAAGCGGGGCACGGCGTGGCGCCGGGCGGCCTCGAGGAGCGTCCCGGTGCCCACCACATTGGTCTGCAGGAACACGCCGGGCCCGGAGATGGAGCGGTCCACGTGGGTCTCGGCGGCGAAGTTGACCACCACGTCGTGGCCGGAGAGCACGCCGTCGAGCAGGGCGGCATCACCGATGTCGCCGCGCACGAAGGTGTGGCGCGGGTCGGCGTCGAGTTCCCGCACCGTCGCCTCCACCCCGGCGTAGGTGAGCAGGTCGAGGTTGGTGACCGCGGCGTCGGGTTCGTGCTCCAGCAGGTAGCGGACGAAGTTGGAGCCGATGAAGCCGGCCCCGCCGGTCACCAGGTAGCGCCGTCCCATCAGACCTCCTCGGGGAAGTAGCCGGGCAGTTCGGCGAGGGCCGGATGCCGGCGGTCGCGCGCCGACAGTATCGCCTGCTCCGCCGGGATGGGCCAGACGATGCCCAGAGCCGGATCGTCCCAGCGCAGGCCCCGGTCGTGTTCGGCGGAGTAGTAGTCCGTGACCTTGTAGACGACTTCGGTGTCGTCCTCCAGGGTGCAGAAGCCGTGGGCCAGGCCCTCGGGGAGCAGCAACTGCAGGCCGTCGGCACCGGTCAACTCGAAAGCGGCGTGTGCTCCGTAGGTGGGAGAGGAGCGGCGCAGGTCCACGGCCACATCGAAGATGCTGCCGGCGATGACCCGCACCAGCTTGGCCTGGGCTCGGGGAGGCACCTGGAAGTGGAGTCCGCGCACGGTGCCCCGCTGCCGGGAAAGGGAGTGGTTGTCCTGCACCCAGTCGGTGGGCAGACCGGCGTCTTCCATCCAGGAGCGCCGGAAGGTCTCCGCAAAGAAGCCCCGCTCGTCCGCGGTGCGGGGCGGGTGCAGCAGGAGCAGGCCGGGGATGGCCGTGGTGGTCACCCGCATCATGGGATCACCACCCCGGTGCCGCCGGGCGAGGAACGGTGATGGGGGCCCGCCAGTCGTCGGTGCGGATGCCGAACTCCTTCGTCAGGATGTGGTTGTGGGGCAGGTAGTAGGCGGCCAGGTACTCGTAGACCCCGGGCTCGGGAGGCTCGTAGCGGTTGACGTTGTGGGGCGTCAGGTCGGCAGACCGGAAGCGGCTGACCCCCAGGAAGTCGGTGACGCGGTCCAGTTGAGCCTGCGGGTCGGCCTGCAGGTCCTCG
>VGBK01000301.1 GCA_016870535.1 Actinomycetota bacterium | reverse complement strand
GCCGTCCCACCGGCGTCTGATGTGCAGGCCGTGCTCGTTCAGCCGGCCGCACCCGTAGCAGCGGGCCAGATCATCCGGGTAGAGGTCCTGGACCGCCGGGCCCCGTCCCGCGTCGTCGGCAGTGCCGTCGGCCACAGGATCAGCCTAGGCGGCGATGCCGGCGGCGTGCCTCCCGGCTATCCCGGCAACCGCTCCACCACCGACGCCACCAGTTCCCCGGCCTCCTCGACGTCGGCGTCGTCCACGTCGAGGTGGGCCACCAGGCGGATGGTCCACGGGCCCTCGTCCAGGCACCAGACGCCCGCCGCCTCAAGCTGCCGCACCAGGTCGGCGGCGGGCGTCCCCGAGCCCCGGGTGCCGGCGTAGACCATGTTGGTCTGCACCTTGCCCGGGTCCACCCGCAGCCCCGGCACCCGGGCCAGCCGCTCGGCCAGGAAGCGGGCCCGGCGATGGTCCTCCGCCAGCCGGGCGATGTTGTGCTCCAGCGCGTACAGCCCGGCGGCGGCGAGGATGCCCGCCTGCCGCATCCCCCCGCCCAGCAGCTTGCGGGCTCGCACCAGCCGCGGCAGCAGTTCCGCATCGCAGGCCACCAGCGACCCCACCGGCGCTCCCAAGCCCTTCGACAGGCACACGCTGACGGTGTCGAAAGGCGCCGCCAGGTCGGCCAGGGGCGCGCCCGTAGCCACATGAGCGTTCCAGAGGCGGGCGCCGTCGAGGTGCAGCCGCAGGCCGTTGCGGTCGCAGAAGGCGCGCACCGCCCGGGCACCCTCCAGGGGGTAGACCAGGCCGCCGCAGTGGTTGTGGGTGTTCTCCAACGCCACCAGGCGGGTCGGGGCCCAGTGCGGGTCGGCGTCGGTGTGGACGTGCTCTGCCATGGCCTCCGGGTCGAGGGTGCCGTCGGGGGAGTCGAAGCAGCGCAGCTGCAGGCCGCTCAGCACCGCCGCGCCCCCCTGCTCGTAGTAGATGATGTGGGCCTGGGCGTGCAGGAACACCTCATCACCACGCCCCGTCTGGGCGTGCAGCGCCGCCTGGTTGGCCTGGGTGCCGCTGGGGAAGAAGAGGGCGGCGGGCTTCCCGAGCAGTTCCGCGGTGCGCTCCTGCAGGCGGATGACGGTGGGGTCGTCGCCCAGCACGTCGTCGCCCACCACGGCCTCGAACATGGCCCGGCGCATGCCTTCACTCGGCCGGGTGACGGTGTCGCTGCGCAGGTCGATCGGTCGCCGTGGCATTCCTGTTCCCTCTGCCGACGATGCCCACCGGTCGGGACGGGCCTCTGCCGATGAAGGTAGCAGGCGGGGTGGGCGGCCATCGCTTCGCCGCACCCGAGCGGCAGCCCGCCCGCCTCCCGGGAGCGCCGGACGGCCGTGAGTTAGTGTGGACCGACCGACTGCCGCGTCGCGCCGTTGCCCGGGCTCCCGCGGTCCCGGCTCCGCCCCGCCACGAGGCGGACCGGGTGCCCGGGGCGGGGTGAAGGGAAGGTGCCGCCGGATGCGCCAGATCGACTCGGATGCAGTGGCCCGGCTCATGGAGCGCGAGCGCCGGCAGTTCCTCCAGGCGCATCCCCAGTCTGCGGCGCGGTTCGCCCAGGCCAGACGATCGCTGCTGGGCGGCGTGCCTATGAACTGGATGGTCCGCTGGCCGGGGGCCTTCCCGCTCTTCGTGGAAGCCGCCG
>VGBK01000300.1 GCA_016870535.1 Actinomycetota bacterium | reverse complement strand
GCAGTCTCAGCGAGGTGTTCGGGTATCCGGACGGTTGTGGTGCGCCGCGCCATGCCATCATGCTACTACACCATCACCACTTCGATAAGGCACCACCTGCAGTGAGCGCAGGTCAGCGGTCCCTCGGGACCCCCTCGAATACATCACCAGGGTCGAGTTCGTGCCGCAACTGTCGCCGCCCCGCCAGATAGCACCGAAGAGGAGTACCTTGTCCCCATGATGCGAAGTCGGCGTTGGGCTGTGGCAGCCCAGCTCGCCGTCATGTGCTTTGCCGTGGCCGGCTGCAGCAGCACCACATCGGCCACGTCCCCGACCTCCACGGCGTCCACAGATGCTGCGACCTCCACGACCTCTGCAGCGGAGCCCGGTCTCCTGTTCCCCGATCAGGCCGTCCTGCCGGTGATGGTGTACGTCAACGGGGTGGTGTACGACCTGGCGGAGACGCCGGCTCGCCAGGTCGCACACATCGGCCAGAGCGCCCTGCCGTATGCAGGGTCGCCGATTGCCACAGAACATGGGCTGTTGGCGGCGACGGGTGCGGGCTACGACGCCACCCTGCTGCTCTATCCGGGCGACGCACGTGACCCTCTCGTGTTGGCGCATGGTGTGGGCAGTTTCGCCCTTTCCGAGGACGGGAGCCGCCTCGCCTGGGCTGAGCCCTTCCAAGGGCCGAGCGGCGACGCCGTGGAGACGACGCGCTTGGTCGAGGCCGAGTTCCCCTCAGGGCGGGTCATCCACTCCATGACCTTCCTGGGCTTCAACCTGCTTGACTCAACAACTACACCGAGGGGTTTCGCCGACGTGGTCGCCTACGTGGGCGACAACGTCCTTGTCATGACCGGCGACGGGGCAGCAGCAACCGCCGCGGTATGGATCCCCGCAGCCGATGAGGTGGCGGCGGCGCTGCACTACAACACGGGGGGAACCGGCAACTCGGCCGGGGGCCGGGTTGTCCTGTGGCAGAACGATGGTTCCTGCGGACAGCTCGTCTCCATCGCTGCGGACGGTTCGGTTGTCCCCCGCGGCGAGCGCCTTGGGAACGACGGAGTGGGCTGTTGGGCCAGTGAGGCAGCGACCTTCTCCCCGGACGGTTCGATGATCGCCAGCGCCGGAACCGACGGCGAGGCCGGACCGCCGATACTGCTCCTGACCGCATCGTCCGGCGGTCGGGAGTTGGCCCGCGTGGCGATCCCGGGATTCTCGGGAGGGTACTTCCAGCCGTACACCATCGAATGGCTCGACAACGAGACCCTGGTGCTGCTCGCCACCGAGGGTTCGACCGCGTCCTGGGCGTTGCCATGGAGCATCCACCGATGCGACACGCAGGCCCTCGCTTGCGACCTCGCTCAGTCGATCGCCTTCAGTCCGACAGGCTTCTACCAGGTCGCCCTGGTCGCAGCACCGTAGCCCAACCGAAAGGCCGTCCTGCTATTGCGCCAATCGGAACGGTGCGCATCCGCACCCCTCTGAACCTCTCAAGAAGCTCGCCAGAGTGGGATTCCTGTTGCTGCTACGCGCCGGCGGCAATCCCGGACGCCGTCAACGCTGTCGGTAGACGTCGGCCCGGTGGTCGACGAACAGGACCTTCACGGTCCGCTCTGCCCGGTCGATCTCGTGGACCACCCGATAGGCACCCACCCGCGCCGTGTGCAGCCCCTTCAGATCACCCCGCAACGCCT
>VGBK01000299.1 GCA_016870535.1 Actinomycetota bacterium | reverse complement strand
TGGGGTCCACCAGGATCAGCCGCACCTGGTCGGGAGTGGTCCGCACCAGCAGCGAGGTGACCAGGGCATTGATGCAGGAGGACTTCCCCGCCCCGGTGGCGCCGGCGATGAGGACGTGGGGCAACTCCGACAGGTTCAGCATCACCGGCTTCCCGGAGATGCTCATGCCCAGGCCCACGCAGAGAGGGTGATCCGCCTGCGCCGCCTCGGGGGAGACCAGGATGTCCCCCAGGGTCACCAGGCGACGGTGGCGGTTGGGCACCTCGACCCCAATGGCGCTGCGCCCCGGGATGGGCGCCAGCAGCCGGATGTCGGGGTTGGCCAGCGCGTAGGCGAGGTCGTGGTACAGGCCGGTGACCCGGGCCACCTTGACCCCCGCAGCCAACTCGATCTCGTAGCGGGTGACGGTGGGACCGGGGACGATGCGGGTGAGGCGGGCGTCCACCCCGTGCTCGGCGAGCGTCTCCCCCAGGTCGCGGGCCGTCTCCTCCAGTGAGCGCTTGTCGTGGGCCAGGCTCGGGCCCTTGCCCAGCAGATCGAGGGGCGGGCGCTGGTAGCCGGCGCTCGCCGGCTGCCCGGGCGGCCGCCGGACGGGACGCGCCCCTGCCGCCCCGGCCGGCCTCGCCCCCGGCCTGGCCGCCGGGCGGGGCGGGGCCTGAGCGGGACGAGGTGGCACGGAACGCGCCGGGGTCGGCGGAGCGGCCACTGCCACCACGGCCGGGACGGCGACCCGCCGCAGGCGCTGCCTCTCCCGATGAGCGGCCCGCAGCCGGTGCCAGCCGGCGGCGGTGGCCAGGGCGACATCGCGCAGCGTGGTGCGGGTGATGAGCAGGACGCCGAGGGCAATGAGCGCCACCAGGATCACCGATGCGCCCCAGAGGCCGACGAGGCGGCGCAGCGGGAAGGCGATCAGCGAGCCCACCGACCCGCCGCGCTGCTTCACCAGTTCCAGCGACCCCGCCAGGGAGACCGCCCCCGTCAGCAGGTGGAAGAAGGCCAGGGAGGAGACGAAGGTGATGCCGAAGCCGGTGGCCAGGCGTCCGGATTCGCGGTGAGGCGGGTTCAGGATCAGGGCGACGCCCAGGGTGGCCAGCACCACGGGGACGGCCAGGGTCCACACCCCGAAGAGCAGCCGCAGGCCGGAATCGACCACCGATCCGAAGGGACCGGCCAGGCCGAAGGCGGCCAGTCCCAGGATGATGCCGCCGACCACGAGCAGCACACCCCAGACATCACCGGAGTGGCGGCCGAAGCCGCTCCGGATCCGCTCCCGCCAGGCCGCCAGCGCGGAGGCCTGCTTCGCGGGCTTCTTCTTCACGGAAGTAGCCGCCCTGCCCCGCCCATTGCCCCGGCGGGCGGGCTGCCGCTTCGCCATGTGCTCCGAACACTACACCAGGGGGCCGAAGAGGCAAACGATTCGTCGGCCAGGGCCTCCCCCGCGGCTGCGGGCGAGGCCCTGCGAGCCGCCGGAGGGGGAAGCCGAACAACCAGACCTGAGTCGCGCCCTTTGCTTCCCTCCCCCCAGCCCCCTCCCGCCGGAGCGGGAGGGGGAGCCCGCGGCCGGAGGGGGAAGCCGAACAACCAGACCTGAGTCGCGCCCTTTGCTTCCCTCCCCCCAGCCCCCTCCCGCCGGAGCGGGAGGGGGAGCCCGCGGCCGGAGGGGGAAGCCGAACAACCAGACCTCCGCCGCGCCCTCCGCT
>VGBK01000298.1 GCA_016870535.1 Actinomycetota bacterium | reverse complement strand
CGGCGGCGGCTGCCGCCTGCCGTGCCGGGGACACCACCTTCTCCATGGTCTCGGCCGGGTCCTTGACGCTGGTGATGACCCCGTCGGCCCGGGTGGCGGCCAGCGCGGCCGACTGCGGGCCGCCGGCGGCCATCCAGATGGCCACCCGGCCTCGCGGCGGGCTGTAGAGGCGGGCCCGGTCGGTCTGGTAGTGCCGGCCTCCATAGGTGAGTTTCTCGCCGTCGAGCAAGCGGCGCATGATCTCGAGGCCCTCGGCCATGCGGGCGGCGCGCTCGGCGTACTTGGGGAACGGCAGGTTGAGGGGCCCCTCGTTGATGTTCTCCCCTGTGCCCACGCCGAGGTCGAAGCGACCGCCGGAGAGGCGGTCGAGGGTGGCGGCGGCCTGCGCGACCAGTGCGGGGTGGAAGCGGAACAGGGGAGTGGTCACCCCGGTGGCCAGGCGCACCCGCCGGGTGGCCTGGGCGATCGCCCCAAGGGTGGCGAAGGCGAAGCCGGAGGCCCCGGCGTCGTCCACCCACGGGTGGAAGTGCTCCGACACCAGCAGTCCGTCGAAGCCGGCCTCTTCGGCGGCCCGGGCGTGCTGCACCAGGGTCTCGGGCTGCCACTGTTCGTGGCCGCAGAAGTAGTAGAAGGCCGTCACCGCGAATTCATCCCTTCGTCACTCCGGCGCCGGATGCCCCGGCGCATCATGGTGCGTGACCCGGACCGGTGCGCAACGGCCGGGCCGGTACCCGGGTCCAAGGGTAGGCAGGATGGAGCGAGGAGAAAGGGGTCCTGCATGAAGGCATGGCAGGAATACGCCGCCGAGGCATTCGGCACGTTCGTGCTGGTGGGCATCGGCTGCGGAGTGGTGCTGGGAGCGGGAGGCGACCCCTTCGCCGCCGCCTTTGGGTTCGGCTTCGCCTGGCTGGCGGCGCTGTACACCGTGGGGCGGATCTCGGGAGGGCACTTCAACCCGGTGCTGTCGCTGGCCGCGTTCCTGGACCGGGCCATCTCGGCGAAAGACCTGGTGATCTACTGGGCAGTCCAGTTCGTGGGCGCCATCGGTGCCCTCGGAATCTTCGCCTGGCTGTTCAGCGCCAAGGCCACCGCCGGAGCCGCCAACGGGTTCGGGAACCTGAGCTCGTTCAAGGCCTTCTCGGTGGAGGCGATCCTCACCCTGATCCTGACGGCGGCATTCCTGAGCGCCTTGCGCAGCCAGGCCCACACCAAGTACCTGGGCATGGGCTTCAGCCTGTTCGCCGTGACCCTGTTCGGCTACGGGGTGACCACGGCCGGCATGAACCCGGCCCGCACCCTGGCCCCGGCCATCTTCTCGGGAGAGTGGGCCGGTGCCTGGGTGTACTTCGTGGGCCCCATCGTGGGCGCCATCGCCGGCTGGGTGCTGTACCGGGTGATCGTGCGCGGCGACACCAACTTCGTCGACGACCTGGGGGAGATCAAGGACTCCATCGCCTAGGGCGTGGGGATGACACCGACCGGGGGAGGCGGCCCGCGCGGCCGCCTCCCCCGCGTTAGTGTCCCGGCGGGGCGGTGGTTCCGGCCGGGGTCGGCCGGGGCGAGGGCCGTGCCGGAGGGAAGAGAGAGGAAGGGAGACCTGCGTGGAGACATACCAGAAGTACGCCGCCGAGTTCCTGGGGACCTTCATCCTGGTGGGCGGCGGCACCGGCGCCATCATCGGCGCCGGGCTGGGAGGTGACGGCGTCCTGG
>VGBK01000297.1 GCA_016870535.1 Actinomycetota bacterium | reverse complement strand
GCCAGGCGCTCGGACTGCATGATGCGCTTGCGGGCGAACTCCTTGAGTTCCTCATTGCGCTGGTGCAGGGCAGCCGCCATGGCGTTGAAAGCGCCGGCCAACTCCCCGATCTCGTCCCTGGTGGTCACCGCGACCCGGGCCTCCAGGTCGCCCTCGGCCACCCGGCGGGAGGCCTTGACCAGGGCCCGCACCGGGGTGGAGAGCCGCCGCGAGATGAAGAAGGCGATGGCGGTGGCCAGGGTCACCCCTCCCAGGGTGATGCCCACGAACAGCAGGGTGGAACTCCTCCGCAGGTCGGTGTAGGGGCGTTCGAGGGTGCCCACGTAGAGCATGCCCACCACTTTCCCGGCGAAGTCGCGGAGCGGGGCATAGGCGGTCAGGTACCAGTCCCGCACCACGAAGGCGCGGTCGAGCCAGGGCTTCCCTTCGACCACGACCTGCTGGTAGACCTCCGCCGACACCCGGGTGCCGATGGCGCGGGCGCCCGAGGCGTCGAGCACGTTGGTGGCGATGCGCACATCGTCGAGGAAGAGCGTCGCCGTGCCCACGTCCCGCCCCCGGTACTTGGCCCCCTCGAAGACGGTGTCCTTGATCTTGTCCACGATCTCGACCCGCCGGTTGAGCAGGAGTCCGCCGTAGAGCGAGCCGATCACCTCGCCGGCGAAGTCGAGGACGGGCGCGGCGGCCACCAGCACCAGGCCGGAGGTGAGCACCGTGTCGTCGAGGGGACGGGCGCCGGTGGTCTCCACCAGGTCGATGCGGGCGCTCTCGGCCAGGCCGGGCGCTTCCAGGTCCAGCCGCGGGGCGGTGTAGACGGCGTTGCCCACCACAGGGCGGCCGGTGGCGAGCGCCGCCGCCACCACGGCGTCGCCGGCCTGGGAGTTGCCCACCGCGAGTACGTTGCCTGCTCGGAGCAGCACCACACCCCGGGCGTCGGTGACGGTGAGGAAGTCCAGATCCTCGGCCATCATGGTGGCGCGCAGTTCGCCGACGGCCACCTGCACCTGGTCGTCGAGGAGGGCTCGGCGCAGGTAGAAGCGGTCGGCGGAGAGGCGGACCAGGTCGTAGAGGTGAGCGCTGTAGGCGGCGTACATCTCTTCGGCGGAGTTGATGTCGGAGCGAACCCGACTGCGGGCTTCGTCGAGCACGCGGCCGCCGATGACGAAGGCGGCCACGCCGCTGAAGGTGGCGCTGAGCAGGAGGATGATGGCCACGAAGGCCAGCATGAGCTTGACGAAGCGGCTCACCGCATCTCCTCCGCTAGGGCGGCACGGTGCGCGGCCCGGGCGGCCGATGTGGGACCGGGGCCCGGCGAGCCCGGCCTCACCGGCCGGCGGCGGCGTGCCGTCACCCTCATAGTCTGGCATGCTGACACCCCGCCCGGCCAGGGGCCGGTCTTCTCCCCCTCCCGCCCCAGCGGGAGGAAGTTGGGGGGAGGGAGGCCCGGCTCCCCCTCCCGCTCCGGCGGGAGGGGGTTGGGGGGAGGGAAGCTGAGGGCGCGCGTGAGGTCTGGTCGCGCTCTTCGTTTCCCCCTCCGGCGGCTCCCAGGGCCTCGCCGCCACCTCCCCCGCTGGGGCGGGGGAGGAGAGTAGGGCTCCCCCCTGCGGCCCTGGCGGGCCACCTCCCCCGCTGGGGCGGGGGAGGAGAAGAGCCCGGCTCCCCCTCCCGCCCCAGCGGGAGGGGGTCGGGGGGAGGGAAGCTGAGGGCGCG
>VGBK01000296.1 GCA_016870535.1 Actinomycetota bacterium | reverse complement strand
ACTTGGCCTCCAGAGCGGCGTCACCGGCGAGAGCCTTGTTGAGGTTGTCTACGTAGGCCTGGTGATGGCGGCCGTGATGGATCTCCATGGTGAGCGCATCGATGTAGGGCTCGAGCGCATCTTTGGGGTAGGGGAGTTCGGGCAGGGTGAAGGGCATGACGGCTGACCTTTCGTGGTTGGGCTTCCCATCGACTCTAGTGAAGGCCGTCTCCCCAACCCGAGTGAATCATGCGGCGCCGAGTCGCCGGAATCGCACCGGCCCGGTCTCGGCGCCCGTTTGCGGTAGGTTGGGGGCGCATCGCCCCCTCGGGAGGCCGCCTGTGACCGCCACCACGCCGGGCCTGGTCTGCGTCCATCACCACCTGTACTCCGCGCTGGCCCGGGGCATGCCCGCCCCGCCCAAGGTGCCGACCTGTTTCCAGGAGATCCTGGAGCAGATCTGGTGGCGGCTCGACTGCGCCCTCGACCTGGAGATGATCCGCTGGTCGGCCATGCTGGGCGCCCTGGAGGCCCTGGAACAGGGGACCACTGCCATCGTGGACCACCACGAGTCGCCGCACGCCATCGAGGGGTCGCTGGAGGTCATCGCCGCCGCCTGCGCCGAGGTGGGGGTGCGGGTGGTGTGCGCCTACGGGGTCACCGACCGCCACGGACCGGAGGGGGCGCGCCGCGGCCTGGAGGAGAACCGCTACTTCCTGGAGGCGGGAGGCCGGGGCCTGGTGGGGGTCCACGCCGCCTTCACCTGCCGTGAGGAGACGCTCGAAGCCGCCGCCGGCCTCGCCGCCGACCTGGGGGTCGGGGTCCACATCCACGTGGCCGAGGGCGAGGGGGACGTAGCCGCCGCCGACCGGCTGGCCGGGCTGACCCGGGACGACTGGCTGCTGGCGCACGGGGTGCACCTGCCCGACGACCACCGCCTGCGGGGCACCGTCCTCCACAACCCACGCTCCAACCTGAACAACGCCGTCGGCTACGCCGATCCCCGGCGGTTCTCCCAACCGGTGGCGCTGGGCACCGACGGCATCGGGGGCAACATGATCGAGGAGTTCCGGCTGGCCTACGTGCTGCACCGCTCGGTCGACGTGACCGCCACTCCCGATACCGCCTGGCGCTGGCTGGAGACCGGCTGGGACCTGGTGCCCGAGGCCCGGGAAGACCGGGTGACCTGGTCGTACGAGCCCATGGACCCGTGGCACATCGCCTTCACCCCGGGGATCCGGCCGCTGCGGGTGGAGGTGGACGGCGAAGTGGTCTTTGAAGAAGGGCGGCCCACCCGGGTGGACGCCGCCGAAGTGCGCACCAAGGCGAAGGAGCAGGCGGCCCGGCTGCACGCCCGGCTGTGAGAGGAGGCTGAGGTGTCGGACCGCTTCCACCCCATCTCTATGGAGGACCTCACCTCCTGGGTGTTCGGCGAACTGGAGGCCCGCGGCTCCATCTTCGGGATCCCTCGCGAGGCGTTCTTCACCCCGTCGACCGCCGACCGGTTCCGCACCTCGGCGTATGGGCAGCCGCTGGAGACGCCTTTCGGCCCGGCCGCCGGGCCACACACCCAGATGGCGCAGAACATCGTGGTGGCCTGGCTCTGCGGGGCGCGCTTCATCGAACTCAAGACGGTGCAGACCCTCGACCGCCTCGAGGTGAACAAGCCCTGCATCGACATGGAGGACGAGGGCTACAACGTCGAGTGGTCGCAGGAACTGCGCCTGTACGAGTCGTTCGACGAGTACCTGCGGGCCTGGGTGCTGATCCACGCCCTGC
>VGBK01000295.1 GCA_016870535.1 Actinomycetota bacterium | reverse complement strand
GGTGGCCGAGACGACCGTGCTGGGCGCCGCCTACGCCGCCGGCCTGGCGGTGGGCTTCTTCGCGGGCTTCGACGAACTGACCGCCCTCTGGGCCGAGGGGCGGCGCTGGGTGCCGGCCATGATCCCCGAGGAGCGAGAGCGCCTGTACGCCGGGTGGCAGAAGGCGGTGGAGCGCACCCTGGGCTGGGTCTGAGGCGCGTCGGAGGAGGTCCCGGACGCGGGCGCTCCGGTACGATGGCCCCCACCTCGGACCACATCAGGAGCCGGCGCCATCAGCATCCCCGACCGCCTCGCCTACACCCGCATGATCCTGGTGCCGGCGATCGTGGCGCTGGTGCTGCTGGAGGACTTCGTCCCCCATGCCTACTGGATCGCCGCGGGCTTGATGCTGGCCGCGGCCTTCACCGACTTCCTCGACGGCTACCTGGCCCGGCGCTGGCACATCACCAGCACGCTCGGGGCCTTCCTCGACACCATTGCCGACAAACTGCTGGTGGCGGGCACCCTGTTCGCCCTGGTCGCGGTGGGGCGGGCCTGGGCCTGGGCCGGGTTCATCATCATCGGCCGGGAGATCGCCATCTCCGGGCTGCGGGGGGTGGCGGCCATGGACGGGGTCAAGGTGCCCCCCTCCATCTGGGGGAAGCTCAAGGCCGGCGTCCAGTACCTGGCCATCTTCCTCGCCCTGCTGCGCGACCTGTTCGCCGAGGCCGGGGGCCTGTACCCCGACCAGTGGGCGATGGTGGTGGCGCTGGCGGTGACGGTGCTGTCGGCCGTCGAGTACTTCGCCCGTTTCGCCAAGGTGCTGCGCACCGCCCGGACCAGTGCCTGACGCCTTCGTCACCGGCGGCACCGGGTTCGTGGGCGGGGCCCTCCTGCGCCGCCTGCTGGTCGAGCGACGGCAGGTGCGCGCTCTGTCCCGGTCGGCCGAAGGGACTGCGGCGCTGCGCGCCCTGGGCGCCGAGGTGGTGGAGGGCGACCTGGCCGACGAGGCGGCCCTGCGGCGGGGGATGGCCGGCTGCCGGGTGGTCTTCCACGCCGCCGGGGTCAACGCCATGTGCCTGCCCGACCCGGCGCCCCTGTACCGGGCCAACGTGGATGGGGCCCGGGCGGTGGTGCAGGCCGCCGCCGCCTCCGGGGTGCCCCGGGTGGTGCACACCTCGTCGGCGGTGACCATTGGAGAGGCCGCCGGCGTGGTCGCCACCGAGGCCACGCCGCACCGCGGCTCCTACCTCTCGCACTACGAGCGGTCCAAGCACCTCGGGGAGCAGGCGGCTCTGGCCGAGGGGCGGCGCTCCGGGGTGGAGGTGGTCTGCGTCAACCCGGCCTCGGTGCAGGGGCCGGGCCGCACCGGCGGCACCGCCCGCCTGCTCATCGGCTACCTGAGCGGCCGCCTGCGCTGGGCGGCCGACGCCACCTTCAGCCTGGTGTTCGTGGACGACTGCACCCGGGCGCACCTGCTGGCAGAGCGCCGGGGGGCGCCGGGGGAGCGCTACCTGGTCAGCGGGTCCACCCTCACGGTGCGGGAGGCGTTGGCGCTGCTGGGGCGGGTGGCCGGGGTGGAGCGTCGGGTGCGGTTCCTGCCGGCGTGGGCGGTGGAGGCGGGGGCGTCGGTGGCGGGCGGGGCCTGGCGGCTGGCCGGCCGGCAGGCACCCGTCTGCCGGGAGATGGCCCGGGTGCTGCGGCATGGCGCGGCCTACGACGGGGCTCGGGCCTCGCGTGAGTTGGGCCTCGCCTACACCTCACTGGAGGAGTGGATGCAG
>VGBK01000294.1 GCA_016870535.1 Actinomycetota bacterium | reverse complement strand
CCTACTCCACGCCCGCCTTCACCGGGCGGCTCAGCGCCACCCGGTCCGGCCTGCCCAACGGCTTCAACTACATACGCAACTCGGTGAAGGCCACCGTGGACGCCTACGACGGCACGGTCACCTTCTACGTGGTGGACGAGACCGACGCCCTGCTCGCCGTCTACCGCAGCATCTTCCCCAGCCTGTTCACTCCCATGGACCAGATGCCGCCCGGGCTACAGAGGCACCTGCGCTATCCGGAGGACCTCTTCCGGGTGCAGGGCGACATGTTCCAGCGCTACCACGTCACCGACCCGCGGGTGTTCTTCAACAACACCCTGCTGTGGCAGGTGGCCAAGGATCCCTCCACGACGCCGCGCGAAGCGACGCGGATGGCCTACGGCGCCGACAACCGGCCGATGGTGCCCTACTACCTGCTGATGCGCCTGCCGGGGGAGGCGGAGGTGTCGTACCTGGTGCTGCAGGCCTTCACTGCCTCCGCCCGTCCCAACATGGTGTCGTTCCTGGTGGCCAAGAGCGACCCCGACGAGTACGGCCGGCTGATCAGCTTTGAACTGCCGGCGGATTCATTCGTGGACGGGCCCGGCCAGGTGGGGGCCCGCATCAACCAGGACCCGGAGGTGTCGGCGCAGTTCACCCTGTGGGGCCGGCAGGGCTCCGAGGTGGTGCAGGGGAACATGCTGGTGGTGCCCATCGAGGAGTCGATCCTCTACGTGCAGCCCATCTACCTGCAGGCCCGCCAGGAGTCCGGGTCAGCCGGCTCCGCCATCCCCGAGTTCAAGCGTGCGGTGGTGGTGTACGGCAACACCATCGTGATGCGGGAGACCTTGGCCGAGGCGCTGACCGAGGTGTTCGGGTCGGGGCCCGAGCCGCCGACCACCACGACGACCACCACCACCGTGCCCGGCGGGGGCGAGCTTCCCGACCAGGTGCGTGCCCTGCTCGACCGGGCCCAGGCCGCTTTCGTGGCCGCCGACACCGCCCTGCGCAGCGGCGACCTGGCCGGCTACGCCGCCCGGGTGGCCGAGGCCGAGGCGCTGGTGCAGCAAGCGGTGGCGCTGCTGGGCGGGTGATTCCACCTCCCCCGTGGCAACGGGGGAGGTGGCTCCGAGTCTTCGAGGAGCCGGAGGGGGTTGCCGTACCCGCAGACCTGAGCCGCGCTCTTCGCGACCCTTCCCCCAGCCCCCTCCCGCTGGAGCGGGAGGGGGTGCCTGGTGTCCTCCCCCGCGGGTGCGGGGGAGGTGCGAGGGCCGTTAGGCCCGAGCGGAGGGGGAAGCGAACAGCGCGACCAGGCCCCAGGCGCGCCTTTCGCTTCCCTCCCCCCAGCCCCCTCCCGCTGCCGTGGGAGGGGGAGAAGAGGCGGGGGCCCGAGCGGAGGGGCGCCGGGCTTTTCCTCCCCCGTGGCTACGGGGGAGGTGGCTCCGAGTCTTCGAGGAGTCGGAGGGGGTTGCTGCACACGTAAGCCTCCGCCGCGCCGTCCGCTTCCCTCCCCCCAGCCCCCTCCCGCTGCCGTGGGAGGGGGAGAAGAGGCGGGGGCCCGAGCGGAGGGGCGCCGGGCTTTTCCTCCCCCGTGGCTACGGGGGAGGTGGCTCCAAGTCTTCGAGGAGTCGGAGGGGGTTGCTGCACACGTAAGCCTCCGCCGCGCCCTCCGCGACCCTCCCCCCAGCCCCCTCCCGCTGGAGCGGGAGGGGGAGGCTCTTTCCCTCCCCCGTGGGGACGGGGGAGGTGGCTCCAAGTCTTCGAGGAGTCGGAGGGGGTTGCTGCACACGT
>VGBK01000293.1 GCA_016870535.1 Actinomycetota bacterium | reverse complement strand
CGAGGTCGGCCTCCCGTGACGGTGGGGATGGGCCGGTTGCGGGGCGCCGAGGTCGAGGTGCCCCTCCCTTCCGCCCAGGTGCGCAGCGCCGTGGCCCTGGCCGCCCTCCAGGCCGACGGTCCGACGTGGCTCACCTCCCCGCCGGGGTTCCGGGACCACACCGAGCGCTGGCTGGAGGCCCTGGGGCGGGGCCGCCGGCTGGGGGAGGGGGCGTTCCGGGTGCTGCCCGGCCCGGTGCCCCCCGCTTCCTACCACCTGCCGGGCGACGCCTCGGCCGCCGCCTTCCTCCTCGCCGCGGCGGCCTTGCGCCCCGGAGCCACCGCGACCGTTCGCCGGGTGACCCTGAACCCGGGGCGCACCGGTTTCCTCGACATCCTGGGCGCCATGGGGGCGCGGGTGAGTCAACGCGTCACCGGCTTCGTCCACGGCGATCCCGTGGGCGACGTGACGGTCGCCGGCGCCGCCCTGCGGGGCGCCCGGGTCGACGGGGCGCTCACCGTGAGAGCCCTCGATGAGCTGCCTCTGGTGGCTCTGCTGGGCGCCGTCGCCGCCGGGGAGACGGCGGTCGGCGGCGCCGCCGAACTGCGGGTGAAGGAGAGCGACCGGGTGGAGACGGCAGTGGGACTGGTACGCGCCCTCGGTGGCTCTGCCGAGGAACGCGTCGACGGCTTCGTCGTACAGGGCGGCCGTCGGCTCCGCGGCGGAGTGGTGGATGCCGGCGGCGATCACCGCCTGGCGATGGCGGCGGCAGTCGGGGCGGTAGCCTGCGGTGAGGCGGTCACGGTGCGGGGATTCGATGCGGTGGCGGTGTCGTGGCCGGGTTTCGGGGAGGCACTGGAGGCACTGTGGTCGTAGCAGTCGACGGATTGGCCGGAGCGGGCAAGAGCACCGTCGCTCGGGCGGTGGCCGCCGCGCTGGGATGCCCCTACCTCGACACCGGCGCTTTCTACCGGGCGGTCACCCTGGCGGTAGTACGGGCCGGAGCCGACGCCGCCTCGGAGCAGGCGGTGCTCCAGGTCACCGCCGCCGCCTGCCTGGACTACGCCGCCGGGGCGATGCTCCTCGACGGCGAAGACGTCAGCGAGGCGGTGCGCACTCCGGAGGTCGGGGCCCTCGTCAGCGCGGTGTCCGCCTTCCCCGAAGTCCGGCGCCTCGTGGTGGAGCGCCAGCGCGACTGGGTGGAGGAACACGGCGGCCGGGTGGTGGTCGAAGGCCGCGACATCGGGACGGTGGTGTTCCCCGAGGCCGCGGTCAAGGTCTTCCTCACCGCCAGCGCGGCGGCCCGGGCCCGCCGGCGGGTGGCCGACGCCGAAGCCGCCGGCCAGACCCTGCAGGACGTGGAGGACCATCTGCGGGCTCGGGACCACGCCGACTCCACCCGCGCGGCCTCACCCCTGCGCTCGGCTGCCGACGCGGTCACCATCGACACCACCGACCTCACCGTCGCTCAGGTCGTGGCCGTGATACTGGGCCTGATCGCTGAGGCGGAGGGCGACGCCGGTCGCTGAGCCGGCCCGCGTCGAGCGGGTCAGCCCGCGCCGAGCAGCCCCAGGGCTTCGGAGGCGGCCCATCTCCGGTCGTCGTCCAGCGGGCCGGGCCGACCCGGAGCCCGCGCCCCGCAGCCACCCTCGACCGCAGCCTGCAGGCAGAGTAGGAGGGCGCGCAACTGGGGAGGAGGCGGGAAGTACTCCTCTTCGGCGGCCACCGCCACTGCTTCCACGGTATTCGGAGCGAGGGCTTCCACCACCCGGCGCACCGCTCCCTCGGGAGCGGAGGCC
>VGBK01000292.1 GCA_016870535.1 Actinomycetota bacterium | reverse complement strand
GCCCCCGGGGGGCGCCGCTGGATCCTCGACCCCATCGACGGCACCGCCAACTACCTTCGCGGCATCCCGGTGTGGGCCACCCTCATCGCCCTGGAGCAGGCCGGGGAGATCGTCGTGGGTGTCGTTTCGGCTCCCCTGCTGAGCAGACGATGGTGTGCCCGGCGCGGCGGCGGCGCCCACCTGAACGGCACCCCCCTGCGCGTCTCGACGGTGCCCTGCCTGGCCGACGCCCTGCTCTCGTACAACGCCCAGGTCACCTTCGAGGAATGCGGCTACGGCCCCCAGGGCCTGGCCCTGAGCCGGCGGTGCCGGCGCACCCGGGGCTTCGGCGACTTCTGGTCGCACCTGCTGGTGGCCGAAGGGGCGGCGGACCTGGGGGTGGACCCCATCGCCGCGGTGTGGGACCTGGCGCCGCTGCAAGTGATCGTGGAGGAGGCCGGGGGCCGCTTCACCGACTTCGCCGGCGCCGCCCGCATCGACGGGGGCAACGCGGTCTCCAGCAACGGCCTGGTGCACGCCGAGGCCCTGGCCGCCCTCAACGACCCCGACCCCCGCGATCCGCCGCGCGCCGGCGCAGTGATAGCCTGACCTGCGGGCTCGCCGTTGGTCAGCCTCGAACCGGCTCCCGCCCCAGCACCTCGTCCAGTTCTTCCGGGGTGACCAGCACCGCCCGGGCCTTGGAGCCTTCCGAGGGCCCGACGATGCCCATGTGCTCCAGGATGTCCATCACGCGGCCGGCCCGGGCAAAGCCGATGCGCAGCTTGCGCTGCAGCATCGAGGTGGAACCCAGCTGGGAGCGCACCACCGCCTCGATGGCCTGCCGCATGATCTCGGGATCCTCGCCCTCGTACTCGCCGTTCTCCTCGGCCTCGGCCTCCACCGGAGCGGTGAGCACCGTCTCCTCGTACCGCACCGCCGCCTGGGCCCGCACCCACTCCACTACGGCGTGGACCTCGTCCTCCCGGACGAAGGCCCCCTGGATGCGCTCCGGGCGCGGCTCGCGAGCGGTCACCAGAATCATGTCGCCCAGTCCCACCAGCTTCTCGGCGCCGGCCATGTCGAGGATCACCCGGCTGTCGGTCTGCGAGGCTACCGAGAAAGCCATACGCGACGGGATGTTGGCCTTGATGACCCCGGTGATGACATCCACCGAAGGTCGCTGGGTGGCGATCACCAGGTGGATGCCGACCGCCCGGGCCATCTGGGCGATGCGCTCCACCGCGAACTCCACCGTGCGGGCGGAGACCATCATCAGGTCGTTCAACTCGTCGATGACCACCACCACGTAGGGGAACCGCTCGTACAGGGTGGGGTCGAGGCTCCCGCCGTCGTACTTGCCGTAGTAGCCCTCGATGTCGCGCACCGACGCCGCCTCGAGCAGCAGGTAACGCCGATCCATCTCGCGCACCACCCACTGCAGGGCGTCGGCCGCCTTCTTCGGGTTGGTGATCACCCGGGTGAGCAGGTGCGGGGCGTCGTTGTACTGGCCCAACTCCACCCGCTTGGGGTCCACCAGGATCAGCCGCACCTGGTCGGGAGTGGTCCGCACCAGCAGCGAGGTGACCAGGGCGTTGATGCAGGAGGACTTCCCCGCCCCGGTGGCGCCGGCGATGAGGACGTGGGGCAACTCCGACAGGTTCAGCATCACCGGCTTCCCGGAGATGCTCATGCCCAGGCCCACGCAGAGCGGGTGATCCGCCTGCGCCGCCTCGGGGGAGACCAGGATGTCCCCCAGGGTCACCAGGCGACGGTGGCGGTTGGGCACCTCGACCCCGATGGCGCTGC
>VGBK01000291.1 GCA_016870535.1 Actinomycetota bacterium | reverse complement strand
CTTACGCAGGATGCCCTCGAAGGCGGCTCCCAGCTTCTCCGCCACCCGGCGGCTGGGGGCGTTGTCCACGGCGATGAGCAACTCGATGCGGTTCAGGGCCAGGTAGGTGAAGCCCGCCTCGGCCACCAGGCGGGCGGCGACGGTGGCCACCCCGCGACGGGTGGCGGAGGTGCGCACCCAGAAGCCGAGGCCGGCGGTGGCGTGCTCCCGTTCCACCGGGCAGAGCCCGCACGACCCCAGGTAGCGGCCGGAGAGGTCGGTGACGGCGAAGTAGTAGGCGCCACCCTTGTCCCAATCCTGGTCCCACCAGCCGGCGTACTCGGCCGCCTCGGCGAGCGAGTAGCCCTCGTGGCACCAGGTCTCGTAGGGGGCCACCTCGGCCACCGACTCGGTGGCGGCCTCGTGGATCGCGACGGCGTCGGCGGCGCGGTAGCGGCGCAGCAACAAGCCCGAGCCGGAGAGGGTGTCGGGGAGCGTGCTCATGGGTGGGGGCCGCGCCGGGTGGGGCAGCGGGGCGCAGCATCCTCCTCACTGGTAGTGCTTGTAGCGGTCGGGCACCGGATTGCCCCCTTCCCAGACGACGCGACGGAACTCGTCGGGGTCGGTGTTGCCCTCGGAGTTGATGAGCAGCACCTGGGATTCCCTACTCAGCCCCAGCAGGTCGCGCAGGTCGGCGTACTCGGGCCGCTCCATGGCGAACAGCAGCGCCCCCAGGGTCACCGCCCCGGACTCGCCCGACACGATGAACGGGTCGCCGGCCAGGGGCACGCCGTAGACCCGCATCCCCTTAGCGGCCACGTAGTCGGGGCACTGCAGGAAGACGTCGGCGCAGTCCCACAGGATGCGCCAGGCGATGGGGTTGGGCTCCCCGCAGGCCAGGCCGGCCATGATGGTGTCCAGGTCGCCCTCCACGTCGTGCGGCGCGCCGTCGCCGATCTGTGCCGACCGGTACAGGCAGGCCGCTTCGGTGGGCTCCACCACGGCGGTGCGGGGCCGGTCGGGCCCGAAGATGGAGGCGTAGTAGCCGATGGTCGCCGCCGCCAGGGAGCCGACCCCGGCCTGGACGAGGATGTGGGTGGGCTGGAGGATCCCCTGCGCGGCGAACTGCTCCTGGGCCTCGGCCAGCATGGTGGTGTAGCCCTGCATCACCCAGAGCGGGATGTCCTCGTAGCCCGGCCAGGAGGTGTCGGAGATCACCTGCCAACCGTTCTTGTCGGCGTCCTCGCTGACCCGGCGCACCGCGTCGTCGTAGGTGCCGTCCACCACCACCACCTCCGCCCCGTTGCGCTGGATGGCCGCGATGCGGTTCTGCGAGGTGAGCTTGTGGACGTAGATCACCGAGCGGTATCCCAACTGCGTGGCCGACCAGGCCACTCCCCGCCCGTGGTTGCCGTCGGTGGCGGCGGCAAAGGTGATGTCACCCAACCTGGGCCGCACCGCGTCGGCGGTGAGGTCCTCGAAGCCGAGTTGCCTGCCGTCCGCCCCGAGGCGCGCCTTGATGTAGCGGTAGATGGCGAACGAGCCGCCCAGCACCTTGAAGGAGCTGAGGCTGAGGCGGGCCGACTCGTCCTTCACCCAGATGCCGCCCACCCCGATCATGGCTGCCAGGCGAGCCAGGTTCTTCAAGGGGCTGGGGCGGTAGGCGGGGAGGCTGCAGTGGAAGCTGCGAGCCTGGTTGAAGGTCCCCGGCGGGAACAAGTCGGCCACTGCCGCGCTGGGCCCGATGGTGGCGGCGCGCTCGTTGCGTACCCAGTCGATGGGCTTGGTTTCGTCCATCGTCGGCTCCCCCTT
>VGBK01000290.1 GCA_016870535.1 Actinomycetota bacterium | reverse complement strand
CCACGCCGTCACCCATGTCGTACAGGGTGGCGCCCTCGTTGCGGGAGATCACCCGGTTCCGGTCGGCCAGGAAGGGCAGGTAGATGGCTCGGGGGTCGGTGGGCACCGGCCGGTACTCGGCCGAGGCCGCGTCCCAGAAGTGCCGCACTCCGTCGCGCTTGACGTACCAGGAGCCTTCGCCCTTGGCCAGCAGGGTCTCCACGATGGGCGGGATGTCCATGCCCTCGTCGCGCATGCGCTGCACCGAGCCCTCCAGGCCCATGGCGTCCCAGGTCTCGAACGGGCCCAGCTCGTAGTTGAAGCCCCAGCGCAAGGCGCGGTCGATGTTGACGATGTCGTCGGCGATCTCTCCGAGCAGTTGCGCCGCATAGATGGCGATCTCCGCCGTCACCTTCCAGGCGAGTTGGCCGTAGCGGTCGTCGAACCAGACCATCTCGCGGATCTTGTCGCCCACGGCGTCGTGCTTGCGGGCGGCCCCGATGGCCGCCAGGCGGCCGTCCGGCTGGTCGGCGTACTCCAGGGTCTCGAGGTCGATGGCCTGGATCTTGCTGCCGCCCTCGCCCTTGACCTTCTTGAAGAAGCCGGCCCCGGTCTTGGCCCCGAGCAGGCCCTTGGCGACCATGTCGCGCAGGAACCCGGGGACTTCGAAGCGGTCCCGCCAGGGGTCGTCGGGGCAGCCTTCGGCGATGGTGCCGATGACGTGGACCATGGTGTCGAGGCCCACGATGTCGGCGGTGCGGAACACCGCCGAGGAGGGGCGGCCCATGGTGGGGCCGAAGACCTTGTCGGTCTCGGAGACCCCGATGCCCAGTTCCTTCATCCAGTGGACGGTCGAGACGATGCCGAACACCCCGATGCGGTTGGCCACGAAGTTGGGGGTGTCCTTGCCGTAGACGATGCCCTTGCCCAGCACCTTCTCACCGAACTCGGCCATGGCGGCGAAGAGATGCGGGTCGGTGTCGGCACAGGGGATCAACTCCAGCAGGCGCATGTAGCGCACCGGGTTGAAGAAGTGGGTCACCATGAAGTGGCGGCGGAAATCCTCGCTCCGTCCCTCGGCCATGGAGGCCACCGACAGGCCCGAGGTGTTCGAGGAGATGATGCTCCCCGGCTTGCGGTGCTTCTCGACGTCGGCGAAGACCCGCTGCTTGATGTCGAGGCGCTCCACCACCACTTCGACGATCCAGTCGCACTCCCCGAGGCGCTCCATGTCGTCGGCGTAGTTGCAGGGAGTCACGAGAGGGGCCAGGTCGGCGCGGTAGAGCAGCGCCGGACGGGCCTTCATCATGGCGGCCACGCCGGCGTCGGCGATGCGGTTGCGCACCGCTCGGCTGTCCAGCGTGAGGCCCTTCTTCTGCTCGTCGGCGGTGAGTTCGCCGGGAGCGATGTCGAAGAGATATGAGGGGATGCCGGCGTTGGCCAGGTGGGCGGCGATCCCCTGCCCCATCACCCCGGCTCCCAGCACGGCTACCCGCTTGATCCGGATGCCCATGAACCCTCCTCGCTCGGGGCGCCGGCCGTCGTGCCGGGCCGCCTCTCGGGCCTCCCGGGCCGGAAGGGAGCCCGTCGCCTGGGCCGGCGGCGGCACCCGTCCATCCCGGACTTTTGACTATTCGCTCAAGATTGTAGATGAAGTGAACCGTCGCTCGCTTGCCGGAAGGGGAGTTTCTTCGCGATCGACCCGGCCCGGACCCGATCGGAGGGCCCCTGAGGCCGGTTCAGCCTGGCTTGAGCGCTTTGCGCCCCATGATGCGGGCCCACCACATGAACCCGGCGAGGCCGATGGAGCCG
>VGBK01000289.1 GCA_016870535.1 Actinomycetota bacterium | reverse complement strand
GACTCCCGCTACGTACACCCGGGCTGCGGGCGGGGAGAGCAGAGGGGAGCCCGGAGAGCATCCTCCAGAGCGGCGCCGTCGGCGTTCTCTTCGATCCCCCGCCAGTTCCGAGCCAGCGCAGCCAGGGCGACCTCGACTGGAAGCCGCCGTTCCGCCACAAAGGCCTCGAGGATGCCGGCCTCACCGAAGGGGTCGTGTTCGCCGGTGATGGACCCGTCAGCCTCGATCCGCAGGGTGGGCAGGCACCGGATGGGATACCAGTAGTTGATCTCTTCGAAGAACAGGACCGCCCTCTCTGCTCCTTCCAGGAAGGCGACCATGTCCTGCTCATGGAAGTCGGGGTTCTGCCCGCAGGTGAGAACGGCCGGGGAGGCGTCGATGCGGTCGGTGACCGAGGCCGCCGCCGCATCTGCCAGGTCGACGTCGTAGATGGCCCAGCGGTTGAGACCGGAGGAATCGGCGCACACACCCCGCAGGGTGATGGCATCCGCGGGGACGGTGGCGATGAGGTCGGCCCGGGAGTTGTCGTAGATGAGGTTCGGCGGCTGCAGCGGATCAATGTGGGCGAGCGGGTGGCTGGAGTACTGGATGGCGCTGGCGCCTGGAGGGCACGAAGCCATCGGCTCCGTCGAAGGCGAACCCTCACCCGTGGGTTCCCCACACGCGGCCAGAAGAAGGCACCCGAGCAGCAGACCGCCCAGCGGCTGCAGGCGGCGACGCAAACCAGGCCCGCCGACTGAGACAGGGAAGCGGCTGGGTGGACTGGTCATCGGCCAACCCCCTTTACGACCGTTCTCTTGACTTGAGCCTACAGCCGGAGCCGAGTTGGCGGGCCGCCGGCCCCGGCCTGGCAGGGCGGCGACAGTTGCAGCACAAACTCGACCCTGGTGATGTTCTCGAGGGAGTCCCGAGGAAACGCAGGGGGCTGCAGAGCGCTCAACGGGAGGGTATTGACCCTCTGGCTAGACAGACTAGAATTCTAGTCATGTCGCAGGTGCCTCCGCTCTCTGAGGTCAAAGCCCGGTTCTCCGAGATTGTCGAGGTCGTGTCGAGTACTCACGAACGAGTGACCGTCACCCGTAACGGCCGGCCGGCGGTGGTCGTGGTAAGTGCGGACGATCTGGAAGCCATCGAGGAGACGCTGGCCCTCCTCTCCGACCCCGAAGCGATGCGGGCTATCGAAGAGGGCCGCGCCGCCATCGCCGCCGGTGACTTCGTGACTGCCGAGGATCTCGAGAGTCTGCGCAGCCAACTGCGTGCCCGCTCGGCGTGACGACGGCGCCATGGAAGCTGGTCGTGGCCGGTCCGGTGCGCCGGGCCATCGGCCGGCTGCCGGCCAAGGTGGCGATCGCCGTGATCGACTTCGTCGTCGGCCCACTGGTCGGGAACCCGCCCAGGATGGGCAAGGCGTTGCGGGGTGATCTGAAGGGGCTGCACACGGCGCGGGTGGGTGCCTATCGGGTGGTCCACGAGATCGACCGGGCAGAGCGGACCGTGAAGGTCCGGTTCGTCGACCACCGGGCCGACGTATACCGACAGCGTTGACGGCGTCCGGGATTGCCGCCGGCGCGTAGCAGCAACAGGAATCCCACTCTGGCGAGCTTCTCGAGAGGTTCAGAGGGGTGCGGATGTGCACCGTTCCGATTGGCGCAATAGCAAGACGGTCTTTCGGTTGGGCTACGGTGCTGTGACCAGCGCGACCTGGTAGAAGCCTGTCGGACTGAAGGCGATCGACTGAGCGAGGTCGCAAGCGAGGGCCTGCGTGTCGCATCGGTAGATGCTCCATGGCAACACCCAGGACGCGGTCGAACC
>VGBK01000288.1 GCA_016870535.1 Actinomycetota bacterium | reverse complement strand
GGCGTAGGAGCGGCCGTCGTGCCACACCACGAGGTACTGGTTGTTGGCGGGGTTCCAAGACACCGCCGGGTGCAGGTCGTCGCCCGTGGCCGACCCCCCGCTGACACGGAAGTTGCCCCCCAGCAGGGCCCCCGCCGCCGACACCCGCTGCCCGTAGATGTCGTAGCCTCGAGTGGGGTAAGACCGGCCGTCGTGCCAGACGACGAGATACTGATTGTGGGCCTGGTTCCAGGCCACCGCCGGCGCGTAACTGGTGGCATGGGCGACGCCGGTGATGCGGAGGTTGCTCCCGATGAGAGCGCCGTTCGCCCCGACCCGTTGGCCATAGATGTCGTAGCCCTTCCCGGCCCCCTCGTTCCGCAGGTCCTCCCACACCACCAAGTACTCCCGGCTCGCCTGGTTCCAGGCCACCGCCGGGTCCCGGTCGCTGTTGATGGCAGAGCCACCGCTGATGCGGAAGTTGGCCCCGAGCGGGGCTCCGGCGGCGGTGAAGCGCTGCCCGTAGATGTCGGCGCCCCGGGTGAACGCCAGGCGCTCGTCCTGCCAGACCACCAGATACTGGTCGTCGGCCTGGTTCCAGGCCACGGCCGGCCGGAGGTCGTCGGTGGCCGCCGACCCCCCGCCGACGCGGAAGTCCGCCCCGACTACCCCTCGCGGCACCTCCGCCGCCGCAGTGCCGGCCGCCGGGGCCAGCGCCAGCACGAGCCCGACCAGTCCCACACCCCTGCGCCACCGCGCGATGGACGGCACTTCGTCTCCTCCCCTCGACCGGCCCAGCGTACGCCGTGCCGGGGCGGCCTGCTCGGCCTCCACCGGATCGGGCCCGAGGCCGTGCCCCCCCGCCCGGCTCGCCGACCGCCTCGCCTCAGAGCGTCTCCACCGTCTCGAGGATCTCGATGTTGCGCTTCCTGAGGTCGGCGACGAACTGGGTGTACAGAGGGCCGTAGATGCAGTCCTCCGGCGCCACCAGGCCCCGCTCCTTGATGAGCCCCTTGCCGATGAGCACCGCCCCCATGGCGGCGGGGAAGCCGGTCACCCGGCCCATCGCCGAGATGCCGCTCTCCGGGTCGGCCTCCTCCCACATCCAGTAGCTGATCCGGGTGGGCTTGCCGTCCTTGCGGCCGGTGACGGTGCAGTACATGACGCAGACGTCGGTCTCCCCAGGCCGGCTCTGCAGTCTCGGCTCGATGAGGGTCAGCAGGAACTCCCGCGGCACCACCTGGACGCCGTTGTGGTCGACGGGTTCGATGCCCAGCAGCCCGCACTCCTTCAGGGTGTCCACCCCGGCCCAGTGGCCGGGCCAGCGCACCGTCTTCTCGGAGAACTCCGCCAGGTCGGGCCGGGTGTAGATGAAGCTCGGCATGCCCGGGGTGATGGAGCACTCCAGCATCTCGTCCCGGCCGAGCTTGTCGAACCGGAACGACTCCCGGCCGGTGCCGGCGTCCACTTCCACCGTTTGCCCGCCCTGGCGGACGTTGAGGCGGACCATGTACTCCCGCAGCACGTGGTCGAACGCCCAGGTGATCATGTAGCGCAGGGGCTTGTGGGCGGCGACGTCCTTGCGGGGGATGCCGCCCACCCGGGCGATCACCGACTCCGCCTCGTCGAGCCGGCGGATGCCCTCGCCGCTGGTGAGGTTGCTGAGGCCGGGGGCGAAGCCGATGCCGTCCATGATGCAGACGTCGTTCTTCAGGGCGGTCTCGTGCAGCCAGTCGCCGTAGCCCTCCAGCGTGGTGCCCGGAGGCAGTTCGAGCCCCTCGGTCTCGTAGAGGTCCGGCCGGAAGTGGAACTCCTCGAGCATGTCGGCGAGGTGGAAGCCGCACTCCACCGCGGCGTGCATGGTCT
>VGBK01000287.1 GCA_016870535.1 Actinomycetota bacterium | reverse complement strand
AAGCCGACCGGCGCGCCCGAATCGCCGAAGGAGTAGGAGAAGTCCCCGGCTCCGGCGACCAGGTCCCGCAACTGGTCCCAGTAGCAGCCGCGGACCGCTTCGTAGACCTGGTAGCGCAGGTCGGCCACGGCCTGGGGCAGATCGGGCTGGCCCTCCAGTTCGGAGCCCAGCACCTCGGCCGAGCAGGGGATCTCGAAGTCCACAGCCAGCCGCTGCAGTTCGTCGTAGACCCGGTTCAGCCCCTGGCGCAGCTCGAAGATGTCGCGATCCAATTCGGCGGCGCGGGTGCGCAGTTCGGCTCCCTGGTCGAGGGGCAGACCGGCGAGTTGGGCGTCGATCGCCGCCTGCTCCTGGAGCATGGCGTCCACCGCCTTGTCGAGGTCGTAGCGCTCGGCCCGCAGGGCGGCGACGGGGTCGAAGGTGGTGGTGGTGGTGACCCCGGGCGTGGCGTTGAGCCACACCGGATGGCGCCGCTCGTAGAGGCGGCGGCCGTCCTCCATGGAGGTCTCCCAGGCCACCAGGGTGCCGATCTGGCCGTCTGCCACCTCGTAGGGGATCTCCACCGCGAAGTCGCCGCGGCAGCCGGTGCCGCAGGTGGCGGTGGTGAAGCCCTGCCAGAGGACCGCACCCTGCTCGTCGAGCAACTCCAGGCTCACGGTGGCTTCGAACACGTCGGCGGTGCCGGTGATCACCAGTGGGTTCTCGCCGCCGCCGGCCCAGTAGACCGGGCTCTCGATCATGATCGGCGGCAGGAGGTCGGCGAAGTCGGCGCGGCGGAAGTTGCCGGACGGCGCTTGCACATCCCTGGACACCCCGAGGCTGGGCTGGCCCTCGATGAGGATCCGGACCTCGGTGATCCCCGGGAAGCGGGTAAGCGTGAACACCACCTGGGCAATCCGAGGCCGGAAGTCGGCGTCCGTGTCACCGTCCCCGGCGAACTCCGCCGACAGGTCCACCGTCGCGGTGCCTCCGGCCACCTCGACCCCGAGCAGTTGAGTGCCTTCCGGGATGAAGGAGATGAGGGGCGGCAGGTCGTCTTCCTCGCCGGGGTACGTCCCGAACATCAGGAACTGCAGCGTCTCGTAGACCGGGTCCTCTACGAAGTGGGAGAGGATGGTGTAGGGCCGGGCCACGGGGATGAGGTAGGGGCCGGGGGCGACCTGGGTGCCGTCGTCCTCCACGAAGAAGTAGACGACGGCGTCGCCCTCGGGGAAGCCGGGGACGACGCTCGTGGAGGGGGCGACCGTGGTGGTGGGTGCGGCACTGGTGGCGACCACTTCGCGGTCTCCGCCCCGTACCCACAGCAGCCAACTGCCCCCGCCGACCAGGACCGCCAGGGCCAGGCCGGCGGCCAGCGCCCAGGCGGGTCGGGGGCGACGCGGCCGACGGCCGGCGATGCGGTCGGCGGTGCTCATGGGCGGGTGGACGGGATGGTCGTCGGGCATGGGGTTGGACTCCCTGAGGTGCTGGAACGGGTCGCGGCTCATGGCTCGCCTTCCGTGTCGTTCATGGCGTCTTCCAGTCGGCGGCGGGCGCGATGGAGGCGGATCGCCGCCGCGTTGGGGGAGCACCCGAGGACCAGGCCCATCTCCCGCGGGTCGAGGCCTTCCCAGGCGGCGAGGCGCAGGATCTCGCGGTCGCCGGAGCGCAGCAACTCCAGTGCGACCAGCACGCCGGCGGGGTCGGGGGTGTGCGACCACTCGGTGGCCTGTGCGGCAGCACGGATGGCCAGGCGCTGCCGGCGGCGGCGACTGCGGGCCGAGTTGGCCACGACGCGCCGGGCCACCCCGTACAGCCAGGGCAGGGTGTCGGGCTCCGGGGGAAGGTGGGCGATCTTCCGCCAGGCGACGGTGAACACCTCGGCGGCGGCATCGGCGGCCTCGTCACGGTCCAGGCGGC
>VGBK01000286.1 GCA_016870535.1 Actinomycetota bacterium | reverse complement strand
GGTACACCAGGAAGTTGCGCTCCAGCAGGCGGCCGGCGTTGCGCCCCGCCCGAACCTGGGGGAGCACCCGGGTGTTCAGGGCCACCGACCCGCTCATACCACCAGCCTCCGCCGCATCAGGCGCAGCGCCAGCCAGGCACCGGCCGCCACCCAGGCCAGCAGGTAGGCGACGCTCACCAGTGGTGAGACCTCGAAGGCCACCGCGTCGAGGGCGAGGCCCCGGCAGAGGCTCACCCCGTGGAACAGGGGAGTGCCGTAGGCGGCCCACTCGATCCAGTCGGGCAACTGAGTGATGGGGAAGAAGGTGCCCGAGAACAGGAACAGGGGCACGATGCCGAAGCGGAACAGAGTGGCGAGCCCGGTCTCGTTCTTCAGCCGGGCGGTGTAGGCGGTGACCGCAGCGGCGAAGGCCAGGCCGGTGAGCACCGCCGGGGGCACCGCCAGCAGGCCCTCCAGAGGGCTGGTGGCCCCGAACGCGGTCATGATGGCGGCGTAGACCACCGCGACGAAGGTCACGCGGAGAGTCACCCAGCCCAGGTGCCCGAAGACCAGGTCGCGCACCTCCAGCGGGGTGGCCAGGGCGGCGTGGTAGGTCTTGCGCCACTTGATGCCGGCCATCACCGGGTACGAGGCGTCGCCGGCGGCCGTCTGCATGGCGGTGGCCGCCAGCAGGCCCGGAGCCAGGAAGGTCAGGTAGGGGAGGGCCAGGCCGGCGCTGCCGGTGCCCTGGTCCACCAGCTTCCCCAGGCCCACGCCCATGGCCAGCAGGTAGAGCACCGGGTTCATGAAGGTGGAGATGACGCTGCCCCGCCAGGTGCGCCGGTACACCCGGGCCCCGTACTCCACGACGCGCAGGGCGGGGGGTGCCGCCATTACTCGATCAGGCTCCGGCCGGTGAGGCGGAGGAACACGTCCTCCAGGGTGGAGCGGCGGCTGACGGTGGACTCGGGCACCACGCCGCGGCTCGCCAGCGTCCCGGCAGTCTCATCGGCGTCGTCGCTGTACAGGAGCACCCGGTCGGGGAGGACTTCGGTGCGCTGCGCCAGGCCGTCGACCCGGGCCACCATCTCCTCCTGCAGGCCCACCGGGAAGCGCAGTTCCAGCACCTCCCGGGTGGAGTGCTGCTCGATGAGGGCCCGGGGGGAGCCCTCGGCCACGATGCGGCCCTTGTCCATGATCACCAGGCGGTCGCACAGCTGCTCCGCCTCGTCCATGTAGTGGGTGGTGATGATCAGCGTCACCCCCTGCTGCTTCAGCCGGTAGAGGCGGTCCCACAGCAGGTGCCGGGCTTGCGGGTCGAGCCCGGTGGTCGGCTCGTCCAAGATGAGCATCTCGGGCTGGTTGATGAGGCCGCGGGCGATGACCAGGCGCCGCTTCATTCCCCCCGACAGGGGCTCCACCCGGCTGTTGCGCCGATCCTGCAGTTGGGCGAAATGGAGCAGTTCCCCGACCCGCTCGTCGATGACCTTCTTGGGCAGCCCGAAGTAGCGCCCGTAGATCAGCAGGTTCTCGTAGACCGACAACTCCTCGTCGAGGTTCTCCTCCTGGGGAACTACCCCCAGGCGGCCGCGAATCTCCGGCCCGTCGGCGGCCGGGTCGAGGCCCATCACCCGCAGGTGGCCCGAAGTCACGGGCGAGACGGCGGCGATCATCCGCATGGTGGAGGACTTGCCGGCGCCGTTGGGGCCCAGGAAGCCGAAGGCCTCGCCGGGATGCACCTCGAAGTCGACTTCAGCGACCGCGGTGAGGTCGCCGAAGCGCTTGGTGAGGCGGCGGGCTTCCACCAGGAGGTCGGTCATGGCGCGGCCACGCTAGTCCCCGGCGGTGACTGGTTCGCGGCCGGTGGGCGGCGGCGAGGGAACAAGGGCTACCCGGGCCACTACCCCGTGGCGGGGTGCCGCGCTGGGTGGAAG
>VGBK01000285.1 GCA_016870535.1 Actinomycetota bacterium | reverse complement strand
GGAGCCGCCTCCTCGGCCTCGGCGGTCAGCCGGGCCAAGGCCTCCTCGGCGGCCCGCACCCGCTCGACCAGGGCGAGCCGGGTCTGGGCGGCGGCCGCGGCCTTCTCGGCGGCGGCGGCGGCACGCTCCAGGCCGGCGGCCAGGGTCTCCACCTGCAGCCGCTCCTGTTGCAGCGCGCCCAGTTCCCGCTCCCGCTCGCCGGCGACCTTCCGCTGTTCGGCCAGGTCCCCGGCGACCTGCCCCAGCTCGAGCTGCAGCCGGCGATGCCTCTCCGCCGCCTCCTCGATCTGGTCCAGCTCCCCGACCAGGCGCACCACCCTCTCCCGGGCGGCCTTCACGGCGTCATCACGCTGGGTCCGCTCGGCGGTGAGCCGCCCGGTCGAGGTGAAATAGCGCTCGCGCTCCTTGCCCACCCGGGACCAGAGGTCTTCGGCCTCGCCGGCGTCGGCGCTCCCTCCACCGGCGGCGGCCGCGTCGAGAGCAGCCAGCAGCGACCGGCTCTCCTTCACGTCGGCCTGCTGGGCTTCGCGGCCCTGCTGGTAGCGGAGGGCCTTCCACAGTGCCCGGTCGATGCACTCGTCGAGGATCTCCCCCATCCGATCGTGGGCCTCGCGCCCGGTGTACTGCCGGGGCTCGGGGGCCAGCACCCGCAGCGTCGCCTGGGACTGCCGCAGCCAGCGCTTCCAGTAGACGACGTGGTAGGGGCCCACGGTCGCCTCGACCTCCACCTCGGGGCCCACATCGGCATGGACCGGCTGCACCGCCTTCACCCGGCCGTCGCCCGAGGTGTGGGGCATGTCGAAGATCAGGTCGACGGCCTCGACCAGGCTCGACTTGCCGATCTCGTTGGCGCCCTCGATGACCGTGACCCCCTCCTCGGGGATCGGCACCTCGCGGTAGGTGACGCCGCGGAAGTGGCGCAGGGTGATGCGGTGGAGCCTCATGCCGGCCTCCGCACCAGCCGGTAGAGCAGGCTCAGGGCGTCCTGGGCCGTCGCCGCGTCCGGCCCGGGCGCCGTCGCCATGGTGCGCAACTCCTCCATGGCCCCGGCAGCGAAGCCGGCCAGGCCGAGGTCCCTCAGGTCCCCGTCGTCGGGCCGCACCGCCAGGTCGGTCTGGCGCTCCCAGGGCTCGAGGGCGGCGAACAGGTCGGAGTGGTGCTCGAGGACCTCGTCGAGGAAGGCCTTGTCGGCCAGGCTCAGCGTCCCGACGAAGCTCAGCTTCAGCACCGTGGAGCGCTTGTCGGGCAGGGCGGCGAGCCACCCCCGGACCTCGTCGACCTCGGGCCGGTGGTTCACGTCGAAGCTCCGGCGCAGGAAGTGCCACCCGCCGGTCCGGTGCTTCTCGACCTGCACGGTGTGCCGGTCCAGGGTCACCACGAGGGCGTGGTTCGGTTCGGTTTCGTCGTAGTCCGTGGCCAGCGGGCTGCCGGCGTACCAGATGCGGCCGGTGCCGCCGACCGCGGTGACGGAATGGCGGTCCCCCAGGGCCGCGTAGTGGATCAGCCCCGCCTCGATCGCCTGCTCCATGGCCTCGAGGCGGATGAGGCTCGGGTTGCCGGCGTCGGGGCTCAGGGTGTCGACGGTCCCGTGAGCCACCAGCACCCGCAGGGCCGGCCCGCCCGGCGCCAGGCCGGCGCAAGCCGACGCGGCGAGATCGTCGAGCGGCGCCTTGCTGAACCATGGGGCGGCGACGAGTTCCAGGTCGAGGCCGGGGATCGGGTGCACTCCGGGCCTCTCCAGCACAGTCACCTGGGACGGGCGGTGGTCGGCGAAGACGGGGGATCGGAAAACGGAGGCGGCGTGCAGCGGGTCGTGGTTCCCGGGCAGCAGGTAGACCGGCACCTTGAACGACTGGAGGGCGTCGAGCGCCCGGACGACCACCCGTCGATGCACCTGGTTCGACTCGAACACGTCC
>VGBK01000284.1 GCA_016870535.1 Actinomycetota bacterium | reverse complement strand
GGCGTCGGCCACCTCCAGCACCAGTTCTCCCTCTGCGGCATACCGGCGGGCGGCCAGGGCGGCGGCGACGTCGACCAGGCGCACCCAGATGTGGTCGCCCACCCTCTGCTGCAGGCGGCGGGGGGCGGCCAGCAGCAGCGACAGGGGGTCGCGCCGCGGACGGGCGTAAGCCTTGATGGTGGTGACCAGGTCCATGCCCAGGCAGTACCCCCAGAGGGCCCGATAGGCGTCCCCGTCGGCTGCCTGCAGATCGCCGATGCGGACCTCATTGCGGGCGTGCCCCTGCTCCCAGTGCTCCTTCTGGCGGTAGAGGGCGTAGCCGGCCAACTCGTCGCCCCGTTCGTAGACCACGTAGCGATGGGTGCTCGCCCCGTCGCGCCAGTGCTCCGGGTCGTAGAAGTACAGGTGCCAGTCGGCTTCGGTCCGGTTCACCGTCCCCGGGATGCCCGCGGTGAGCCGGAGGTAGGCGGCGGGGAAGACCTCTCGCGCCTCGGCGTCGCCGATCTGGCGCAACCTCCCCCGGGGAGGCGGGGCCGGGACGAGCGCGGCGTGGGCCCCATCGAGGGTCAGTTCGCAGCCCTCGCTGGCCACGCCGAACCCGAAACGGCCGTAGATGGTGCTCTCCGCCGCCCATAGCGCCGCGATGGCCTCGCCGCGGGCCCGAGCGTCCTCCTCGAGGCGGCGCATCAGCGCGGTGAGCACCCCCCGGCGCCGGTGGGTAGGACGGGTGGCGACGGCGGTCACTCCGCCGAAGGTCACCTGGGCCCCGCCGGGCACCGTCATGGAGTAGGTGAGGGCCCCGGCGGTGCCCACCATCTCCTCTCCGTCCAGAGCAACCAGATAGCGGTCGAACTCGGCGCGCTGCTTCCAGGCTTCGGAGTCCTCGGGGCGCGGGTCGAAGCCGAAGGCGGCCCCGATCACCTGCTCCCAGGGACCGAACTCCTCGGCGGTGATGGGGCGGACGGTGAAGGGTGGGGTGGGCATGGCGGCGCCACCCTAACCCACCGCAGGGGTATTGCTCCCGCCCCGGCGCCGGGATACCTTCGAAGGCGTGAAGCCCGCCGTCCTCCTCCTCATCGTCGCCTCCGTGGTTGCCCCGCCGGCGCTGGCGGCGCAGATTGCCGCCTCCGCCGCCGACGATGGTTGCCGGGTCACCCCCACGGGCATCGACTGCAGCGCCTCCGGGACCTCTTCCACCGGCGGGAGCACTCCCGGGACCACCGTGCCCGGCCCGCCCCTGCGCTACCTGGCCACCACCGAGCACCCCGACGACGGGTTGTGCTGGTTCTGGTCGCCTTACCCCCCCGGCCTCGACTCCTGGGACCCGGCCAACGACATGGCGATCATCTGGACCGTCTTTGCCCTCCCCAAATGCCCGGCAGTCACCTCTCCGCCGGCGACCCCCGGCGCATCCTGGGTAGAGACGCGCGCCTGGGACGTGTTCCGCTCCTTCCCCCTGGCCGCCCCCCGGCCCACCCTGCAGCCCAGACGGCACGGCATCACCGGCCTCCCCACCTTCCTGGCCGCCGACCTCCCCGGCCCCCTGAGCCACCGCGAGACCCTGCCCGACGGGAGATCCCTGGAGGTGGAGGCCCGCGTCACCCGGGCGATCGTCGACTGGGGCGATGGGACTCCCGCCTTCGCCTACGATCCGGCGCGCCTCCTCCCTTACCCGGCGGGGGTCGCCCGCCACACCTACGCCCGCAAGACCTGCCCGCCCGCCTACCGGGCCTCGCACCCCTCCGGCGGCGGCTGCCACCCGCAGCTCGAGGCGTATCCCATCCGGGTCGCCTTCCTCTGGACGGCCCGCTATCGGCTGGGCGGGCCCTGGGTCGACCTGGGGCACCTGGAACGAGAGCGGACCGTGGCCTACGACGTGGACGAGGTCGTCGGGGTGCTGCAGCCCTGAGACCCTGCCTCACCGGGGGCGTCG
>VGBK01000283.1 GCA_016870535.1 Actinomycetota bacterium | reverse complement strand
TAGGAAGACCTGGAACAGGCTGACGATCCAGAAGCGCCCCCCGGCCTTCTCCCGCATGGCGGTGTAGCGGTAGTCCTCCCCCTTTCCCAGGTTGCGGTAGGCCAGGTAGCCGCCGAGGCGCAGGCCCCACACCGTCACCAGCGAGACGAGCAGCCAGCGGCGGGCCGCTCCCCCGGCGGGGAGGTCGTGGGTTGCCACCCAGGCGAAGACCCCCCAGGCGACCAGCACGAAGCCCGGCCCCCAGAAGATGTCCACGATGGAGGCGTCTCGGACCGCCAGGCTCACCAACCAGAGCAGCACCATGGCCCCGACTGCGACCGCCGCGGCCAGGGCCAGGGTGTCGGCGGCGCCCGCTACGGACACGAGTAGCCCCGTTCTTCGGCGGCGGCGGCCATCTTCCATGCCATGCGGGGGAAGATGTAGTAGTGGAAGGGGGCCATCACGAACCAGTAGAGGCGTCCGAGCAGGCCCCGGGGACGGAAGATGGCGGTCTGCACCAGGTCGGCCCCGTCCTCCATGGGAGCCACTTCCCACTGCAGCCAGGCCCGGCCCGGCAGGCGCATCTCGGCCTGCAGGCGCAGCGCCCGGCCGGGCGTGATGCGGTCCACCCGCCAGAAGTCGAGGGTCTCGCCTTCGCGTAGGTGCTCGGGGTGGCGGCGACCGCGGCGCAGGCCAACGCCGCCCACCAGGCGGTCGAGGAGTCCGCGCAGCTTCCAGGCCCAGTTGAGGCCGTAGTACCCGACGTCGCCGCCGATGCGGCTGAAAGCCCAGAACAAGTGGTGAGGGGCGGCGTCGGTAGGCACCACCCGGCGGTCGATGAAGACGCGGCCGCCGCTCCACTTGGGGTCGCCCGGGGCGGGGTGGGCCGGCGACGCCGCCCCCTCGGTCGGCTGCCCGGCCACCGCCTCGGGCGGGGCGTCGAGGGCCAGGCGCAGCGCGTCGCGGAAGGGCAGGGGGTCGTGGGGGAGGAGGCGGCGGGCGGTGTCGTCGCGCACCAGCACCTCGGCGCGCAGGCCTTCGATCAGCGGCCGGGCCACCCTGGGGGGCAGCGGGGTGACCAGGCCCACCCACAGCGACGACAAGCCGGGGGTGAGGAGGGGCACCGGGATGATCAGGCGCCGCAGGCCTGCCTCCTCGGCGTAGACGCGCATCATCTCCTGGTAGGTGAGGACGTCGGGGCCGCCGATCTCCAGGATCCGCGACATCGGCTCGGGGTCGTCCAAGGAGCGGCGCAGGAGGTCGAGGACGTCGCCGACGGCGATGGGCTGGCAGCGTTGACGCACCCAGCGCGGGGTGGTCATCACCGGCAGCACCTCGGTGAGGTAGCGCAGCATCTCGAAGGACATGGACCCCGATCCGATGATCACCGCAGCGCGGAACTCGGTCACCGGGACGGGGCCTTCGGCCAGGATCCGGCCGACCTCTTGGCGGCTGTCGAGGTGCTTGGAGAGGCTCGACTCCTCGGGCGCCAGTCCCCCGAGGTAGACGATGCGCTGCAGTCCGGCCGCGTCGGCGGCGTCGCGGAAGTGCCGGGCCCCCAGGCGGTCGCGTTCGTCGAACCCGGCTCCCTCGGCCATGGCGTGGACCAGGTAGTAGGCGGCGCCACAGCCCTCAAGGGCGGTACCGAGAGAGGCGGGGTCGAGAACGTCCCCGCGGAGGGCGTCGACGCGCTCCCGCCAGGGCTGGGCGTCGAGTCGGGAGGGGTCGCGGCTCAGGCAGCACACCTCGTGGCCCGCCTCGAGCAGGAGCGGTACGAGGCGGCCGCCGATGTACCCGGTGGCTCCGGTGACCAGGACACGCATACGCGGCGAGCGTAGGGCGCGTGTGGGGCTAAGCCGGAGAGGGGCGGAGGCCCGTCTTCAGTGCTGCGCCCGTCGGGCCGATGCTCGTCTCGGCGACCACGGAGGCTGCGGCGAAGCCGGTGCGCGTCTGTCATCTGATCCACGAACTGGGGCCGGGCGGGGCGGA
>VGBK01000282.1 GCA_016870535.1 Actinomycetota bacterium | reverse complement strand
GCTGGCCCAGCGCACCCACGCCCCCAGCCTGCTCATCGTCTTCGAGGCCGGAGGCATCGGCCCCCGGGTGCCCACCCTGCCCATATCGGTGGGGGACTCCCGCACCTTCCACCAGGCGGTGGCCGCCTCGAGCATGCACGAGGTCATGTCCCTGTCCCAGGCGGGGTACCTGGACTACGGGTTCCTGGGGGCGGCGGCCATCGACCGCTACGGCAACATCAACACCACCGTCATCGGCGACTACGACCACCCCAAGGCCCGGCTCCCCGGGAGCGGCGGGGCCAACGACGTGGGCTCGTTCTGCTGGCAGACCATCGTGATCATGCGCCAGGAGAGGCGCCGCTTCGCCGAGAAGATCGACTTCCTCACCACCCCCGGCTACCTGACCGGGCCCGGCGCCCGCGAGGCCGCCGGCCTCCCCGCCGGCACCGGCCCCTACCGGGTGATCACCCAACTCGGGGTCTACGGCTTCGAGGAGCAGAGCAAGCGCATGCAGTTGCTCGCCCTCCACCCGGGGGTGACGGTGGAGCAGGTGCAAGCCGAGAGCGAATTCGAGATCCTGGTGGCCCCGGAGGTCGCCATCACGGTGCCCCCCACCGCCGAGGAGCGGACCCTCCTCCACCAGATCGACCCCATGGGCATGGCCGTAGGGAAGTAGAAGCCGGGGGCGGCGGCAGAGGAGTTCCGGGTTACTGAGGAGTCGATAGTGACACCTCACCCGACCAGTGGGCCCCGACCTACTCGTTGGGCCGGAAACGCCCCGTCTGAATCCACACCTCCAAGGCACCGGTATCGGCGTCCCAGAACACATGCACCGGATAGAGATCCTCTCCGAAGGACACGTTCGCGGACAATCCGAGGAAGTCCTCGCTGATCAGCACCCCATCGCGCCGGGTCGGGAGGGTCACCCTGCGAAGGGGTGTCATTTGAGCACCCAGCTGAGCGGCCGCAACCCCGAGGCGCGCCATCGCATCTTCGCGGTACAGGCCACTTGGCTCCATTTCACTGATGACCTCGCACGAGACGCACTGCATGCTTGGTGGAGCCTCCCGCCGCTCCCACACGGTGACCACATCCGGGCTAAAAGCAGCCGCCACCAGCTCAGAAGCGACTGCCTCAGTCGCAGTCAGCCGCTCCATCGCCTCCGACTCGCTAGGCAACGAGCATGAAGCCAAGCTCAGCAAGGCGAGAGCAGCGAGACCGACCCCGAGACGACCTCTCATCAGAGCTCCCCCAGAATCGCTGCCAGTTGTCTGCGCAGATCATCGTTGCGGAACCAGTCGTCGTGGCGGTCGATGATGTTCAGGCCTGGATTTGGAACCGCAATGACCGTCGCGCCGGGTATGAGATGCGCCGGTTGGAGCCGACCCGGTCCCCACGCAAACGAGCCCGGTTGGCCGTACACCACGTCGCCTTCCACCACGAGAACGGTCGCTTGCACGCCCAAGCCTTCTAGCGCGCCTATGCGAACTTCTGTTGGGCTGAGCAGAAGGATGCCGTCGATGCTCTGCGCTAGAGCGGGGTCTTGCGCCAGGGCGATCAGGAGCTCGTGAGCGCTGTAGCTCCAGGCAACCACGTCCACCTTGCCCGTTGGAGACAGTCTCGCTTTGTCGGTGATGAAGGTTGCGTATCCCGCTGCGTCCTTGTCTACCCCAGAGCAGTTGAATCCGACATCACAGGCATAGAGGCTCCACCAGGCACTGGTAAACGCTGCAGCGGGGTTTCCTCGCGGTCGATGCGCACCCGGCTGTCGCCCGCCAGTGGCATGGGACCACTTTGTGGTGAGTTGCGCCAGTGGGATGGGACCACCTGAGCGCCAGTGATGGGACCGTCTTCTGGGGTCCGCCAGTGCCGGTGCCGTTGAGGGTGCAATGGCCGTCGTTCCGGTCAACGGGTTCAGGGAGGACGGCCGATGGTGTTCCGGGAGGTCCGCGTGTACGAAGTCAGAGAAGTGCTCCGGTTGTGGCTGGAC
>VGBK01000281.1 GCA_016870535.1 Actinomycetota bacterium | reverse complement strand
GTACCGCCAGTGCCAGTAGTGCGGGGATCAGGGCCTTGCGCATCTTCATCTGCCTTCTGTTCGAGTGTCGTCTCTAGGACGGGGCGACCCCCGGCCGGGGTTCCCGCTCCGGGAACCCGCCGCGCTGACCCAGGGTGACGACGGCGGTGTGTTGCGCGCGGGTGAGGGCCACAGCCCCGTCGCCGCCGCCCAGGAGGCCGTCGACGAGACCGGCCAGGAAGGCGTCCCCGGCGCCCACGGTGTCCACCACCCGCACCACTTGTCCGGGGGCTTCCCACGATCGCCCGTCGCGATGGTGCAGTTCGGCTCCGGCGGCACCCCGGGTCATCGCCACCCACTCGGGCCCGAAGGGGAACAGGGAGCGCGGGTCGGCGCTCACCCCCAGAAGACGGGCCACTTCGGGCAACTCCTCGGTCGAAGCCTTGAACACGTCGGCGTGGGTGACGGCGAAGCGAACCGCGCCGGCTTCGTAGTCTGGCGACCGGAGATTGGCATCGACCACCCGGACGGCGCCCGCCGTCAGCACTCGCCGCACGGTGGCTCGGCCGCCTGCCTCCCGCAGAGCCAGGGTGCCGAAGTACACCACGTCGTGCTCCGGGATGGCCGCCGGTCCCTCTGCGGCGTCCCAAGCCGCCGGGCGGCGAATGTGGAAGGTATGACCGCCTCCGGGAAGCAGGTTCACCGCCACCGTGCCGGTGGGCAGCGCCGGGTCCACTTCCAGCAAGTCGGTGCCCACCCCGGCCTGTTCCAGGCGCTCACGGATGGCCCGGCCGTCGGCGTCGTCTCCCACCCGGGCCAGGACGCGGGAGTCCCACCCGAAGGAAGCCAGGTGGGCGGCCAGGTGCAGTGGGGCGCCTGCCACCACGCGGCGGTCGGGGAACTCGTCGATGAGGGCTTCGCCCAGGGCCAGGCAGCGGCGCGGTCGGTGGGTCACCCGGTGGGAAGCGGTATCACCGGGCCCGAGGGCTCGAAGTCACCGGGTTGGGGAGGTCCGAAGGCGACCAACTCCATGAGACGCTCCACGGCGGCGGCACCGGCCTCCTTGACTTCCAGCAGCAGGGTGAAGCCGAGCTGGTCGTCCAGGCATTGCCGCACGTACTCGGCATTGGAGCCCAGCATCGCCTGGGGCCGGAACGTGTAGCAGATGCCGGAACGGCCGGCGATGGTGACGCGGCCGGTCTCCACCTCCAGCCCCGGGATGCTCGCCGCGTCCTCGGTGGCCAAAGCGAAGAAGGCGTAGGGAGAGAACATGGCGCCCATGAAACCCAGGCCTCCCTCAACCGGCATCTCGAAACAGGAGACGCCGCCCCCTTCGCCGCCGCACACCACCATGCGATCCTCGAAGAAGATGGCTTTGCCGTCCTCGGCCAGCATGGCCGAGACCGGCGGGCTCTGGGTCGGGTCCTGCGAGAAAGTGATCTGCTCCTGGTCGGCGCCCTCGCCGGTGAGGTAGGTGGTGCGCAACGGCGTCCGGCCGTACAGCTCGATTAGGGCGGCCACGTCGCCGCCGCCTCCCACGGTGTCGGTCGTTGCACCGGTGGTGGCGGTGTTTTCGGTTCCGCCGGCTGCGGTGGTGGCCGTGGTCTCGGTGCCGCCGGCGGCGGTGGTAGTGACGCCGTCGGCGCGCGTCGTGGAGGTGGAGCCGAAGGGTCCGCTTCCGTCGCCGCCGCAGGCGGCGGCAAGCAGAGCTACGACGGCCACAACGCCGAGCAGGCGGGGGACGGTGCGGGTCATGAATCCTCCTCTCCGTCTTCCATCAGCGTACCCGTCGTGGCCCGGAACGGGGCAAGCCTCGGAGCAGGTTGCGGTATACGGCCGAGGCTTCATGGGCCGCCCAGGACGACGCGCCCGTCGTCACCGGCGGCCAGCAGGAACTCCGCTTGACCCCCCCGGGCCACCACCCCCTGGGAGGAACGCAGCACGTAGCGCTCCGCCCGCAGCGTCGCCTGGGCGCGGTCCCACCCCAGGCCCACCTCGATCA
>VGBK01000280.1 GCA_016870535.1 Actinomycetota bacterium | reverse complement strand
GGCTGGCGGGGAGTGGTCGGCTTCGGCGCCCCGGGAACGGTGGAGTCGGTGGAGGATGCCGAGGCGCGGGCGGAGGACCGCCGGCAGGCGCTGGCCATCGCCCGGCAGTCGGCGGGCATCGGCCTGGGGGTGGCGTTGGCGGCGGTGGTGACGGGAAGGCAGCGCCGGCAGGGATGACGCCCGCCCGGGCGGCGCGGCCCTACGCGGGCGAGGGGGACCTGCGGGCGATGCGCCGTCTTCTGCTGGAGGGGCGCGCCGGTACCGGCGACTGGCACTACCCCCACGTCGGCCTGCTGGCCTGGGACTTCTTCATGGTCGTCTGCCATCTGGACCCGCAGCAGCACGTGCACCTGTGGCACGACTCCGAGGGCCGCCTGATGGCGTATGCCCTGCTGGGCGAGGATCCGATGATCGACTGGCAGGTGGGGCGCGGGCACGAGTGGTCGGGTGTCGAGGCGGAGGCGTTGGCCTGGGCGGAGGAGAGGGTGGCGGTGCTGCGGTGCGCCGGTCCGGAGCGATGGGGCGGTCCCCTGGCCGCCCGGGCGCGGCAGGATGATCCCCGCCGGGTCACCTTCCTGGAGGGGCACGGCTTCCGCTACCGGGGCGAGTTCACCGAGGTGGACATGATCCGCTCGCTCGGCGGGTCGGTTCCGGAGGCCGTGGTTCCCGAAGGTTTCCGGGTTCGGGGGGTGAGTGGACCGGAGGAGGCGTCGGAGCGAGCCTCCGCCGAACGCGAGGTCTGGCTGCCGGCCACCGTGGGCGAGATCGACGGGGACGACTATGCCCGGTTGATGCGCCTTCCGGGCTACCGGCGGGAACTGGACGTGGTGGCGGTGGCCTCCGATGGGACCATCGCCGCCTACGTGAACTGCTGGCTCGACCCGGTCAACCGCATCGGCAACTTCGGGCCGGTGGGGGCCAGGCCCGCCTTCCGGCGGCGGGGTCTGACCCGGGCGGTGCTGCTGGAGGGGATGCGCCGCCTGCAAGCGGCCGGAATGGATCGGGTGTGCGTGTCGACCGGTGAGGCGAATCACGCCGCCCGGTGCCTGTACGAGTCGGTGGGGTTTGCCGTGGTCGACCGGTGCCTGGACTACGTGAAGGCCCCGTCGGCAGGGTGAGTCGTCGGCGCCACCGGGAACGGGTAGGTTGGTCCCATGCCTACGCAGAGCCCCATCGATATCACCCGCGGCGCCCTGGTCCCCCTGGGGCCCGGGCCCGCCCTCACCTTCCGCTACCCGGTGGGCCCCGTTGCCGTGACGGTGCGCTTCGAGGTCAAAGACGGCGACCCCGCCGCCGGCGGCGTCGTGGTGGCCCCCCAGGTGGTGGTGGTTCCCCAGGAGGGGGAGGCCCGGGTGGACGTAGGAGAGGCCGTCTACCAACTTCAGTCTCTCCACTGGCACACTCCTTCGGAGCACTGGCTCGAGGGCCGGCCCCTGCCGCTGGAACTGCACCTGGTGCACCGCCGTCCCGAGGACGGGGCCCTGCTGGTGCTGGGGGTCCTGTACCGCGAAGGCGCCCGCAACGCGGGCGTAGCCCCGGCGTTCGACCTCATCGGCGGGTTCGACCCGGCCGCGCTGGCCCCCGATCGGGCGCAAGAGGTGGCGGCCTCGCTGAGTTTGGCCCGCCTGCTGCCGGAGGCCCGGACCACCTATCGCTACCCGGGTTCGCTGACCACCGCCCCGTTCTCCGAGGGAGTGTCCTGGGTGGTGTTCACCGAGGTGCTGGAAGCCTCGCCCGAGCAGGTGGCGGCTCACGATCGCCTGGTGTCGGCCCCCACTCCGGCCTGCGGGAGCCGTCCCCACCCGCCGGGGAACGCCCGCCGGCTGCAGGACCCGGCCGGGCGGAGGATCGAGACGGACCTAGCGCTGGGGTAGCCCGCTACCTGGGGAGGGGCGGCAGGGGCCCGGTGGCCCGAGTGTGGAGCGCCTGGAGGCTGAAGGCCCTTCCCGTCGGCGTCAACTCCGCCCCAAGCCGGGCCCGGCGTCGGCCCG
>VGBK01000279.1 GCA_016870535.1 Actinomycetota bacterium | reverse complement strand
GACCCCCTGTCGCTGCTGCTGGCCGCCCCCCGCCGCCTGCAGCAGAGGGTGGGCGACCACATCTGGGTGCGCTTGGTCGACGTCGCCGCCGCCCTGGCCGCCCGCCGGTATGCCGCAGAGGGAGAACTGGTGCTGGAGGTGGCCGACGCCTTCACTCCCGAGGCCGGAGGGCGCTTCCTGCTGCGCGGCGGCCCCGATGGGGCGGAGTGCTCCCGCACCGACCGGGCGCCCGACCTCTCCCTCTCCTCCTCCGACCTCGCCGGCTGCTACCTGGGCGACGCCCGCCTGCGCGACCTCGCCTGGCTGGGTCGGGTGCAGGGCGCGCCGGAGGCGGTGGACCGGGCCCAGAGGATGCTCCACTGGACGCTGGCCCCCTGGTGCTCGGTGCACTTCTGAGGCGACGGCCTCACACCAGGAAGTAGGCGGCGGCTCCGGCTGCCAGGCAGTAGAAGGCGAAGGGGAACAGGCCGAAGCGCTGCAGCACCCGCAGGAGGCCGGCGATGGCCAGGTAGCCGACCACCGCGGCCACCGCCATGCCCACCAGGAGGTCCCAGGTGAACCCCCCGTGCCGGGCCAGGTCGATCCCGTCCATGAGGCCGGCGCCGGCAATGGCCGGGATGGCGAGGAGGAAGGCGTAGCGGGCGGCTTCGGCTCGGGTGAAGCCCTGGGCCATGCCGGCGGCGATGGTCATGCCGGAGCGAGAGATGCCCGGCAGCAGGGCGAAGGCCTGGGCCAGGCCCACCACCAGGGCGTCGGGCACGCGGCCCTCGGCCAGGCGGCGGGCCCCTCTTCCCATGGCGGGAGTGAGCAGGAGCACCCCCCCGGTCACCATGAGGGCGACGGCCGCCAGCCACGGCTCCGTGAAGATGGCCTCGATGGGGCCGCTGAGGCTCATCCCCACCAGGGCGGCGGGGACGGTGCCCACGGCGAGCAGCAGGATGAGGCGGCGGGCCTCCGGGTCGGAGCGGAGGCGGAAGAGGCGCCGGAGGTCGCGCCGGAAGTAGGCCAGCACCGCCAGCAGAGTGCCCAGGTGGAGCATCACCGCCGCCGCCAGGGTGGGCTCTTCGAAGCCGAAGATGGCGGGCACCAGGACCAGGTGCCCGCTCGAGGAGATGGGGAGGAACTCGGTCAGGCCCTGGATGAGGCCCCAGAGAGCGGCGGTGAGCACGGAGGGCAACGATAACCGGTCGGGCCGGCTGCACCTGCCCTACGGGGCCACCGCGGCCACCAGGGCCCCCGAGGCGGCGGCGGCCGCCACCAGGGCGGCGGCGTCGCCGGGCACCGCCACCAGGGCCGGCCGATAGCCGAGGGAGTAGGCATCGCCCCGCTGCGGGCTCACCACCAGGCCGGGCACGCCGGTGGGCGAGCCGGGCGGGAACAGCATGACCCGATCGCCGGCGACGGCGTGGGGCCCCACCGCCACCGGGAGCTGCCACCATCCATCGGGCGCGGCCACCCCCCGGCGCAGCACCCCCGCCACCAGAGGATCGCCCGCCTCGAGGTCCACGGCGGCGGAGGCGCCCTCGAGGTCGGGCGAGGGGAGCAGTCCCGCCGGCACTTCGCGCCAGGTGACCGCAGAGCCGTCCACGGCCTCGCCGGCGAGCAGGGCCCGGGCGGCGAAAGGCCGCAACTCCACCGCCGGGGAGCGCAGGTCCCAGGCCAGGGCGCCCAGGACGGTGAGGGCGGCGGCCGCCCAGCGCAGGTAGGGGGGGCGAGGCAGCCAGTACACGGCTCAAGGTAGCCGCCGGCGCCGCCGGCGGGAAGAGCCTCGGCGCGGGCCCGGAAGCGGCTCGGGGCCATCCCTAGAATCCTCATCGTGGATGCCTGGGACGTCGTCGCCGTCGTTGGTGGCTACCTGCTGGGCAGCGTGGACTTCGGGGTGATCGTCCCCCGCCTGTTCGGCGTCGACATCTACGGCACGGGGAGCGGGAACCCCGGGGCCACCAATGTGCTGCGCGCCATGGGCCGCAAGCAGGCCGCCCCGGTGCTGCTGGGCGA
>VGBK01000278.1 GCA_016870535.1 Actinomycetota bacterium | reverse complement strand
AACCACCGGCCACGCCGCGATCATCACGACGCCGACGCTGACACCCCCGAGACGGTCCCATCACACTGACGCTCGGGTGGTCCCATCAAGCTGGCGGCCGACAGATTGGGAGTGAGGCGATCCGTAGATTGGACTGCGTCTGACCCTTTGACCGGTATCTGGGGAGGATTGTGCGCGGTCATGGGGACTCCTTGGCCCCTCTGTAGGCGTCTTGTCGTCGTTGTTGTCGGGCTTGTCGCATTCCTTGTTGCCGGGCCTGGATTATGGCCAGGTGCCGGCCCTCGTGCCGTTCCGCCGGGGTGACGAACCCGAGGGACTGGTGGAGCCGCTCGGAGTTGTAGTAGTCGATGAAGCGGTCCACCATCTCTTCTACCTCCCAGGGGGAGAGCTCGGCGGTGTCCGCTTCGTAGAGCCGCTCGCATTTCAGGGTGGCCATCCAGGATTCGGCGGTGGCGTTGTCGGTGGGGGTGCGGGGCCGGGAGAAGCTTTGGGTGATGCCCAGGTCGGAGAAGAACGCCCGGGTGGAGCGGGAGGTCATCTGGGTTCCCCGGTCGGAGACCGCCACTGGCAAGGGTGGCCCGTTGTCTTCTAGCAGACCTTCCGCGGCCAGGGCTTTGTCCCACGCCGCCTGCACCGAATGGGAGGTGGCCTCCGGGCCGAAGTAACGCCCGACGATCTTTCGGGAGCAGCCGTCGATCACCGGCACCAGGTGGTAGTCGCCGGCTCTGGTGGGGAAGCGGGTCAGGTCGTAGCGCCAGGAGCGGTTGGGTTCGGACTCGTCCACCTCGGGCCGGGGACGGGTCGGACGGGTGCGGCGGAGGTAGACGGGGACCTTGCCGGCCTCCCGGAGCACCCGGAGCACCGAGGACTCCGACACCCACACTCGTCCCTCCCGCGACAGGGTGTGGCAGAACTTGCGGTGCCGCAGGTGGGCGAGCCGCTCCTCCGAAGCGGCCTCGAGGATCTGGTGGCGCTCTGCACCGGTGAGCCGCTGCGGCAACCGGCGGGCCACCGGCGCCCGATCTGCCAGGTCGGCTGCTCTCAGACCCGCCGGGCTGAGCCGGGGAGAGGCCGCGGCGGGTCCGCCCCGAACAGCCCGGGCCGCCTCGGTTCTCTGCAGCCAACGGCGTAGACGGCGGGGATCGAGGAGGATCACCCCGCAGGCGCGCTCAACAGTCATCCCCTCCTGCTTCGCCCCCAGGACAGCCCGACAGATCTGGAGCTTGATCTCCGCCGGCAGGCGCCGACCACCGATGGGCCCGATCAAGCCCCATTGACTTTTCCCCGCAGCAGGGTGTTCTCGATGGCCAACTCCTTCAAGGCCCGCCCGGTGCGCTCCAGCTCGGCCTCCAACTCCGCCACCTTGACGTCCTTGCGGGGCCGGCCAGGACGACGAGCCAACGCCTCGGTGGCGCCTTCTCGGACTCGCTCCCGGATCACCCGCAACTGAGAGGGAGTGATCCCCCAGCGGCGGCACACCTCGGCGTCGCTGCTCCCCTTCCGGGAGGCCTCCAAGAACACCTGCCACTTCTCCTCGGCACCCAGCCGTGTCCGTCGCCGCGCCCGTTCCTCCACAATCCCTCCTTCCCGGGTGTCTACCACCACGGTCCAAGAGGGTGCCAGCACAATCCCCCAACCCGCGGCATTTCCCCAGGCCAGAACCGGTCACAAGGTCAGACGCAACCCGAGATCGACGTTGCCAATCTGCCGGGACAGGTCATCAAGCTGGGCGTTCAGGGTCCGGAGCTGGGCTGCCTGTGAGTCGATTGTCGACTGGAGTTCCTGCGCCTGCCGGTCGAGCTCCGTCCGCAGGCCGGACCACAGGAAGTACCCAGCGAGGCCCAGGCCAATAAGGGAAGTCGAAAGGATCCCTACGGCCACCCAGACCCCCCAGCGGCGCCTAGTGCCTTGACCACAAACGTTGGGGGGTTCTGGACTTGGTCGTTCGGATCGCGCATTGTGGGGGTGTCGCGCGTGTGTTCGATCAAGGAGGGCGGGATGG
>VGBK01000277.1 GCA_016870535.1 Actinomycetota bacterium | reverse complement strand
GAACTCGAGGCGCCCCAGCCACATCTGCAGGATGTAGGTCACCTGCAGCAGCACCGGCATGTCGGGGCTGTAGATGCCCACCGACAGGCCGCCGTTGGCGGAGGCGCTCACCGACTCGAAGAGCGCCTCCTGGAGCGGGTAGCCGTAGCCGAGAGCCACCACGGTGCCCAGAAGGCACAGGGCGACGAAGAGGAGGGCCACCAGCAAGGCCGCCTGGGCGGTCTGCGGGGTGAGCCGCTGCCGCCCGCCCTGCTGGTAGACGTGGGAGATCACGGCGCGCTCGGGAAGCAGCACCCTCTTGACCTGATCCTTCAGCACCCGGGCCACGAGGCCGACGCGAATCGCCTTCAGCCCGCCGGCGGTGGAAGAGGCCATGCCGCCGATGAACATGGCCAGGGCGACCCCGGCGAAGGCCAGCCCGCCCCACTCCCGCATCTCGGTCGAGGGCACCGTGGTGAAGCCACTGCTCGTGTGGGCGGAGACGGCGTGGAACAAGCCCTGGCGGGCCAGCGACCCGGTGCTGCGGTACAGGCCCAGGGAGACCAGGCCCACCATCAGCAAGCCCATGGTGAAGGCCAGCGTGACGGCCAGGCTGCGCGTCTCCAGGTCGCGCAGCGACTGCAGGCGACGGCGGCCCCTCCACAGGGCGTAGTGCAGGCCGAAGCTCATCGCCCCGGCCAGCATGAAGACCATCGTCGCCGCCTCGAAGAGGGCGGAGTGGTAGTAGCCGACGCTCGTGCTCTGGGGGGTGAACCCCCCGGTGTCGAAACTGGAGAAGAAGATCAGCAGACCGTGAAACAGCGAGCGGGCCGGGGTGAAGCCCAGGCTGAAGTAGGCCACCGACCCCAGCAGCGCCACCCCGAACAGCAAATGGACCACGGCGGCCCACCAGATGAAACGGCCGGTGGCCCGCACCGAGGGCAGAAAGCGCTCCTCCCGGCCCTCCCCGTAGAAGAGGCTCAGGCCCACCCCCCCGGCGAAGATCGAGACCGCAGCCAGCACGATCCCCTGGCCTCCCATGAAGTGGAGGAGGTGCCGCCAGAAGTTCACCGAGGGAGCCAGATGGTCGAGATCGCCGATCAAAGTCGCCCCGGTCGAAGTGAGGCCGCTCATGGCGTCGAAGTAGGCATCGAGGGGGTCGGCGAAGTGGCCGCTCAGAGCCAGGGGCAGCGACCCCAGCGCCGGCACCACGAGCCAGGTGAGCGCCACCACCACCATGCCGTGGCTCCAGTCCAGGCGGGGCTCGGCCGGCCGACGCGCCGCGGCCAGCACTCCCACCAGGGCGAAAGCCCCGGCGGTCAGCACGAACGAAGCCGCCGGAGCCCATTCCCGCCCGATGAGGGCCCAGGTGAGCGGCAGGGTGACGAAAGCCGCGGTGACCAGCAGCACCCGGCCCAGGTAGTAGGAGATGACCCGGAGGTCCTCGGCATCGGGGCGGATCAGCATCAGGCCACCAGCAGGATCAGCCCGGCCAAGCCCAGCGCCGCCGCCACCAGCACCCCCACCACCAGGACCTCGAGTGCCAGGCCCCAGGCCTCGCCGGCCGCTTCCCGCCACACCGCCCGGCGGCGCCGCGGCTCAGGGCTCATCGCGTCTCGGGGCCGGGGCCCGCCGCAGCGTCGCCCGCACCGCCGACTCCTGCTCCACGCCGGTCACCACCAGCACGCGATCGCCCGGTTCGATCAGAGTGTCGCCCCGGGGGATGACCACCTCGCCCCCGGCGCTCTCCCGCGTCACCGCCACCAGCACCGTCTGGGCCGGCAGGCCCAGGTCGGCCACCCGCCGGGCCGGGGTCTCCGGCCCCACCTCCGCCTCGATGAGGCTGATGCGGCCCCGGGCCAGCAAGGCGATCCGCTCCAGGTGGAAGAAGTCCACCTCTCGGGAGATCAACTGGCTGATCAGGTCGGTCACCGCCACCACCGGCACGCCCAGGGCGTCGAAGGTGGCGCGGTTGCGGGGGTCGTTGAGGCGCGCCAGGACCCGCTTGGCCCCGAGAGTCTCGGCCAGTTCGCA
>VGBK01000276.1 GCA_016870535.1 Actinomycetota bacterium | reverse complement strand
TGGCGCTGGCCCCGGCGGCGGGCGCGGCGGCGGAGGTGCCGCGAGGGGTAGTCGGGGCGGACTTCCGCGTCGGCGGGGGGTCGGCGGCCACCGACGACCTCCGGCCGGCCGTGGCCTGGAACCAGGCCGACGACCAGTACCTGGTCGTCTGGCAGGACGAGCGCCTGGCGTCTACCCGGGGCGCCGACATCTACGGGCAGCGCGTCACCGCCGCCGGAGCCCCGCTCGGGGCCAACTTCCGCATCAGCGGTGGCTCTGCCATCAACAGCGACCGGGACCCGGCGGTGGCCTGGAACCAGACGAGCCGGGAGTACCTGGTGGTGTGGGAGGACCTGCGGAACGAGGGGGCCGGGAAAGGCTACGACATCTACGGCCAGCGAGTCGGGCCGAACGGCGCTCTCCTCGGGACCAACATTCGCATCACCGGTGTCGCCCATGCCACCAGTTACGCGCCGGCGGTGGCCTGGAACCAGACCAGCAACCAGTACCTCGTGGTGTGGCACGACGGCCGGTCTTACCCCACTCGAGGCTACGACATCTACGGGCAGCGGGTGTCGGCGGCGGGGGCCCTGCTGGGGGGCAACTTCCGCGTCAGCGGGGGGTCGGCCACGGGCGACGACCTGCACCCGGCGGTGTCTTGGAACCCCGCCAACAACCAGTACCTCGTGGTGTGGCACGACGGCCGCTCCTACGCCTCCCGGCGCTACGACGTCTACGGGCAGCGGGTGTCGGCGGCGGGGGCGCTGCTGGGGGGCAACTTCCGCGTCAGCGGGGGGTCGGCCACACGCGACGACGTCCGGCCCGCAGTGGCTTGGAACCAGAAGAACGAGCAGTACCTGGTCGTCTGGGAGGACTGGAGGGACTCCTCTATCCGCGGCACCGACCTGTACGGGCAGCGAGTGTCGGCCGGGGGAGTTGCGCTGGGGAGCAACTTCCGCATCGGTGATTCCATCGCCGACGAGGGCTACCCGGCGGTGGCCTGGAGCCCGGCCAAGAACCGCTACCTGGTGGTGTGGGTCGACGGGCGACTGGTGGCGGCGCGGGGCTGGGAGATCTACGGGCAGGTGCTCGCTGCCGACGGGACGCGAGTTGGGGGTGCTTTCCGCGTCGTCGGCCCGGCGGCGCAGGCCGATGAGTGGCACCCGGCCGTGGCCGCCAACGGGAGCAGCAGCGAGTACCTGGTGGTCTGGGAGGACGGGCGCAGTGAGGGGAGTCTGGGCTCCGACGTCTACGGACGGCGGGTAGCCGGGTAGGCGGCGGCGCCTGCGGCCGGATGGCGGCCGTCAGTCCTCCGGGTCGGCGGCGGCGCCTGCGGCCGGATGGCCGCCTTTAGTCCTCGGAGTCGGTCACCACCCGCACCCGGCAGCGGATACCCGGCGCCGCGGCCAGGCGGCGGTCGGCGGTGACCAGGTCGGCATCCAGAGCCTCGGCCAGGGCCACGTAGACGGCATCGTAGGGGGTGAGGTTGGCCCGCAGTTCGTAGGCCCGGCCGAGGAATGCCCGGGCCGGGTACCGGGAAAAGGGGAGGGCGGCCAGGGCGTCGATGGCCACCAGGAAGTCGGCATCGGCCAGAGCCCGCGCCGTCCATCGCTTCCGCAAGACGGCGACCGTCTCCACATCTGCGAAGTCGGGCCACGCGGCCCCGCCATGTCGGTGCAGTAGGTCGCGGGCGAACCGACCTGCCCCTCTGCTATCCACCACCGCCGCAGCGATGATCGAAGCGTCGGGGACGATCACCGTTCCTCGCGTACCTGACGGAGGGTCTCGACCGCTTCGGCGAAGCTGAGATGGCCTCCCTGCAGTCGCTCAACGCGTTCGAGCACATCGTCGAGTGTGCGGGTGGACGCCTCCCGGGTCAAGAGGGCCGTCAGGTACTGCTGCAGCGAGCGGCCCTGGCGATCGGCGCGTCGCACCAACTCCCGATGGACTTCCTCGGGCAGGTCTCGAATCAGCACGTTCGGCATGCTTGCAGTATGAAAGCGCCATCTCCCGCCGTCAAGAGCCGCGGCCGCCCGCCGTCC
>VGBK01000275.1 GCA_016870535.1 Actinomycetota bacterium | reverse complement strand
CGCCAACTCATTCATCCACCAGAACGTGGCCGAAGCCACCCCGGCGGTGAGCGTGAAGGTGGCCGTCGACGCCAAAGTGGCGCGGGGCACCGACACCCGTACCGACGACGGCGCCCTGACGACCCTGGTGGAGCGCACCCTGGAAGCGGCCCGCCTGTCGCCGGCCGACCCGGAGTGGCCCGGCCTCGCCCCGACGGCGGCCCTGCCCGCCGTCGACAACTACGACGAGGAGACCGCCGCCGCCTCGCCCGAGCGGCGCGCCGACCTGGTGGCCGACTTCATTGCCGCTGCGGAGGGCACCGATGCCGCGGGCTACTGCGACACCGAAGCACTGGTGGTCGGGTTCGCCAACAGCCGCGGCCAATGCGGCACCACCCGGCGCACCCGGGCCACCATCGACGGCATCCACCGCGTGGGAACGGTCGCGGGGTCGGCGCACCAGACCTCGGTGCGCCTGGGCGACCTCGACGGCGCCGCCGCGGGCGCCCTCGCTGCCGAGCGCTTCCGTTTGGCCGCCGACCCCTTCGACCTCGAGCCCGGCGAGTACGAGGTGGTGCTCGCTCCCGAGTGCGTGGCTTCCGTGGCCATCTTCCTGGCCTTCTACGGCTTCAACGGCAAGGCGGTCACCGAGGGCCAGTCGTTCCTGGAGATCGGGAAGCAGCAGTTCGATGAGGCCGTCGACATCTGGGACGACCCGGGGGAGCCCGGGTCGCTGGGCCTGGCCTTCGACGGCGAGGGAACCCCGAAGCACCGTCTGGACCTGGTGCGGGCCGGGGTGAGCCTGGCGGCCGCCCACGACCGCAAGACCGCCGCCCGGGTGGGCGCCACCTCCACCGGGCATTCCGTCCCCGGCCTGGAGATCTGGGGGGCGGTGCCCGGCGACCTGGTGATCGGCGGTGGGAAAGGCACGGAGGCCGAGATGATCGCCGCGGTGGACCGAGGCCTCTACGTCGCCACCTTCAACTACTGCCGGGTCCTCGACCCCATGACCCTGGTGGTCACCGGCCTCACCCGCAACGGCACCTTCATGATCGAGAACGGCCGCATCACCGGGGCGGTCACCAACCTGCGGTTCACCCAGTCGTTCGTGGCCGCCCTGGGGCCGGGGCGGGTGCTCGACCTGGGGGCGGAGGTGCGCTACGCCGACTCGGAGTTCGGCCCGGGCCTGGTGCGCTGCCCGGCGGTGCGCCTGGCCGCCTGGAACTTCACGGGCGGAACGGAGGGGTAGGCGGGAGGCGGGTTCGGCCGTCTCTCACCACACGCGGAAGCGCTCCGGGATGATGCGGATTGGCAGGGAGAACGCAGCCGCCGTCTCGGCCTCGTCCATCCCCCAGTGCGCCAGCGGCTCCAGGTACTTGGCCCGGTAGTCGGGGAGCACGTCCGAGGCTGCGGCGGCTTCATCTACGAGGGCCCGCCCTTCGATGGTCACCATGTGGTCGCCGTACGGGTCGCAGTTGAGGTGGAACGACACCCGCGGGTTGGCGGCGAGGTTGCGCACCTTCGGAGCGTCGGGCTTGGAGTAGAAGAGGATGGTCTCACCATCCCACAGGAACGAGATCACCGAGGACTGCGGGCGCCCATCGGGCGAGACGGTGGTGAGCCAGCCGACGACATCATCGTGCAGGTGCTGCTCGGCCAGACGGCCTGCTTCGGTACCGAGATCGAGGCCCTTGGTCATGGCGGCAGGTTAGAGCCGAGGGGCTCCCGGGCTCAGCCGGGTTCTACCGTCGGGGCCCGACGGGTCCGCCGCTGAGCCGCCTGTGCCGGGGCTAGACGGCCCGACCGGCGCCGCCACGTCGCCGACCGCACCGGGGATCCCGGGATTCGGGGGAGGTGCGGATTGGGTCAGCGGCGCGAGCCCCAGCCGCTGGGCCCCCGCCCGAAGGCGCCGCTTCTTCGGGTGGAACAGATCAGGCCGCGGGGTAAGCCCAACGCCTGTCGGCCGCCCCCCTCGAAGTGTCGTACCCGGGTGATAAACATGAGCGGTGACCACAGAAACCGCGCCCTACGGATCTCCGGATC
>VGBK01000274.1 GCA_016870535.1 Actinomycetota bacterium | reverse complement strand
TGCGGGTCCTTCAGTCCGTGCCCGGTCAGGGTGCACACCACCGGCCCTTCGGGCAGGCGGTCCCGGTACTCGAGTATCCCGGCGACCGAAGCGGCGGAGGCCGGTTCGGCAAAGACCCCTTCCTCCTCGGCGAGCAGGCGGTAGGCGGCGAGGATCTGGTCGTCGGTGACCGCCGCGATCAGACCCGCCGATTCGTCCCGGGCAGCCACCGCCCCGGCCCAGGAAGCCGGGTTGCCGATGCGGATGGCGGTGGCCACCGTCTCGGGATGGGCTACGGGGGCGCCGTGCACTATGGGGGCGGCCCCCGCCGCCTGGAAGCCCCACATGCGGGGGGCTGCCCCGGCGGCGCGGTAGCCGGCCCAGTAGGCGGTGATGTTCCCGGCGTTCCCCACCGGCAGCGCCTGCACCGCCGGGGCGTCGCCGAGAGCGTCGAGGATCTCCCAGGCGGCGGTCTGCTGGCCGGCGATGCGGTAGGGGTTCACCGAGTTGACCAGCACCGCCTCGCCGCCGCCGGTGAAGGCCCGCACCACTTCCAGGGCGGCGTCGAAGGCGCCCTCCACGCACACGACGCTGGCCCCATGGCGGATGGCCTGGGCCAGTTTCCCCAGGGCCACGTTGCCCGCCGGGAGGACCACGACGCAGGCCAGGCCGGCACGAGCGGCGTAAGCCGCCGCCGACGCCGAGGTGTTGCCGGTGGAGGCGCAGGCGACCGCTTTGGTCCCGGCCTCCAGCGCCTTGGAGACGGCCAGCGTCATGCCGCGGTCCTTGAACGATCCGGTGGGGTTGGCCCCGTCGTACTTCAGGAACACCGGCCGGCCGGCCCGCGCGGAGAGACGCGGCGCCGCCAGCAGGGGAGTGCCCCCCTCCAGAAGGGTCACCACCGGGGTGGCGGCGGTCACCGGCAGGCGGTCGCGGAAGGCGGCGATGAGGCCGCCCGGGGTGCTCAATCCGCCTCGCCCTCGACCCGGATGGCGGCGGCCACTTCCTCGACCACGTCCAGGTGCCCCAGTGCGGAGGCGGCGGCGCGCTGCTGCTTCTCCTGGGCTTCGTGGGTGACCATCAGCAGGGTGGCGTCGTCGCCCCGTCCCTCCTGCCACACCGAGCGGATGCTGACCCCGGCGTCGGCGAAGACTCCGGCGATGCGAGCCAGCACCCCCGGCCGATCGGCCACCTCGAGGCGCAGGTACCAGCGGGTGGGGACCTCGGCGGCATCGACCACCGACCCGGCCTGGAAGGAGATGCGGGGCACCACCTGGGAGCCGGAGCGGAGCTCCCGGGCGGCGTCGATGACGTCGCCGAGCACCGCGGTGGCGGTGGGCTCTCCTCCCGCGCCCGGCCCGGCGAAGAGGAGCTCGCCGACGGCCGGCCCTTCGATGAGGATGGCGTTGGTAGCCCCGCGAATGGCGGCCAGGGGGTGATGGAGGGGGATCATGGCCGGGTGGACCCGGGCGCTGACGCCGCCGTCGGTGCGCTGGGCGATGGCCAGGAGGCGCACCGCGTAGCCCAGTTCGGCGGCAAAGGCCAGGTCCACCGGCGAGATGCCGGCGATGCCCTCCCGGAAGACCCGGTCGGGGCCCACCCAGGTGGCGAACGCCAGGCTGGCCAGGATCGAGGCCTTGGAGGCGGCGTCGGCGCCGGTGACGTCGGCGGTGGGGTCGGCTTCGGCGTAGCCCAGGTCCTGGGCTTCCGCCAGGGCGGCGGCGAAGTCGGTGGCCTCGTCGGCCATGCGGGTGAGGATGAAGTTGGTGGTGCCGTTGACGATGCCCATCACCCGCTCGATGCGCTCCCCGGCCAGCGTCTCGGTGAGCGGGCGGATGATGGGGATGGCCCCGCCCACGGCAGCCTCGAAGAGAAGGGGGACGCCGGCGCGGGCGGCGGCCTCCAGCAACTCCGGGCCGCGGGCGGCGATGAGCTCCTTGTTGGCGGTCACCACCGGCTTCCCGAGTTGCAGGGCCCGGCCCACCAGGTCGAACGCCGGGTCCCGCCCGCCCATGACCTCGACGACGAGTTCCACCTCGGGGT
>VGBK01000273.1 GCA_016870535.1 Actinomycetota bacterium | reverse complement strand
TTCCAGGTGGAGCCTGGTAGTGTTGTGCCAACCATGTACACGAGGATCAAGCGTGTGCGGCGGGGAGACCGCGTCTACGAGTACGTCCAGCTCGTCGAGGGTCGCCGTGAGGGCGGCAAGGTGCGCCAGCGTGTTGTGGCAACGCTCGGGAGGGTGGACGAGCTGAAGGCCTCTGGGCAGCTGGACCGGTTCGCCGGCGCCTTCGCCCGCCTCGACCCGCCGGGGATCGGTCGCCGCCGGGACGTGGGCCCTCTGCTCCTGGTCCGCCAGGTCGTCGAGCGCCTGGGACTGGTCGGGGCCGTCGAGGCTCACCTGCCGGAGCGGCGCCGGTCCCGCCTGTCCCCGGCCGAGGTGGTGGTGGCCCTGATCGCCAACCGGCTGGCCGCCCCCGCCCCGCTCTACGACGTGGCGGGGTGGGCGTCCTCCGCCGCAGTCCAGGAGCTCTTCGGGATCCCGCCCATGTTGTTGAACGACGATCGCCTCGGCCGGGTGCTCGAGGACTTCGCCCCCGTGGCCGAGGCGGTGAGGGGGACGGTGATGCTCTCGGCCATCGAGCGCTTCGGGGTGGACGCCTCCCGGTTGCACCTGGACCTCACCACCCTGCGGGTGGCGGGCGCCTACGACGGCTCGGCCCTGGTGAGGAGGGGCTGGGGGCCGGACCGCCGCGTCGCCCGCCAGGTGCGGGCCCTGACCGCCACCAACCCCGAGGGGGTGCCCCTCTACCTGCGGCCCGAGCCGGGTGACGCCGCCGAGCTGTCCTGCCTCGGGGCCGCGCTCGAGCGTCTCAGGGCGGCGCTGCCCCCCGGGTTGGTGGTCTGTGCCGACTCGGCCATGGGGCACGTGAAGAACCTCTGCCAGGCCGACCGCGCCGGCCTGGGATTCGTGGTGCCCTTGCGAGAGAACACCGGCTTCCGCCACACCTACCTCGACGAGGTCGGGCGCGACGCCTTGCGCCCCCTGGACTACCTCTCGCGCCGCCAAGCCCACCTGCCCCCAAAGGAGCGCACCCGCTACCAGGGGACGCTTCGGCCCTGGACGGTCACCGACCCCGAAACCGGGGAGGAACGACGCTTCCGGGTCGCCTACATCTGGTCCTCCGAGGAGGAGGCCTCGGTGCGGCAGGCCCGGGGGCGGGCGCTGGCCAAGGCCGAGGCCGCCCTCGCCAAGGTCGCAGGCGGCCTGGGGGGCCGCTACTACAAGACCCGGGCCGACGTCGACGCCAAGGTGGCCGCGATCCTCGTCCCAGTCGCCGGCCTCGTCGAGGTCACCACGGGAGAGCGGGCCGGAAAGCCCACCCTGTCGTGGTCCCGCGACCGGGGGGCCATCGAGGCCGCCTCAGCCGCCGACGGCGTCTACGCGCTGGCCACCAACCTCCCCGGACGCCTCGGTGCCGCCCGGGTGCTGCGCACCTACAAGAACCAGCCGCTCGTCGAGCTCGCCCACCGCAACGCCAAGGGCCAAGCGGCCCTCAGGGTGCGGCCGGTCTTCTTGCACAACGACGACCGCATCGGCGCCCTCATCAGCATCGTCGGCCTCGCCCTTGTCGTCTTCGGGTTGATCGAGCTTGAGGTGCGCCGTGCCCTCGGGCCCGACGAGCAGCTCGAAGGACTCCTCCCCGAGGGCCGGGCCGCCCGGCCCACGGGACGCAACATCCTCGCCGCCTTCCAGGGCCTCGGCATCACCCACACGCCCGAGGGCGCCGTCCTCGACCGTCTCACTCGCACTCAGCGCCGCATCTTCGAACTGCTCGACGTGCACATCCCCTGGCCGGAGCAACCGACGTAGCGCGACTCAAGTGCGGAAAACGGGGCTAGGGTCGTGCCGCTTGAGCAGGATCGCTCCCACCACCGGCCCCGATCGCGGAGCAACGCAACGCGGCCTGCCCACCTGGGCGCGGGGGCTCCTGGTGGTGGGCCTCCTCTACCTGTTCCTCGCCGGGGTCAAGGCGCTGGAATTGGGCATCCGGGGCATCGGCGAGGGCTTCACCGACGCCCTATTCGCCAGTGCGTCCAACCCCTTGGCCGGG
>VGBK01000272.1 GCA_016870535.1 Actinomycetota bacterium | reverse complement strand
TCTCCGAGCAGGTCATGGCGACGCTGGCGAACTTCGGCCTGCCGCGCACCGGGGCCGGGGCCAGCCGCATCGCCAACCTGTTCGCCGCCTCCATCGGGGCCTCGCCCTTCACGATGCAGCGCCTCCAGTACTTCATGCAGTACGCCGGGCCGCTGGCGGCGAGCGCCGGGATGAGTCCCGAGCGGGCGATTGCGATGGGCGGCGTGCTCATGCAGCGGGGCTTGCCTGCCGAGATGGCGGGGACCGGCTTCCGCCAGATGGTGAACGCGCTGCTAACCCCGGAGGCTAAGTCGGGGCGTATCCTGGAGGGGCTCGGCCTCGATGCGCAGGAGGTCGCCCGGCAGGTGGGCGGCGGCAACCTCCTGGGCGTCTTGGAGCAGCTCAACCGCCGTGGCATCAGTCTCGCCGATACGTTCCAGCTCTTCGGGGCGGAGGCCGGGAACGCGGCCAACATCCTCATCCATGCCGGGGCGCCCGCCGTCCTGGCGTTGGAGCGGCAGATCACCGGCACGAACCGCGCCTTCGAGATGCAGCGCGAACAGGTGAACACCGTCGCCGGGCAGTGGGCCATCCTGAAGAGCACGGTACAGGGGCTGGAGATTCAGTTCGGGCGCGGCCTCGAACCCGCGCTGACCGCGACACTCGGCGCCCTCAACCGGATCACGGGCGCTTGGTTCCAGAGCGGCATCGCGCAGCGCATGGGCGGGGCGGCGGGGGGCATCCTCTCGGCCATCCTCGGGCGCGTCGAGGAGTGGGTGGGCGGCGGCGGGATCGACCGCTTGTGGGAGCGGCTTGTCTCCGGGGGCCGCAAGGCCTGGGCCTTCCTCTCGGACCTGTACACGGCGGTGAAGCAGTGGTTCCGGCCCGAGATGCTGCAGTGGTACGGGCAGATGTGGGAGTGGCTGAAGAAGGTCATCGGCGAGGCCGGGGACACGATCTCCGCGAAGCTGGGCCTACAGGGCGGAGGGTGGATGGAGGTCTTGGCCCACATCCCGGAGTATCTGGGTAGGGGCTTCTCATGGCTATGGCAGCAGTTCCCGAAGCTCGTATACTTCGGGATTGAGTTAGGGTACGTGTTCGCCGAGGTTGGGGTGACGCTTGGATTCCTCGGAAGACAAATCAGCGGGATCGTAGCCGTATGGGACCGCAAGCAGGCTAAGACCATCGCAGAGTCATCTGATGCTGTAGCTATCTGGTCGCTTAGGACGGCAGATCGGCTCGGAAGGATGGGCGGGCAAGCCATCGCGCTTTGGCAGCAGACGCCAGGGCCACCCCTTGATCCGGCGTTGGCCTCGTCCGTAGCTGGAGCAGGGGCCTCGGGGGGCACCCTGACTCGGGGAGGACGCACTCTAGCCCCGGTCCCCGTGCAGATCGTCGGCCCGGTAGATGCGCGCTACAGCGGCTTCGGACGCGGGCACATGGAGCAGCAGCTCGGCGCCCAACACGCCATGCCCTACGGCGGCCCGTAGAGCGATTCTACGGGGCGTTCGTGCGTCCGCAGGGGGTTGCCCCGCAAACGGCGCCGGAGGGGCGCCACGAGGCCCAGAGGGGCCGTAGCGAACGCGCTAGCGGGTGTGGCGGCAATTACCTTGCAGAGCACCTCCCGATGGGATAGAATCAGAGAGAAGAGAGGGAGGTGCCTACGATGGCCGCAAGCCTGAAGCCCGCGCCGATCCTGAAGCCGCTGTTGGTGATCCTGGCGGCAGTCGTAGTGTTTGCAGGCGGCTACCTGTGGGGGTTCCGCAACGGCGGCCTGGACTACTCGGGCGACATGGCAGCGTTGGAGAGATCGGCTGCCGTAATGCGGGCGCAGCTTGACGCGGCTCAGAAGCCCGACCCGCCGGGGATGTTCAAGGAGGCTCAGGAGTGCCCCTCCAGGTCGGCGACACAACCCGCTTCGACGGGTACAACGGAACGGTCGTCGCCACGACCGCAACCCTCAACGCCGATGGCCGCGGGTCGATCACCTACGACGGAGACACGTTCCAGTTCCGGGTCCTGAAGTGTGCCTCGGACGGCGGCACGGACTACGGACTCTCAACGGGCGG
>VGBK01000271.1 GCA_016870535.1 Actinomycetota bacterium | reverse complement strand
TGATGCCGGCGGTAGCGGGGCTTGACCGTCTCGCCGGGCTAAACGGCCCCATTACGGCCGGGTTAGCGGCAACGTCGTAGGTTGTGCTGCAGGGCCGGGGTGGCATGCCCGGCCCGAGTGCCGGGGTGACCTCCGGGTGCCGGCGGGTTCCTTGCCGGTCGGAGGCTTCGCCCCGGTGCGAGGCAGAGCGCGTGCCCGCCGGGTCTCCGTCCCCGGCCCGGCGGGCCCTCCTCTAAGGAGGCCATCGTGTCGGCAGGCAGAGCGGAGGAGGCGTCGCGCCGGCCCGGCCGGCACCGATCGTTACGGGGGGTCTACCCTGATGACGACACGGTCGCGCCGACCGGAAGGGACGCCTTGCGGGTGCTCGTCGTCGAGGACGAATCCGACCTGGCCCTCGCCCTGGCCGAGGGCATCCGGCGCGATGGCTACGCCGTGGACGTGGCCCTCACCGGGCGCGACGCCATGGAGAAGATGGCGGTCGCTCCCTACGACATCGTCTGCCTCGACCTGAACCTTCCCGACGTCGACGGCCTCGAGGTGTGTCGCCGCCTGCATGCCGGCCACCGCCAGATCGACGGCACCGACCAGCCGAGGGTGCTGATGCTCACCGCCCGCGATTCGCTGGAAGACCGGGTGGCCGGCCTGGACGATGGGGCCGACGACTACCTGGTGAAGCCCTTCGCCCTGCCCGAACTGCTGGCCCGGCTGCGCGCCCTGGCCCGCCGCCGCTCGCGCCACACCGGAGCCATCATCCAGGTGGGGGAGATGCGCATGGATGCCGCTCGGCGCACGGTGTATGTGGGAGGCCGCGACCTCGACCTGACGACGCGGGAGTTCGCCTTGCTGCACTACTTCATGCTGAACCCCGGCGAGGTGCTCTCGACCGAGCGCCTGCTGGACCACGTCTGGGACGAGAACATCGACCCGTTCACCAACACGGTGCGGGTGACGGTCAGCAAACTGCGGCGCAAGTTGGAGGCCGTCGGCCTGCCCCACGCCATCGAAACCATCGTGGGGAGCGGCTACCGCCTGGTGGAGTGAGCGCGATGAGGCTGATCCCCGGCTGGGCGCGCTCCATTCGCTTCCGCCTGGCGGGCCTGTACACCCTGGTGGTGTTCGGCCTCGCCGTGCTGGTAGTGGGTTCGATCTACTTCGCCCTGTCGCGCACCCTGGAGGGGAGGGCGGCCACCGAGGACCTGCGGGTGCGCCGGGTGACCAGCGACCGCGGGGTGGCGCTGTACCTGGACGAGGCCGCGGTGGACGACCTGGAGCGATTGGTCAACCAGAAAGCGCTCGACCGGTTGCGCTCCATGTCGCTCATCGCCCTGGCGGTGCTGTTCCCCGCCAGCCTCGGCACCGGCTGGGTGGTGGCGGGCCGGGTGTTGCGCCCGGTGGGGAAGATAACCCTGGTCGCCCGTGAGATCGAGGCCTCCGACCTGTCGCGCCGCATCAACCTGGAGGGCCCCGAGGACGAGTTGAAGCGCCTGGCCGACACGTTCGACGGCATGTTGGACCGAATCGAGAGCGGTGCCGAGGACCAGCGCCGCTTCATCCAGGACATCTCCCACGAACTGCGCAACCCGCTGGCCACCATGTCCACCAGCATCGACGTGGCGCTGTCGGACCCGCACGCCGACGCGCGGTCCCTGCGGGAGACCGCGAAGGTGGTGCGCCGGTCGGTGGATCGCCTCACCCGCAGCGTCGCCGACCTGACCCGCTTTGCCCGGCGCGAACTGCCCGACACGGCGGTGCGGGCGGTGCGCCTGGGCGCATTGGCGCGGGAGGTGGTGGAGGAGTTCCGGGTGCCCGCCGAGGCCCGCGGCCTGCGGGTGGAGCACGTGGGGGGCAGCGGCCCCACGGTGCGGGCCGATCGCGCTGCGCTGCGCTCGGCGGTGGGCAACCTGGCGGGGAACGCGGTGCGCCTGGCCCCGCCGGGGAGCACGGTGTCCTGCGGCGCCGGCACGCGGGACGGCTGGGCCTGGGTGGGGGTGCGGGACCAGGGGCCGGGTATCCCCGAGAGCCAGCACTCATTGGTCTTCCAAAGGTCCTGGGGTCGGGATCAC
>VGBK01000270.1 GCA_016870535.1 Actinomycetota bacterium | reverse complement strand
GCGCCGCACTCCCAACAGGCCGTGGCCAGCAGGTGCTGTTCGGCACCGCAACCCCTATTCGAGCATCGCACCGCCAGGCGGGCCCCGCAAGCGGAGCAGTAGTCGCCGGCGAAGGTCTCCGCGCCGCACGCCGGGCAGCGGGCCCGGAGAGACAAGCCGCAGTTACTGCAACTCACCCAGCTCTCCCGGATCGGAGCCCGGCAGACGGCGCACCGTAGCGGGCCCACCGGGTTCACTTTCCCGCAGGCCGGACAGACGTTGGATTCCGGCGGCACGAGGGTATCGCAGTATCGGCAAGGTTGCTGGTATCCGGGCACCGGCGCCTCCTTACTCGTCGGGCTTCAGGTGAGACGCGTCGAGGTTCGGGGCAGACTCGTCGCGCGATCCCGCGCTCTCGTCGGCGAAGACTTCGTCGGGTCCGTCGAGCCCAACTCCCCGGCGCCATTGCTCTCCTTCCTCGCCGGCGGCGGCGAAGCGCAGCAGATCCAGGACGTCGTCGCGCCACTGGCTCCGGCTGCGGTGGACCACCCGGCCCACGAACAACCGCCTGAGCCGGCGCAACTCGGGTATGGCTTCAACGGCGAAGTGGTACTTCAGGTACTGGGGCTCCCGCAGCCGCGTCGCGGGCAGGTAGATCGGCTCACGCCGGAAGTTCACCGCCACCAGAGCGCGGTTCAGGTGCCGGATGGCCGCGTCGACCCCCGCATCCCCGCAGACCGCGGGCACCTCTCCTGCCGCAACGCCCGTGCCGTCACCGATCCGGAAGAAGTAGGTGGCCCGCCCACCCGGTGCCCCCAACACGCCCGCCTCCATGGCCATCACCCGTCTCTCTCGATCCCCCTCGGCGCAGGGGATGGGGGCCAGGAACCAGACATAGTCTCCCGCCGGGCCGCCGACCAGGCCCCGCTTCACCCCGATGCACAACCGATCCCGCAGGGAGCGAGAGGCGAGGAACTCGTACTCCTCTCTGATGCCCGCCCTCTCCAGCATGCCCTCCAGCTGGGCCCACAGGTCGGGCGAGACCGACTCGACATCCAATCGCCGGGCGGCCTTGCCGTCGCGCAGGAAACGGGCGGCGCGCCGAATCACGCTCGGGTCGGCCAGCGGCAGCAGCTCGTGCAGCGAGGCCTGGGCCAGGAGACCCAGGCGGCCCATCGCCTCGGAGAGGTCCCGGGCGAAGGGGTCCAGTTCTCGCCCCAGCTTCGAGAGCTCCAGCGTCTCCCCATCCTCGGTTACCACCGCGAGAGAGTGATCGCGCCGCCGGACCTCCTCGACCTCGCCCAGCGGGATCCGCAGCGGAGGATCCGACTCCGGCAGGATGACCAGGCCGGTGTCGTAGATGCGCAGCTCGCATCGCCCCGACAGGCGCACCCCTCCCTCGGGTCCCGTGAGCCGCGCCGCCGCCGTTACCCCCGCCTTCTGCAGGTTCTCGTGCATGAGCAGGTCCCGCAGCAGCACTTCGCCTCGGGCCCGGCGCAGCAGGCGCAGGAAGTCCTCATACGCGTAGCCGAGGTGGGACAAGGAGAGGACCTCATCCGAGGATAGCCTCAGCTCGACGCGGTGACCGGCGCCCACCACCTCGAGCATGTCACGTAACGGCAGGCGCAGCGGCTCCCCGAATTGGGGGGCTACCGCCAGGTACTCGTCGTGGAGCCGGAAGCGCGCCTCCCCCGAGGCCGCTTCCGCGCCCTCGCGAGCCGCGAAACTGAAGCGGCCCTTGGCGTCGATGATGACCGGGGATGGGTCGGGTCCGGTCATGGCAGCCACCTCCCGCGGGGCCCGGCTCCTGACCGGGCCGTCGCCCGAGCACCGACGTCGGGCACAACGGACGGCACCACCGTACCGGCGGCGCCTACCTCGACCAGCCTACCCCGGCGTGGCGGCTGCGCCGAATGGGGCTGCGACGGCACCGGCCCGGCACCCCCACGAGCAACGCCTGCGCCGCAGGTTCACCCCTCTACTTCGGCCAGGAACTGCCCCAGCACCGCTTCGTAGCGCTCCCGATCCACGTTCCAGGCCCGCACATGACCGGCGCCGTCGAAGGGCACCAGCGTCACCAGGCCGGGCGATGCGGCCGAGGCGAACTCCGCGG
>VGBK01000269.1 GCA_016870535.1 Actinomycetota bacterium | reverse complement strand
CGTCTGCGCCTCCGCTTCGAGGATCTGCTCGGCTTCCGCCGCAACCCGACCCAGGACACCCCGCTCTTCGGCCGCTTCGGCTCCAAGGCTCTCGACGGGCATCCCACCCCGGCCACCCCCTTCGTCAGGCTGGCCACCGGAGCCTCGGGGGTGGGTTTCGGCAGCTCCCTGGGCCTCGCCCTGGCCGCCGCCGACTACTTCGGGGCCGACGCCCCGCGGGTCCACATCGTCGAGGGCGAGGGCGGCCTCACCCCGGGACGAGTGGCCGAAGCCGCCGCCTTCGCCGGCACCGCCGGACTGCGCCACGCCGTGGTCCACCTCGACTGGAACCAGGCCTCCATCGACTCCAACGCCGTCACCCGCGACGGCGACCGGCCCGGCGACTACGTGCAGTGGGACCCGGGCGAGTTCTTCTACCTGCACGACTGGAATGTGGTCGAGGTGCCCGACGGCTTCGACCTCCCTCTGGTCCTCACCGCCCAGTGCCGCGCCCTGGCTCTGGACAACGGTCAGCCGACCGCCGTCGTCTACCGCACCACCAAGGGCTGGCAATACGGCATGGAGGGCCGGAAATCCCACGGCGCCGGCCACGGCCTGTGCAGCCCGGAGTTCCGGGCCACCATGGAGCCGCTGCTCGGCCCCGGCGCTCCCGGCCTGCCCGGCTGCGAGGACGACCGCTGCCGCGGCGGGGACGACCCGGCCGCCCTGGAGGAGTGCTACTGGGAGACCCTCCTGCTGCTGCGGCGCCTCCTGGAGGCCGACGCCCCCACCTGTCGCGCCCTGGCGAGCATGGTCGCCGACGCCCGCGCCCGCCTCGACGCCCGCCGCCGCGCTCCCCGACCAGGCGCCCCCGACATCACTCGCCTCTACGAAGCCGTCGGCTCGGACGCCACACCGAGCGCCCTGGCCCCGGTCCCCGGCGGTGCCATCGCCCTGCGGGAGCAACTGGGGAGAGCGCTGGGCCACCTGAACCGGGCCTCGGGAGGGGCCATCCTCATCGGGGCGGCCGACCTGCTCGACTCCACCGCCATCTCGGCGGCGGCCGCCGACTTCCCGCCCGGTTTCTTCCATGCCGGCGCCAACCCGGAGAGCCGCACCCTGTCGGTGGGTGGGATCTGCGAGGACGGCCTGTCGTGCGTGCTGTCGGGCCTGTCGGCTTTCGGGCAGCATGCCGGGGCGGGAGCCTCCTACGGGGCCTTCCTCTCGCCGCTGGGGCACATCGCCGCGCGCCTCCACGCCATCGGCAACCAGATGCGCCCCCAGGTGGAGCCCGGCCCGTGCCGGCCCTTCGTGCTGATCTGCGGGCACGCCGGCATGAAGACGGGTGAGGACGGCCCGACGCACGCCGACCCGCAGGCGCTGCAGTTGCTCCAGGAGAACTTCGTCGCCGGGACCGCCATCACCCTGACCCCCTGGGAGCCGGCCGAGGTGTGGCCGCTGACCGCGGCCGCCTTCCGGGCCCGGCCGGCCCTGATCGCGCCCTTCGTCACCCGTCCCAAGGAACCGGTGCCCGACCGCGCCGCCCTGGGGTTGCCCCCGGCGGAGGCGGCCGCAAAGGGGGCTTACCGCCTGCTCGACCCCGGCGACGCTGCGGCCCCGGCACTCGTGCTGCAAGGATCCGACGTGGCCTACGCCTTCGTGCAGGAGGTGCTGCCTCGCCTCCGGGCCGACGGCATCGGCCTGGTGGTGCTGCTGGTGACCAGCGCCGAGTTGTTCGACCTGCTGCCGTCCGAGCAACGCGAGGCGGTGTATCCGGAAGCCCTGGCGCAGCGGGCGATGGGGATCACCGGCTTCACCCTGCCCACCATGTACCGCTGGATCCGCAGCGACACCGGCAGAGCCCACACCCTGCACCCCTTCGTCAAGGGCCACTACCTGGGCAGCGGAGCCGGCGAGAAGGTGATCGCCGAGGCCGGCCTCGACGGCTCAGGGCAGTACCGGGCGATCCGAGCCTTCCTCGACGCCCTGGCCCCCCGGGGCTGAAACGCCCGCCTAGTGCTCTGACCACAAACGTTCGCGCGTTTGGTTGTCATGCGGCGTGGGTGCGGGGTCGTCCCCAGCGTTGTTGTCGTTCGGAGCGGACGCGGGCCCTTTCGCGACGTTGCGCTTCGAGGAGTTG
>VGBK01000268.1 GCA_016870535.1 Actinomycetota bacterium | reverse complement strand
CTGGGTGGCCAGGGGGTTGGCGTGGGTCACCGGTGAGGCCTCGCTGAGCCCGTAGCCCTCCACCAGGCGGCCCCCGGTGACCTCTTGGAAGCGGCGCTGCACCTCGGGCGGGAGGCCGGCCGCCCCGCTCATGCACTGCTTGATGGAGGTCAGGTCGTACTTGCGCTTGATGACTGCCGGGTGGTTCACCAGGGCGGCGTACAGGGCGGGGACCCCCGGCACCAGGGTGGGCCGGTAGCGGTCGATGACCTTCAGCAGGCCTTTGATGTCGCGCGGGTCGGGGACGATGATCTGGGTGTAGCCGCGGTCGATCGAGTGGTTCATGCACACCGTCATGGCGTAGGAGTGGGTCAGGGGCAGGGCGGTGAGCATGACCTCCCCCGCCTCCACCAGGCCGGTGGACCAGGCCTGCCCCTGGCGGGAGTTGGACACCAGGTTCCGATGGGTGAGCATGGCCCCTTTGGGCGTGCCGGTGGTGCCCCCGGTGTACATGAGGACGGCGAGGCCGTCCGGGTCGATGGGCACCGGTTGCGGATTCTCGGGTGCGGAGGCGATCACCTCCTGGAACCAGTGAGTGTCGGGAGCCTCCGAGATGTCCACCCGGTGGCCGCCCTTCTTCTCCTTCAGCAGCGTGAACAGGGTGCGCAGCAGCGGGGGAAAGTACTCCTTCACACTGGTGACGATGACGTGCTCCAACGCCGTGCGGGAGCGCGCCTCTCTGACTCGGGGGTAGTTGAGGGTCAGGCAGAAGGCGATCCGGCTGCCGGCGTCGGCCGTCTGGTGCCCGAACTCGCTGGCCGTGTACATGGGGTTGGCCGGGACGGCTACCGCTCCGGCCTTCCAGATGGCTTCGTAGGCGATGACTGCCTGCGGGCAGTTCGGCAGGAACACCGAGACCCGGTCACCCCCGACGATCCCCATCTCCTGCAGCGCCGCGGCGAGGCGATCGGAGAGGGCGTTCAGTTCGGCGAAGGTGACGGCGCTCCCGAAGTAGAGCAGAGCCGGCTTGTCGGGATGGAGGGAGGCGGTGCGGGCGAGGAGGTCGGTGAGGTTGATGTCGGGGTAGTCGAGGGTGGTGGGGACCCCCGGGTCGTAGTGGCTGTGCCAGGGCCGTGCCTCCATGTCGCCTCTCCTTCCCGCCCGCCGGCGAGCGGCCGCGCCGCCGGGCACCCGGCCGGGTGCGTCGGCCATTCCACCACGAACGCGCCGGCCGTGCCGCGCCCGGCAGGCCGGTTGAGTGATCGGCGAGCCTCCGCTGCGCCCTCAAGTGAAGGAGAAAGATGGCTCCGATCCTGCTCTCCCGGGGAGCCGGCGGCTCCGATGTAGAGAAGGTCCAGAAGGCGCTGGCCTCCCTGGGAGTCGACCCGGGCCGCATCGACGGCAAGTTCGGCCCCAAGACCGAGGCCGCCGTGAAGGCCTTCCAGAAGAAGTCCGGCCTCAAGGTGGACGGCATCGTCGGCCCCAAAACGCGTACCGCCATCCGGGCGCAACTGGCGGTGGCCCGCGAGGCGGTCAAGGCCGCCAGACCCAAGCCGGCCGCCAAGCCGGTGGTGACGCCGATCACCATCCCTGTTCCCAAGGCGACCGGGATCACCGCGGTGAAGCCCGCGATGAAGCCCACGGCGAAGCCGAGAACGGCCAAGTAGCCGCCGGCAGTTCAGCCTGAAGACAACGATGGGACCTCGCCCCGGGGCGAGGTCCCACTCGCGCAGATGTGCCCCCTCAGCCGAAGTGATGGCCGCAGCGCGGGCAGGCGGTGTCTTCCTCGCCCGTCTGGCTGCGGCACCAGGGGCAGGGCAGGTCGGGCCCGCCGGTCTCCCACAGCAGACGCGACAGGGACAAGAGGCGTCCGCTCACTGCCGTCCTCCCGGTGCTACCCGTACTGGTGCCATGTTCCGCACTCCTGCGGTCGACGCGCCGGATGCAGGCTAGGGGGCCGGACCCGCGAGGCCGAGGATTTCCCGACCCGTTCAGTGGGACTGCCGGGGCAGTGAGGCGGGCCGAGTAGCCTGGCGCCCGGCGTCCAGCGGAGTGAGCCCATGCCCATCACCATCAACCTCCCCGACGGATCGACCCGGCAATTGGAGCCGGGGGCCACCGGGGCGGCGGCGGCGGCGGTGGTGGGGCGGCGCCTG
>VGBK01000267.1 GCA_016870535.1 Actinomycetota bacterium | reverse complement strand
GGAGGTGCCGGATGCCGGCGGAGCCGTGGTGCTGCTCGCCGCCGTGGTGGAGGTGGTCGTGGTGGTCGTGACGGGCGGCGCGGCCAAGTCGACCGACGCCAAGGGGGCCGCCTCCCCCACCTGCAGACTCAGCATCCAGGGACCGGTCCCGGCCAGCGCCACCGGGCTGCAGTGCACCCGGCCGGGGTCGGCCCCTTCGCCGGGTTCCACTTCGCAGGCGGTGGCGGCGGCGCCGGCGGTCGCCTGCAGAGGGCCGGCGGGGGAATCGACGTAGGGGGCCAGGGAACCCTCGCAGTGTGCGGTGGCGGCGTCGGCGGCTACTGCGCAGTGCACGGATGAGAGATGGGAGGGAGCGGAGAGGGCGGCCCGGCCGGTCCACAAGGCGAGGATGCTCTCGGTGCGGCGCCGGTTCACCGCCCCGAGGACCGGTGTCAGCCCGTTCATGAGCGATTCGGCGGTGGGCCGGACCGCCTCGTCCTCGAAGGAGTAGCACCCGCCCGAGTGGTAGCCCACAGTGAGGTCGGCGACCAGCGTCTCCGGCACCCACTGCCCGTGGCGCGCCATCACCTCGAGATACTCGTGAGTGAACGGGTCGACGGCGCCCTCCAGGTCCCCCCACCACTTCCGGGCGGTGCCCATGTCCGGAGCGCAGTTGGGGTAGCCGTGCTGGACCGGCCGGGTCCCGGAGGAGTACTCGTCGCGCAGGTCGAAGAGGGCGTGGCCCAATTCGTGGAGGAAGATGCCGGCGTAGTGGAGGGGCCGGTCGAAGCCGAGGGCCATGTAGGCATTGGCGAACGCCCAGGAGTCGTCCCGGCTCACGCGGCTCCTGCCGGTGAACGACGGGTAGCCCGCTTGGGATTCCCTCCAGGTTCCGGGGGCCTGAGTGTGGAGGATGGTCACCTGCACGTCGGGGAGCCCGGACCCGTCGGGGCCGAGGAAGCCCTCGCCGGCGGGCGAAGTTCGGTTGAACATGGCCCAGGGATCGGCGACGGGGTCGGTGAGGAGCCACAGGTTGAATCGGGCCCGGGAGGAGCGCAGCGGCTCCACCGCGAAGGGCCCCCACTCGACGAAGGTCACCTGCTCGACGGGGGCATCGGCCGGCAGGAGAGAACCGTCCTCGTCCAGGAGCAGCGGGCCCTCGAAGCCGAGCAGGGCCCGGGCGGTGGCGGCAAAGGCGTCGAACCCGGCGAAGCCGCTTCCCGCCAGCACCAGGTTGATGCGGTCCGCTCCGGTGACGTTCCACCCCGGGATCGCCTCCAAGAGCCGCCCGGTGCCCACCTGGAAGTAGGCCACCCCTGGCACCTCCTCGCAGGTGACCCGGCTCTCCCCCACACAGGGGTGAACCCGATAGCGCCCCGACGGCAAGGCCCCGACCGGCAGGACGCGCCATCCCTCCGGGCCGGCCGGCGGCACGGCCACCGTGGCCATCACCCGCCCGCCGTCTCGCTGCCGGATCACGGCGAAGCCCGGTGCCGGGAAGCCGTCGGCCCACACCCGGAGCGGGCGCGCCGGGAACACGAGGGGCTCCCGGCCGTCCACGGCGACGATCGCCGCGCCGGGAGCGACCACCCGGTAGGTGGCCAGCACCGCGCTGCGCTCCTCGCCGAAGATCAGCGAGACCGACCGGCGTCCGGGTGATCCGTAGTAGCCGGGGACGGCCCGACAGACCAGTTCGCCGCCTTCCAGAGAGCAGGCGGCCTGCTCGTCGTTCTGCTCGTCGTACGGCAGGTCGACGTCGGCCAGGTAAGGCCCGCCCCAGGGGTCGAGGGTGGCCGCCCGGTCGGCGACCGGGAAGCGGCAGTCGACCGCGTCGAACATCTGGACCACCTCGGGCTCGCAGCGCCCGGGAAGGACCTGGTCCAGGCGCAGGAACTCACCGGGCTCGGCGGCCGGCACCGGCACGGGGAACAGCGCCGCGCCGAGAGCCAGGATGGCCGCCAACCGCGCCACCTCGCCTCCTCATCGCTTCGTGGCCGGAGGGGCCGGCCGGCCCATTCTGCCCAGCGCAGGTTCCTAGCGGCGAGGCTCCTCGGGCCGCCGCGCCGTCAGCCGCCCGGCGTGCCTCCATCGAGGCGGCGCTCCTCACGCCGGCGCCGGGCCTGTTCCCTCACCCGGCGCAGACGGCGGATGGTGAGGGGGTCGTA
>VGBK01000266.1 GCA_016870535.1 Actinomycetota bacterium | reverse complement strand
GTCGACCCGTCCTACGCCCCCGGCGACCACGGCGGCGGTCCGCTCGCCGCCGGGGTGCTGGAGGTGATTCCCGGCCCGGCCGGGTTGGTGGGCGCCGCCACCATGGTGGGACCGCGCCGCGAGCGCGAGGAAGCCCTCCGTCTTCCCGAAGGGGCCGCCGCGGAGAGGGGTCCCACCACGGCGGACGCGCTGCTCGCCGGCCTGGAGGCCGACGTGGAGACGCTGTCGGGATGGCTCCGGCTGCTCACCTCGCCCGAGGACCTGCCCGCCGCCTGGGGCCTGCCCCGGGTGGCCGGAGTGATGCTCGAGGGGCCGGCGGGCTGCGGCAAGTCGGAGCTGGTGGCCGCCGCCGCCGCCCGGGCGGGTGCCCGGGTCGAGGAGATCCCTCTGGAGTTGGTCTTCAAGGCGGAGCGCCTGCTCGACCTCCTCGAGAGAGCGGTGAGGACGGGGCAGCCGCCCGTAGTCCTGTTCCTGGACCGCCTCGACGCCGTGGCCGGTGACGACGGCCTCTTCCGCACCCAGGCGGCCGCCATCCTGCGCTGGTTCCTGGACGCCGTAGCCGGCAAGCCGGGGACGGCCTGCGTCCTGGGAGCCGGGTCGGCCGCCGGCCTCGAGGCGGCGCTCGCCGGGTCCCCTCTCCTTCCTCGCCGCCTGTCGATCCCCCCGCCCGACCTCGAACGGCGGCGTCTGCTGTTCACCGCCGCCCTGCGCCGGGTGCCCGCCGGCGAGATCGACTTCGACACCCTGGCCGCCCGCTCCGCCGGGTTCTCCGGCGCCGACATCCTCTCCGCCGTGGTGCACGCCTCGGCCATGGTCGCCGCCGGCAAGGGCCCGCTCACCACCACGGCCCTGTTGGAGGCCATCGCCGGCACCACCCCATCGCTGGGATCGGTGCCCACCGGCGAGATGCCGGCTCACGGCTTCGACCGGGTGGCCGACCTGGAGGAGGTGAAGCAGCGCCTCATTGAGGCGGTGGTGTGGCCCCTCACCGACCCGGAGCGCTTCTCCCGCCTGGGCATCACCCCGCCCCGGGGCCTGCTGCTGTACGGGCCGCCCGGCACCGGCAAGACCTTCGTGGTGCGGGCCCTGGCCCACGAGGCGGGAGCCGCCTTCTTCTCGGTGAAAGGCGCCGAGTTGTTGGACAAGTACGTGGGTGAGTCGGAGCGGGCGGTGCGGGAGGTGTTCGCCCGCGCCCGAGCGGCGGCGCCCTCGCTCCTGTTCTTCGACGAGGTCGACGCCCTCTGCCCGGTGCGGGGACGGTCCACCACCACCGTCACCGACACCGTGGTGGCCGCCATGCTCACCGAGATGGACGGCATCGCCGAACGGGGGAAGGTGGTGGTGATCGGGGCGACCAACCGCATCGACCTCATCGACCCGGCCCTCCTGCGGGCGGGGCGCTTCGAGGCGCACCTGGAACTCGCCCTGCCCAACGCCGTCGCCCGCCGGGCGCTGCTGAGCCTGGCGGACGTCCCCTTCGCCGCGGACGTGGACCTCGACGCCCTGGCCGAGCAGACCGACGGCCTGTCGTTCGCCGACCTAACCGGCTTGCTGCGCGAGGCCGCCCTGGAAGCCTTGCGCCGCGACCCGAAGGCCATCAAGGTCGGCCGGGCGGAGATCGCCCGGGCACTCGAGCGTGCTCGATCCCACTCTGGACGCTTCGTCGAGGGTTAGCGCCGCTCGCCGTTACCCTCCCCCGCCGTGCCCCGCCTCATCGTCCTTCTCGCCGCCGCCGCCCTCCTGGCCGCCGCCTGCTCGTCGGCGGCCGTGCCCGACGATGAAGTGCCGGCGCTACCGCCGACCGACGCCGGGGCTCTGAACGCCTTGCTCGCCGCTTCGGACCGGCCCGTGGTGCTGAACGTCTGGGCGTCGTGGTGCATCCCCTGCCGCTCCGAGGCACCCCTGCTGCGGCAGGCCGAGGCCCAATTCGGCGACCGGGTCCGCTTCGTCGGGGTGGCCGTCCGGGACGACCCGGGTGCCGCCCGGGCCTTCGTCGCCGAGTTCGGCCTCACCGGCCTCGATCACTACTTCGACTCCGCCGGCAGCGTCCCCGGAGGGCTCGGTGCCGTCGGGGTGCCCCACACCTTCTTCTTCGCCGCCGGCGGCGCCCTGGTCTACCATCACGCCGGAGTCATCGGCGAGGGCGCCCTCGCCC
>VGBK01000265.1 GCA_016870535.1 Actinomycetota bacterium | reverse complement strand
TCGCCTCTTTCGTCGAGGCCGGCCCGGCGCGTGCCGCCCACGTCCAGATGGCCGCCGAGATGGGATACACCACCGTGCTGGCCGCAGGGCGGGTCACCTACGACGACGGCTCGGTGCTGACCACCGCCGCTCTCTCCGGGCCCGGGCCCGAGGATCTCGCCATGCTGGTGGTGGGGGCCCTGCCGGGCAACGAGACCATCCCCGATGCCTCCGAGGTGGTCCTCATCGCCGTCCCGGTGTTCGAGCAGGGGGACCTGGTCCGGGTGGACTTCAGCGGGGAGAAGGGCGCCTTCTCCCTCGACACCACCACCGGCGAGGTCGCCCTGGCGGATGCCGAGTACGGCAGTTGTGCACCGTGGAACTGTCTCGCCGGGGCGATCGCCTTCTGGTGGGTAGACGACTCGCAGGCCAAGGATGCCTACATGGGCCTGATGGGCGAAGTGTGCATGGATTGCCTGGTGTTGCCCCTGAGCCAGCCGGTCACTTGCCCCGCCTGCGCCGTGCTCCTGGCCGCTCCCCTGGTCGCCTCGATCGCCCTGTGCACCGCCTGGCCCTGCGACCTCTGCGTCAGCGACTCCTGCCACTTCGATGACGTGCGGAGCCGGCGGTGCGTCACCGAGAACGGGGTGAGCCGGGTGCAGGCTTCGGTCACCCCCTGGTACTGCGAGAACCCCGCCACCCAGGAGTCGCAGTGCGTCCCCGGGCAGGCCGTCGTCGAGGTGTTCGAGCAGTGCCCCTGGGGCTGTACCCCGGGTGCTCCCACCTGCCAGTTCCCCCTGCAGTGCCTGGTGGGCGCCCCGTTCGCCTGCGGCGGTCCCCCAATCGGGAAGTACTGCTCGGGCGGCAACGTGGTGGGCATGTACCAGAAGTTCGCCTGCGTCTCCACCGATCCCAACGCCGGCGGCGTCTGGGGCGAGTGCGTTCCTCTGGCCGGGCAGTACGAGACCCAGACCACCAACTGCCCCTACGACTGCGCCGACGGCGTCTGCCAGCTGGGGCCCACCTGCGATCCCGCCGTCTGCGAACGGCTACAGCTCCCGGTAGGCGACCCCTACTGCACGGTACGCCCCGACGACGGCCGGTCGGTGCTGGTGCAGGAGATCATCCCTCACGCCTGCCGGCCGGTGGCGCCGCGGGTCACCCCTCCGTCGGACTGGCCGCCGGCGCAGCGCTGCGAGCCCTACCCGCAGACCCTCATGGCCCTCGAGGTCTGTCCCGGGGAGTGCAACGCCGCCGGCACCGCCTGCGCCGCCGAGCCCACCTTGATCCTGCGCCCCGACGGGGTCAACGACTGGACCTTCGGCGAGGCGGCCGCCGACATCCGGGCCGGTTTCACCGCCCTGCTCGGCACGCCGGACGAGACCTCCGAGGAGGGCCTGGGCTGCCTGGGGGATCCGGCCGATCCGTCGGCCTGCGAGCAGACGGTCCGCTGGCAGGGGTTCACCGCCTTCTTCAGCCTCATGGGAGAAGGCGTCTTTGAGGGCTACACCCTCGACGGCCGGGGCTCGCCGGGCGAGAACCCGGCGGCCACTCCTGAGGGCATCGGCATCGGGTCGACGGTGGCCCGGCTGGAGGCGGCCTACCCGCAAGCCGCCTGGCGGGAGGCGTTCTGCGGCGGCATCCAGGGCTACGTGTGGCCGGCGGACTTCTCCGGCTACCGGTTCACCCGCTCCGACGCCGGCCTGGTGGACCTGATCGTGGCCGGCTTCATCCCGCTGTTCTGCTGAGGCCGGGCCGGATCGCTGTCGGCCGATCCCTCGCTCCGAAGGGTCTCCGGGCCGGAACGTCAAAGAGGCCGGCGCCTCACTCGACCCTCCGCCTCCTCAGCGGTCCAGGCCGCGCAGGGCCGGTGGGATGGCGCGGAAGGGGAAGGCCGCCTTGGTGGCCTGATCTGCGGTTCCGGCGAGGACCAAACCCAGAGGCGGCGAGTACCACAGCCACGACGCGGTCGACCCGGTGTGCCCGATCAGCGGCGGCAGCCGTCGCCCGCCGGCCATCGGGCGCGAAAGGGCGAAGCGCATCATTCCCAGGCCGTACTCGATGGGCCACGCCGGCGACGCGATGGCGGCGGCGCTGCGAGGGAACCCGAAGCGGCGGAAGCGGCGGTGCATGAGCCCGGCGGTGGCCGGGTCGGCGAAGGCCTCCCCGGTGAAGAGCGCCCGGCCGAAGCGGAGCACGTCGGCGGTGGTGGCGTAGAGGTCG
>VGBK01000264.1 GCA_016870535.1 Actinomycetota bacterium | reverse complement strand
CGCACTGCTGCTGCTCGCCGGGGTGGTGGGGGGATCGAAGGTCGGGTTCGCGGCGCGCGCCGGCCAGGACCCGGGCGTGTGGGTGCCCGGTGGCGCCGGCGCCGGCGTCCGGGCCGTTCTCCTGGTGGGCGGGTTCGCCAGCGGCTGCTGCGACGAGGGACGGATCCTCCGGGGCGACGAGCCGGGCTGGTACGTGGAGCAGTTCTCGTACCTGGGCGTGACCGCCGAGGGCGACCCTCTGCCGCACCCGGGGAGCGCGACGGACTCCGACCTGGCGCGCTCGGCCCGGCTCATGGCGGTGCAGGTGGACGGCCTGGCGCAACGCAGCGGCGGCCCGGTGGCCATCGTCGCCGAGAGCGAGGGGACACTGGTGGTAACCGCCTACCTCGGGGACCACCCCGGGGCGCCGGTGGATCGGCTGATGCTGCTCAGCCCCATCCTCGATCCGGTTCGAGCCACCTACCCGGACCCGGGCGTCGCGGGCCCGGGAGTGGTGGCGGGGTACCAACTCCGTGCCCTGGCCGTCCTGATCGATGCCATGGCGCCCATCGCCATATCGGCAGACGGGCCGCTGGCCGACTCCCTGCGGCGCGAGGCAGCCCAATTGCGGGGGGCGGCGGGATGCGAGCGGCCGGGGATCGAGGAGGTGGCGGTGGTCCCGCTGGCCGATGCCGTCACCGGGCCCGCCGGCGGGGATCCCGGCATCCCGGTGATCGTGGTGCCCGGCTTCCACGGCGGCCTGCGCGGCCGCCCGGACGTACAGGAGATGGTCCGCGGCTGGGTGCGAGGCGAGTCGCTGGATGGTTCTCCGGTGTGGATGACGGTGGGCCGCATCATCGCGGGGGCGGCCTCGGCGTGGCACGTCCCCGGTCTCGACCGCCCCGGCAGCGAAGGGTGGGGCTGCCCTGCTGCGGGCTGAGGGGCGGCCGTTGGAGGGCGATCTGCTCCCGTCCTCGGCGCAACCCGGTGGGCTCCGGTACGCTGCCGACGACGGGCCGGGGGGAGGAGAGCGATGATGTCGTCTGCCCAGCAGGTTGGACGGAGGGGTGCCGGGCGGCCGGGGCGCCGTCGCCGGTTTCTCATCTGGATCGGCGCTGTGGTCGTGGTGGTGGTACTGGCCTTCTTCGCCGGTGGGGGTTGGTACTTCTCGTCGCAGATCCGCCGCGATGCCCTCCTGGTGGAGCCGCCGTCGGTTCCCGACTACCGCTACGAGGTTCTCGGGGTGAGCGCGGGAGGGCTGACTCTGGCCCTGCCGGAGAACCCGCCCGCCGAACTCACCGACGGCGAACTGCTCGGGGTCGTCTGGGAAGGGGGATACGGGCAGGCGCATGCGGTGCTGTCCCGCGCCGAGGGTTCGATCACCCGCGAGTTCGCTTCCCTGACCGGGGTTCCCGAGGTGGGGAGCCTGGTGGCTCTGGACTCGTTCGCCTTTCCCAACGATCCTGCCGCGGTGGGCATCGACTGGGAAGTGGTCACCTACGCTTCGGGGCTGGGTGACGCCGAGGCCTGGTTGGTGCCGGGGGAGCGCTCCACCTGGGCCGTCTTCGTCCACGGCCGGGGCGCCAACCCGGGCGAGGGTCTTCGGGCTCTCCCCGCTTTCAGCGCCGCGGGCTTCCCCGCGCTGCTGATCACTTACCGCAACGACTCGGGCGCCCCCGAAGTGGGGGGGCGCCTGGCCCGGTTCGGGGCGACCGAGTGGGAGGATCTGGAGGGCGCGGTGCGCTTCGTTCTCGCGCGCGGGGCGGACGACGTGGTGCTGGTCGGCTACAGCATGGGGGGCGCCATCGTGGCCTCCTTCCTGCTGCGCTCCGACCTGGCCTCTGAGGTCGAGGCGGCGGTCCTGGAGGCCCCGGCTCTGGCGCTGGGCGACATGATCGATGCTCGAGCCGGAGACACCACCCTGCCTCTGATCCCGGTCCGGGTGCCCATCGTCCTGACGGCGGCGGCCAAGCAGATCGCCTCCTGGCGCTTTGGAGTGAACTGGGGAGAACTGGACTACGTCGCCCGGGCGCCCGAGTTCACTACGCCGATGCTCATCATCCACGGCACTGCCGACGACACCGTTCCCTTCGCCGTGTCCGCGGAGTTCGCCTCGGCCGCATCGCCCGGCCTGGTGACGCTGGTGCCCTTCGACGGCGCCGGTCATGTGCGGGCCTGGAACGTGGATCGGGAGCGCTACGAAGCGGTGCTGGGGCAGTTCCTGGC
>VGBK01000263.1 GCA_016870535.1 Actinomycetota bacterium | reverse complement strand
TGGAAGAGTCCGGCATCGGGGCCAAGGCCCTGCCCGGCATCCTGCACGCCGCGGAGCACACCTCGATCGCCATGCTGCCGCTGTTCGCCATCTGCGACCGCTGGGACGTGGGCGGCCTCTCGACCCCCTTCCATCCCGACCTGGCAGGGCCGGGGTGGTTCATCTACGACGGCTACCCGGGAGGGGCGGGCATCGCCCCCATCGGCTGGCAGGCGGGAGAGCGCCACCTGCACGCCACCCTGGAGGCGCTGCGCACCTGCCCCTGCGCCTCGGGCTGCCCGTCTTGCGTGCAGTCGCCCAAGTGCGGCAACTTCAACGAACCGCTCGACAAGGCCGGGGCCATCGCCCTGCTCGCGGCCGGGCTCGGGGGGGAGCCCTGAGGGCGCGCCGGCCCCCTCCGCCTGGCAGACTATCGCCGACGCACGAAGGGAGGCCGGGTTTGGACGTACTGGCGGAGGGCCGCGGCGAGCGCCTGGGGTGGCACGACCCCGACGAGCAGCGGGCCTGGGTGCGGGAGAACAAGCCGCGGGACCTGCACGACAAGCGGATGACCATGGCGGAGGCGGTGGACCGTTTCGTGTCCGACGGGGCGCTGCTGGCCATGGGCGGCTTCGGCCACGTGCGGGTTTCCATGGCCGCCGTGTGTGAGATGATCCGGCAGGGCCGCAGGGGCCTGGCCCTGGTGGGCAAGACCGCCACCCACGACGCCGACCTGCTCATCTCCGCCGGGGTGGTGGACCGGGTGGAGGTGGCCTACACCTTCGGCCACGAACTGCGCGGCCTGTCGCCCGCCTCCCGCCGCGCTCTGGCCGCCGGGCGCTGCCGGGTGGTCGGGGAGTCCTCCAACGCCGCCCACCAGTGGCGGTTCCTGGCGGCGATGATGGGCCTGCCCTTCATGCCGATGCGCAGCATGCTGGCCACAGACACGCTGGCGGAGAGCGCCGGGGTGGTGGTCACCGATCCTTTCGGCGGCAAGCCGATCTGCCTGGTCCCGGCGCTGTACCCCGACGTCACCTTCATCCACGTCTCCCGCTGCGACCCCAGCGGCAACGCCCAGATCGACGGCACCCTCATCGAGGACTTCGAACTGGCCCGGGCGGCGCGCCGGGTGGTGGTCACCGCCGAGGAGATCGTCTCCGAAGAGGAGATCCGCCGCCGGCCCTGGCGCACCGCCATCCCCTTCTTCCTGGTGGACGCCGTGGTCGAGGCGCCCAACGGCTGCCATCCCTGCCACCTGCCCCTCCACTACGCCTTCGACGAGGAGCAAATCGGGGAATGGCTGGCGGTGTCCCAGACCGACGAGGGGGTGGCGGGGTATCTGGCGCGCTACGTGCACGGCGTGCCCGACCACGCCGCCTACCTGGAACTGGTAGGTGGCCGGGCTCAGATGGAGCGTCTGGCCGACGCCGAGCGGCGCCAGGCCCCCAACCCGGCCCCCTGGCTGGAGAAGAAGAGGTAGGGCATGGCCGAGTACTCATCCACCGAGTTGATGGCGGTGGTGGCCGCCCGCACCCTGGAGGACCGCAAGTCGGTGTTCGTGGGCACCGGCCTGCCGATGATCGCCGCGGTGTTCGCCCAGCGCACCCACGCCCCCCGTCTGCTGATCGTCTTCGAGGCGGGCGGCATCGGCCCCCGGGTGCCGGTGCTGCCGGTGTCGGTGGCCGAGTCCAAGACCTTCCACCAGGCGGTCGCCGCCTCCTCGATGCACGAGGTGATGTCGCTCTCCCAGGGCGGCTACCTGGACTACGGGTTCCTGGGAGCGGCGGCCATCGACCGCTACGGCAACATCAACACCACCGTCATCGGCGACTACACCCACCCTAGAGCCCGCCTCCCCGGATCGGGCGGGGCCAACGACGTGGGCTCGTTCTGCTGGCAGACCATCGTGATCATGCGCCAGGAGAGGCGCCGCTTCGCCGAGAAGATCGACTTCCTCACCACCCCCGGCTACCTGACCGGGCCCGGCGCCCGCGAGGCCGCCGGCCTCCCCGCCGGCACCGGCCCTTACCGGGTGATCACCCAACTCGGGGTCTACGGCTTCGAGGAGCAGAGCAAGCGCATGCAGTTGATCGCCCTGCACCCGGGGGTGACCGTGGAGCAGGTGCAAGCCGAGAGCGAGTTCGAGATCCTGGTGGCCCCGGAGGTCGCCGTCACGGTGCCCCCCACCGCCGAGGAGCGGACCCTCCTCCACCAGATCGACCCGATGGGCATGGCCGTCGGGAAGTAGA
>VGBK01000262.1 GCA_016870535.1 Actinomycetota bacterium | reverse complement strand
CCTCCCGCTGGGGCGGGAGGGGGAGAAGTTCGCTTCTCCTCCCGGTGCCGTGGGGGCGAGAACCGCACCCTGGAGTAGGCCGCCGGCACTGGGCGCAGCACTGCATTGGTGGCCTCGGCCGGGTGCTCAAGGATTCGGACGGAGCGTCCTGGCCAGACCCCACGGCGTCGGCGCTACTGCTGAAGAGCGGTGCCTCAGCCGAGATGGTCCCCATGCTCCAGACCGCGCCGTTGTAGTCCTTTCTTGGGGACCATGCGGTGGGCGCGGCCGACGCGGCCTGGGTGCGCGGCGCCGCGCGACTGCCGGGGAGGTCAGCCGGATGTCGGCTGAGTCAGCCCGCCGGGGCCGGGCGGTAGCGGGGCTCGGGTACGGGGAGCCCCGCAGCGTGCGCTGCGTCCACCCAGGCATGCCTGGCGACCAGGACCTCCTCGACTGCGGCTTGAGGGGTACGCCCGAAAGCTGAGCATCCGGGGAGATCCGGGATCTCCGCGATGTAGCCCCCGTCCTCACTGCTGTAGAAGATGTTGATGTGGTAGTCGCTCATCTGCCCACCCGCGGGTCGAGGCCGTACCGGGTCATCGTACGCAGGAATTGCCGAATCTGATAAGGCTTGGCGTAGCCGTCTGCATCCTGAAGGCTGAGGATCAGCCCCGCCGCCGGGTAGCCGTAGATCCGGTGGCTCCTCCTGGCCCGTAGCAGGGTGAACCCGGCCATCTCCACGAGAGCGCAGAAGTCCGAGAACCGGACGTTCTGCATGTGGCCCCCACGGAGGCGGGCGAGGAGACGGCGCGGTTTCACCACGACAACGTATCGCCCGGCTGGGACAGTCCCTGCCCACGCGCCGGCGCCCGCGGCGGATGCCGCGGGCGCCCTGCGGGTATGGTCGGGCTACCGGGTGGCGGCGGCGAAGCGGGCCGCGGCCTTCGACCAATCCACCACGTTCCACCAGGCCTTCAGGTAGTCGGCCCGCTTGTTCTGGTACTTCAGGTAATAGGCGTGCTCCCACACGTCCACGCCCAGGAGGGGCGTGCCCTCGCAGCCGGCGACGGCCCGGCCCATGAGCGGGTTGTCCTGGTTGGCGGTGGAGACGATCTCCAGGCGGCCGCCGTTGACGATCAGCCAGGCCCAGCCACTGCCGAACCGACCGAGGCCGGCGGCCTCCAACTTGGCCTTGAAGTCGTCGAAGCCGCCGAAGGCCTCGTGGATGGCGTCGGCCAAGGCGCCGGTGGGGGTACCGCCGGCGTTGGGGGCCATCAACTCCCAGAAGAAGGAGTGGTTCCAGTGACCGCCCCCGTTGTTGCGGACGGCGGCACGAATGGCCTCGGGCACGCTGCCCAGATCGGCCAGCAGGGCCTCGAGGGACTTGGCCTCCAGAGCGGCGTCACCGGCGAGAGCCTTGTTGAGGTTGTCTACGTAGGCCTGGTGATGGCGGCCGTGATGGATCTCCATGGTGAGCGCATCGATGTACGGCTCCAGCGCGTCCTTGGGATAGGGCAGAGCGGGCAGGGTGTAGGACATGGGTGTTCCCCTTCTGTGGATCGGCGTGACGCGGACTCTAGTGAAACGGGCTTCGCCAACCGGAACCGAGTGGATAGGAAGGGGTGGTGTTTCCAGGCCGCGGAGCGCCCAGCCGGTAGGGCCGTTCTCCGGGGGGAGGCGGGCCGTAATCCCCTGGGCGCATCAGCAAGGGGTGGGGCAGGGTGGCAGCAGGCCCTCCGCAGGGAGGAAGCGCCTTTCGAGGCGCCCCGGGCGGGCCTCGTTCAGTCAGAGAGGCAGGTGAACCTCATGAGGAGGCAAGTACGGGCCAAAGTGAGCCTGTTGTTCGGCATCGTCATGGTGGCCGCCACCATCGCGTCCTGCGGAGGCGATGCGGCATCGCAGCAACCGCAGGAGACCACGGCTGCCACCCAGGAGTCCACGATGCCCAGCGGCCAGGCTACGTCGCCGGCATCGACCGCTGTAGCACCGGGGAACGGCGGAACGGCGGTAGCGCCGGTAGAGACGCCGGAGAACGGCGGGGCGGCGGCGGGCGACGCCGATGTGCGCCGCGCCTGGGACGCCGTGGAGATCGACATGTCCTTGGCCATGAAAGCCGAGGGCGCCGAACGCATCGCGGCGCTGTGGGCCCTTGTCCCGGGGAACCTGCCGCTCCCCGAGCAGTGGTTCGACCTCGAGATGTCTTCCGGCATCGGTTTCGGATGGGACGACTGCCATGACGGCAAGCACCCCTCC
>VGBK01000261.1 GCA_016870535.1 Actinomycetota bacterium | reverse complement strand
AAACGCGTTCCGGTGGCGACGCCGATGCCGGTCGCCGGTAGGGCACCGGTTCCTGCCGAACGACCGATGGAGCTGGTCGCTGAGCATGTCACGACTCATCCGGCAACCGGCTCCGGTATCGGGGCCGCCTACGCAGATGACGCGACGACGGCGGGATACAGCGTGGCCTACGCCGCCTACCGACCGTCGCGGGTCAGCACAAGCGACCTGCGGCTGATTGCCAGCCGGCTGCGGTCCGATCTGAGCAATGTAGATGAAGCGCTCGGCGCCCCGGCGCTGGCGGCCACTTTGGTCGCCGACATGGGGGCCGCCGGGGCTGAGATGGATCGATCCCTCCGCGCCGCGCCCGCCGCGGCGACGGTGGAAGGTACGCGGTAAGGATGGAACTCCGAATGCAACTCACAACGCGACACCGCATTCACTCCCTTGTGTTGCTGATCGGCCTGGCCGGTCTCGGCCCGGCGTCCCTGCTCCGGGCGGAGGAGGCGGCGGCCGAGAAGGCTGCCGCTCCGGCGACGGCGGCACTGCTGTCGGAGCTGCTGCAAGTTGACCTCGGCAAGCCCTACGCGATGGCGGCGATCAAGTTCGGTCCGGAGTTCTGGGCGGCGCTCGAAGCCGACGCCGGCGGGCAGGCGCAGGACAACTTGTTCCGCAAGCTGTTCTCCGGGGGGCTGCTGTTCGGCGTCGGCCCCCTGGACAACGTCCTGGGCAGCGCCCGCGGCGAGCCCGTGGCCGTGCGCTGGACCCCGCCGCCGACGATGAAGGCGGTTCTGCGGCTCACAATCGAGCAGCCGAACGTACAGGTGACGGTTGACGGCCAACTCGTGCCGCTGAGGGCTGAGGCCCCAGGGGCCGACCCCAATGGCCTGCTCAACCAGCTCCAGTTCGTTTACTTCCCGCTCGGGATAGGTGGCGGTCAGGCGACCCTGGCCGACCTCGCGCGCTCGATGACGCTCGTGATCACCGGCCTGGCTCCCGGGGCGATGCAGAAGTTCACCTGGGAGCTGGCGCCGTCTCAGCCGCAGCGGCAGCAACCGCGCCAGCAGGGCCCGATTGTCGTACAGGAGGCGCCGGACCACCGCGACCAGATGCGAAACCAGTTCGAAGCGGCAATGGCCGCACGGGGCGGCGCCGGGGGCCCGGCCGCTACAATGGGGATGGCCCCGGCAGGCTTGGGTGGCGGGATGGGTGGCGCCGGCGTGCGACCAGAGCTCGCGCCGCTTGGTCCCGGGCCGGAACCTCCCGCGACCCCGGAGGCGAACGCGCCCGGCGGCGGCCAGGCGGAGCTGTTCTACCCCCTGTCGCGGACAGCCTCGAACGTCGGCGCACCGGCCCCCGACGCCAATGCGCCGCTCGTCAACCGGCAGCCCCTCACCGAGGCCTACGTCACCATCGACCAGGTCTCGCGGGCGGACGGCAACGTGACGCTGGACTACCGAACCAGCCCCCTCGGTCAGCAGGAGGTCGAGGTCGCCGATGCCAAGGGACGCACGGCCCAGCGAATCACCAGCGGGCCGGCCCCCGCCAACGGCCGGGCCTTGGCCAGTTGGAAGCCTCTGGCGGCTAAGGGCGCCGAGGAGGCTGCCGAGCAGATGATCCTGGTGCGCAACACCCTGGCGACACCCCTGGGCATGCAGGTCTCGGAGGCGTCCGCCCCGCTGCCACCCGAAGCGGGGCAGAACGAACCGGCCGGCGCCATCGCCCCCGGGCCACCGGCCATCGCCGATGTCTCGGTGGAGGAGATCTCCGTGTTGGGCGACCTGCTGCAGGTCCGGGCCCACGTGGCGCCCGTCGTGGGCGCCGACGGGGTGACCATGCCAGCGGTTAGCATCACGGTCACCGACGAAGCCGGCAGACTCATCAAGACGCTCGACCCGACGCCTCCCGCGCCGGGCAAGGACTACGTTTTCGCCTGGGACGCCACCGACGAGAATGACCAGCGCGTGCCCGACGGCCGCTATGTGCTGCGTGTGGGAACGCAGACCGACTCCAGGCAGGGCTCCGCCCGCTCCGAGCTGCGCTACTGGGTCGATGTGCCCATCGCGAAGATGCAGCGCCGCCTGGCCGTGCTCGGCCCGACGGCGGTTGAGACCCTCCAGGCCGGGCTGGCTTCACAGACGCCTGGGTCGGTGCTGCTCGCGTACTTCGCGCCACAGGCCGGTCGCCTGAAGGCCTTCGTGGTGGACGGCCTCGGCTGCGTTGTCCGGCACCTCGTGGATCAGGATGTCCCCAA
>VGBK01000260.1 GCA_016870535.1 Actinomycetota bacterium | reverse complement strand
CCGCTCCCCCGGGCCCAGGGTGAGGGCGGTACCGGCGCAGAGATCGACCCCGGCGTCGCCGGGACGGGCCGCGGTGGGCAGAGGAAGCCCGGGGTCGAGGCGCCGTACCAGCACCCGCGGCCCGCCTGGGGACGGCCCGCCGGAACTCATCCCCGCTCCTCCAGCGCCGCCAACTCCTGATGGAAGTCTCCCGTACCGGCGAAACCCTTGTAGACCGAGGCGAACCGCAGGTAGGCCACCTCGTCGATCCGCCGCAGCCCCTGCAGCACCCACTGCCCGATCTGGTCGGAGGAGATCTCCGGGCCGTTCTCCTGCGCCAGCATCTCGACGTCGCGTACCAGGCCTTCCACCGCCCCCGGCGGCACCGGACGGTCGGCGATGGCAAAGCTGACCCCGCGCAGCACCTTGGCCGCGGAGAAGGGCTGCACCGTGCCGTTGCGCTTGCGGACCACCAGCGCCGCCTCCCGCCGCTCGTAGGTGGTGAACCGGTTGCCGCACTCCGGGCATTCGCGCCGGCGGCGGATGGCGGCACCGCCATCGGCGGGGCGGCTGTCCACCACGCGGGTGTCGGGGACCTCGCAGAACGGGCAGTGCATGAGCATCGTGAGGTTACCCGCCGACGGGCCCCGCCGCCCCGGCGCCCGTCCCGACCCGTCAGCCTCCAACCGGGACCCGGATCACCTGGCCCGGAGCGATGACGGGCGAGGCGAGGGCGTTCGACTGCCGGATCTCGTAGACGGTGCGCCGCACGTCGCCCCCCGGCGGGGTGTGGGCGGCAGCGATGTCCCACAGGGTGTCCCCGGTGACGACCCGGTGCTCCACCCATCCCTGCGGATCGTCACCAGGGGCCCCGCTGTCGGCGAACACGGCGGTGGCGAGCAGGAGGACCACCCCGAGGGCGACCGTAGTGAGGAGAACCGCCGCCCGGATCGGGCTCGTGACGGAGAGCGTCATGGGGTGGGCCTCCTGGCTCGCTTCTCGCCGGGCCGGCACCCGTGGGCTCCGGCCCGCACCCACAGAACCTACGCTGCGGGTGTGACACGAACGCGTGTTCGCCATGACCGAACTGTACCGAACATCTGTTCGGGAGTCAAGGCGAACATATGTTTGCCTTTGGGGGTGCCGGCGGCTAACCTCGCTTACCGGAAGCAACGGGGAGGCTCCGCATGCCCACCGGCCAGATCAGCACCCGCCAGAGGGAGATCCTCGACCTCATCCGGCGCACCGTCCGCGAACGGGGCTATCCCCCGTCGGTGCGGGAGATCGGCGAGGCGGTCGGCCTGAACTCCCCCTCCACGGTGCACAGCCACCTCTCGGCTTTGGTGAAGTCCGGTCACCTGCGGCGCGACCCGTCGAAACCCCGGGCCATCGAGGTCACCGACCCCGGGCGGGCGCAACCCGACCTGCGCCGGGCTCCGGTGCGCGACGTGCCCCTCGTGGGCCGCATCGCCGCCGGCACCCCCCTCCTGGCCCAGGAGGACATCGAGGACATCCTCCCCCTGCCCACCCAGATCGTGGGCCACGACCCGGTGTTCATGCTGCGGGTGCGAGGGGACTCCATGGTCGAGGCCGGGATCTTCGACGGCGACCTCGTCGTGGTGCGCCGCCAGGCCGATGCCGACGACGGCGACATCGTGGCCGCCCTCATCGATGGCGAGGAGGCCACCGTCAAGCGCCTGCGGCGCGAACCCGGGAAGGTCACCCTGCTGCCCGAGAACCCCGCCTACCCGCCGATGGTCTTCACCTCGGGGGTGGAGTTGCTCGGCCGGGTGGTGGCGGTGCTGCGCCGCCTGCGCTGACCCTCACATCGAGCCGCGGAACACCGCCCGGGCCGGGCCCTCGATCCAGACCCTGGCGCCTTCGACCTCCACCTCCAGCGGCCCCCCGGGCAGCATCACGGTGACCCGGGGCCCGGTGAGCCCCCGGCGGTGCGCCAGGGCGGCGGCCGCCGCCGCGCCGCTGCCGCAGGCCAGGGTCTCCCCCACCCCCCGCTCCCACACCCGCAGGTCGAGACGGCGCGACGACACCACGGTGGCGAAGCCCACATTGGTGCGCTCCGGGAAGTGGGGGTCCCCCTCCACGATGGGCCCCACCGCCCCCACCGGCACCGCATAGCAGTCGTCCACGAAGGCCACCGCGTGCGGGTTGCCCACCGACACCGACTCCAGGTGGTAGCCCGCCAGGTCGAACGGCGGGACGGCCGACGCGGTCACCTCCCCCAGCAGGGCGCGCACCGGGCCCTCGGCCGGCACCTGCACCG
>VGBK01000259.1 GCA_016870535.1 Actinomycetota bacterium | reverse complement strand
GTGGACCTGAGTCGCGCCCTTCGCTTCCCTCCCCCCGACCCCCTCCCGCTGGGGCGGGAGGGGGAGAAGGCCTTCGCTTCCCTCCCCCCGGCCCCCTCCCGCTGGGGCGGGAGGGAGAGGCCAGGGCCGGAGGGGGAAGCCGAGGGCGCGCCCAAGCCTCACGCGCGCCCGCCCGCGAAGTGGTGTTGCCGCCGCCGCGCCCCATACTGGGTGCCGGTGGAAAGGAGTCACCATGGGCGATAGGAACTGCTCGGCGCTGTTCGCCGGGATCATCGGGTTCATGCTCGGGGCGCTGGCGGTGAAGCTGGCGGCGCGGTTCTGCCCGTTCTGCCGCACTTGCTGTGGCGACAAAGCCGGGTGCTGCTGTGGCGACGGAGCCGAGTGCTGCGGCGGCGGGGACGGCGGGTCGGAGGAGTGCTGCTGCTGCGACGAAGCAGCCGAAACGCCGTCCGGTGAGGCCGAGGCGTCCCCCGAGTAGGGGCGTGCGGGCCGGTCCCACACCGGCCGATTCCGAGGCTGTAGACGTCTACGCATACAAGATGTAGACTGCCGCCCATGGGCACGACGACCATCCGGGTGGATGCCGAGACACATGCGCGGCTGCAGGAGCTGAGCCGGGAGTCGGGGACGACGCTGATCGAGACGGTGCGGGAAGCGGCGGAGGCCTTGGGACGGCGCCGTTTCGCCCAGCAGGTGGCGGCGGAACTGGCCGGATTGCGGCGGGACGCCGCGGCGTGGGCGGAGTACCTGGCGGAGGCCGAGGCGACGTCGGTGCCCGATGGTCTCGGTTGACGACCTCTGGCTGGTGGACTTCGGAGTGCCCTACCCCGGGGAGCCGGCGGCCCGCCGCCCCGCCCTGGTCATCGGCCCGCCCGAAGCCTTCGGCCCCGTGTTCCCCTTCATCATCTTGGTGCCGCTCACGAGCACCCGCCGCGGGCTCTCGCTGCATGTGGAGGTCGAGGCTTCGGCTGCCACCGGGCTGGAGCGGACCAGCTACGTCCAGTGCGAGCTACTTCGCTCGGTCAACCGGAACCGTCTGGTGCACCACCTCGGCGCCATCGACGCCGCGACCAGCCGGAAGGTGGCGGTCGTCATCGGCACCCTGCTCGGCCGCTGAGCGGGTGAGGGGTGCCGGGCGTTTCCTCCCCCGCCCCAGCGGGGGAGGTGGCTCCGAGTCCTCGAGGAGCCGGAGGGGGAAGCTTCTTCTCCTCCCCTGCGGCAGCGGGGGAGGTGGCCCGTCAGGGCCGGAGGGGGAAGCCCAGCAGGGGGACCTCCGCCGCGCCCTTCGCTTCCCTCCCCTCAGTCCCCTCCCGCCGGGGCGGGAGGGGAATCGGCCTGCGACGGCTGGATCGGGCGCCGTCGGTGCGTCCGAGCTACCGCGCCCAGTCCCGTAATCTCACTGGGTCAGCGGCGGGCCGGCACCCCCCTTGCCTCCCGCCGCGTTCGCGCCCGCCCGGTAGGGTCGGGTGCGACCCCGAGGAGGTGTGCCCCAGTGGGTGGGGGCGCACCTCCTCCCATTTGCGCCTCTCCCGGAAAGCCGGGAGAGGGTGTCACCCCGCCGCCCGCAGCACGGTGCAGGCCCGCAGCGTCACCCACTTCGAGGGCTTGCCCTGCGCCTCGATGGGCACCGTGGTCTTCCGGGCGTAGGCGTAGCGGTTGGTCCAGCGGCCGTGGGAGTCCTGCTGAGCCGCCAGCCAGTCGAGAGCATGCTCCAGGCGAGGGTCGCGCCCATGCCCCAGTTCGGCGAGCACCTCGAGCACCTGCAGTACATCGGCCACGTAGCCCGACGGGAACCCCAGCTTGAACCACGAGGCCGACGGCCTGGTGTTCCCCCACCCCATCGGGTAGTCGGCCTCGGCGGGGTCGCGGGAGAACAGGAACTCCACCCCGAGGGCGATGGCCCGCTTCACCCGGGCGGTGCGGCGGCGGGGCGGGATGGCGGCCAGGGCGCGCATCTCCTTGGCGGCCCCCCAGGCGCAGGGCAGGTCCTCGTTGATGCCGCAGATGAAACCGGGGCCGGGGGTGTAGGCGTACCAGCGGGTCACCTCCTCGCCGGTGATGGTCCGGGCGGCCCAGTCGACGGCGGCCCGCACCCGGGGATCGTCGAGATGCCCGAAACGGATCAGGGCCCGGGCGAGGTTCCCGTTCAGGCAGTGGAGGACGCTGGAGGGAGGCGGGTTCCTCTCCAGGTGCGACCCCGAGCACCCGAAGCCGCCGGTGGCCACCGTCGTGTGGTCCAGGACGTAGCGGCATGCCGCCTGCACCCG
>VGBK01000258.1 GCA_016870535.1 Actinomycetota bacterium | reverse complement strand
GGAGGCTCACCGGCGGGGGCAGGGTGGTCGTGGTGGTGGAGATCGGGGCGGGGCGGGTGGTGGTGGTCGTGGTGGTGGTAGGCCGCGGGCTGGTGGTGGAAGGGGCGGCCGGCCCGCCACAGGAGGTCCCCAGCAGCACGGCCGAGAGGAAGGCTGCCGGGAGAGCGAGGCGGAGAGGCCGGGCCATGGCCGCTCAGGTTAGAGCCGCCGGGGAGTGAGCAGAGGCGGCGGCCCACGCCACCCGGCGCCGGTGGATGGCTTTGGTCCCTGGCACGGCGCGTCCCGGGGTGGCATGCTGGAGGGCGATGTTCCGCGATCGGCGCCATGCCGGCGGGTTGCTCGGGGAGCGGGTGCGCTCTCTCGAGCCGGCGCACCCGGTAGTGCTGGGACTGCCGCGGGGAGGGGTCGTGGTCGCCGCCGGGGTGGCCGGGGCGCTGGGAGCCCCCCTCGACGTTCTGGTGGTGCGCAAGCTGGGCGCGCCCGGCAACCCCGAACTGGGCATCGGGGCCATCGCCGAGGGGGGGATCACCGTGCACAACGAGGGGCTCATCGCCCGCCTCGGGGTGAGTGGGGCGGATCTGCAGGCGGTGGCCTCCCGCGAAGCCGCCGAACTGGAGCGCCGGACCCGGGCCTACCGTCGGGGCCGGCCACCTCGCCCGCTGGAGGGGTGCACCGCGGTGGTGGTGGACGACGGCCTGGCCACCGGTTACACGGCGCGGGCCGCGGTGGCGGCGGCGCGGGCGCGGGGCGCGACGGCGGTGTGGCTGGCGGTGCCGGTCGCCGCCCCTGAGACCGCGGCCGAGTTCTCCTCGCTGGTGGATCGGGTGGTGTGCCTCGAGATGCCCGAGTTCCTCTTCGCGGTGGGAGCCTCCTACGCCGATTTCTCTCAGACCGGCGACGACGAGGTGGAGCGCCTGCTCGCCTCCGCTCCGGGCGGCCCGGCGGTCGGCGAGGTGGTGGTCGAGGGAGGGGGGATCGCTCTCCCCGGGACCCTCACCGTCCCCGCCGGGGCCCGGGGGTTGATCCTGTTCGCCCACGGCAGCGGGAGCAGCCGCCACAGCCCGCGCAACCGGGCGGTGGCCGCGGCCCTGGAGGTTCGGGGCCTGGCCACCCTCCTTTTCGACCTGCTCACTCCCGAGGAAGGCCGCGACCGGGCTGCCGTGTTCGACATCCCCCTGCTGGGCGATCGCCTGGCGGCCGCGACCACCTGGCTGCGACGCGCCGGTGTGGCGCCGGACCTCCCGGTCGGCTACTTCGGGGCCAGCACCGGGGCCGCCGCCGCCCTCTGGGCCTCGGCCGACGCCCCGAGCATCGCCGCAGTGGTGAGCCGGGGCGGGCGTCCCGACCTGGCCGCCGCCCGACTGGGCGCGGTGAAGGCCCCCACTCTGCTCATCGTGGGGAGCCGCGACCCGCTGGTGCTCGACCTGAACCGGGAGGCGCAGGCGGCCATCGGCGGCGTCTGCCGGCTGGAGGTGGTGGCCGGCGCCACCCACCTCTTCGAGGAGGCGGGGGCGCTGGAGCAGGTTTCCCGTCTGGCCGGGGACTGGTTCCGGCGCTGGATGCCGGCCGGCGCGTAGCACCGGCGCGCCCGATAGATTGGGAGCCCCCAGGGAGGAAGCGATGTCGGCCAGCCTCAGCGAGCAACTCAAGCGGACCACGCTCTTCGGTGGGTTCTCCGACCGGCAGATCGCCGACGTCCTGGCCACCGCCAAGCGCCGGGACTTCGCTGCGGGGGAGCAGATCATCCGGCAAGGCGACGAGGGGGGCCGCGGCTTCTACCTGGTGATCGAGGGGGCCACCGAGGCTCGGGCGGGGGACACCGTCCTCGCCCGGTTCGGCCCGGGCGACTACTTCGGCGAGATGGCCCTGCTGCTCCCCGATACCCCGCGCACCGCCGACGTGGTGGCGGTAGAGGACGCGAGTTGCCTGGTCATCACCCAGTGGGACCTGCGCGCCCTGCTCTCGGCTCACCCGGAGGCGGGCCTGGCCATGATGGCCGAACTGGCCCGGCGCCTGGCCGAGACCGACCGCACCCTGCGCGAGTAGCCGGGTGCCGGCAGTCCGCTTCCTCCCCGACGAAGTCGTCACCGCGGCCGTTTCCGGAGAGACGCTGCTCCAGGCGGCGCGACGCGCCGGGGTGCCTCTCGCCTCGGCTTGCGGGGGCGAGGCCGCCTGCAGTACCTGCCGGGTGTTGATCATCGAGGGCCCGGCGGGGCTGGAGCCGCCCCCGGAGGAGGAGGCGGCGGTGCTGGCTCCCCTCGGGGCCGAGGCGG
>VGBK01000257.1 GCA_016870535.1 Actinomycetota bacterium | reverse complement strand
TCGTTCCGCCGGGCGGTGGCCGCCGGGGTGAGGATCGCCATGGGCACCGATAGCGGGGTCACCCCGCACGGACGGAACCTGGAGGAGTTGGCCCTCATGGAGCAGGGCGGCATGACCCCCGAGCAAGTGCTGGTGGCCACCACCCGCACCGCGGCCGAGTTGATGGGCCTCGAAGGGGATTCGGGCACCCTGGAGCCGGGGAAGCGGGCCGACCTGGTGGTAGTGGACGGCGACCCCCTGGCGCTCGACGGTCTGGCCGACCGGGTCGCGGCCGTCTATCAGCAGGGGCACCTGGTGGCGGGAGCATGAAGCGGATCGCCTGTCTGAAGTGCCTCCCTGCCCGGTCGCGCCGCTGGTGGCGTCGTCTGCGATGAGCCCGGCCTCCGCCCCTCGCCTCGTCGCCTTGTGGGGCTCGGAGCATGAGGTGCTGGGAGAGGTGGCCCTGGAGTCCCTGGGGCCGGATCTGGTGGCGGCCTTGTCTCGCGGCCGCTTCCCGAAGGGTTACAGGCACCTGGACCTGAATGAGGATGGGGCGCTGGCGGCCACCGACGGCCGGTCCACCGTGATGGCTGTGGTCGACGGCCATCAGGGGTTCGATGCCGCCCGAGCGGCCCTGCAGGCGGTGACCCGGTGCGTGCCGCTTCTGCTGGGCAGCGCCACCGGAGCCCACGAACCTGCGGTACGCCACTGCCTGGCGGAGGCATCTCGCGCCGTGGTGGATGAGCTGAGCCGGCTGGAAGGGGAGCGCCGGGCCGGCGGGGCCGCCCTGAGCGTGGCTCTGGTCGGGCCGGGCCGGGTGACGGTCGGCAGCGCCGGCGACTGCGTTGCCGTGGTGCTCCGGGGCTCCCGGGCGCGTGTGGTGGGGCGGCCGGGGCCGTTCTTGGGAGATCGACCGATATCGGGAAAGGGCCTGGTGGCGCACGCCTCCCTGCGTACGGGCGGCCAGCTGCTGCTGGCCACCGACGGGGTCACGGAGTTCCTGGGCCGGGGATGGAGGCGGCGGGTGGCCGAACTGGCCGAGGGAGCGGCGCCCGCCGACTTGGCCGGCCGGTTGATGGAGGCTGCTTTCAGAGGCGGGGCCGGCGACAACATCGCGGTGGTCGTCGCCCGGGTCTGAGCCGTCGCCGACGGTCGCGGCCGCTTGGCAGGACACAGCGGATCAGCCTCGCGTCCTCGCAGGGGGGTGCTGCAGGCACCTCATCCCATGTGACGCCGGGCTACACCGGGCGGCTCTTCGCGCCGGCGCGATCAGGTCGGGCTGGGGAGGTTCAGGATGGCCGCAGCGTTGGGGCCGACGACGAGGCGGGTGAACACCACCCAGCGCTCGGTGGCCCGGAACTCGGGATGGCACGTGGTCAGGGTGAGCCAGGCTCCCCGCCACTGGTCCATGACCCAGGTGTCGGTGGGCCTCACGACCCGGCTCTCGATCACCTGGTAGGTGTGGGTGCCGATGGTGGTGGTGACGCTCACGGTGTCGTCGGGTAGCAGTTCGTCGAGGCGGTTGAAGGGCGCTCCGTGGGTGGTGCGGTGGCCGCTGATGACGGCGTTCCCCGGCTGACCGGGGAGGGGGGTAGAGGGGATATGCACCGCACCCAGGGCCAGGTCGGCCAGGCGATCGCCCTCCACTACCACCCATTCGACCCCGATCTTCGGGATGGCGATGGTGCCTATGGGCTCCCCCAACCCGGGGGCGGTCTCGACGATCACTTCGCGGGCGATGAGTTCATTGGGGTGAAAGAGGCCCGAGTCGAGGCCCGCGGCGGTGTCGAGTTCCCGGGGAACTACCAGGGGGGCCAGGTCGAAGGCCTGCGGATCGTAGGTGGCGGCGACCGGTGCCGCCGCCTGTACCCGCTGGGCGAACTGGGCTTCCAAGCGGCCCTGGGCTCGGCCCGCCTGGACGTTCGTGTACCACATGTGGTAGGCGACGTAGCCGCTCAGGGCCACTGCGGCAGCCAGCGATATCCCGGCCACGATGCGGAGGATGAGGGCGGCCGTGGGGTGCGCCTTGCGGCTCCGGTGGCGGCGGTGACGCCCCCGATGATGGTGATGATGACGGCCCTGGTGGCTGGACGGCATTGGGGAATCGTACTTGCGAATGGCTGATGTGAAGGCGGGTCCGTGGGCCCGGATCGAGCAACAGCGGCCGACGCGGCGGGGAGGCCGCACCTCCCCCGTGGGGACCCGGGAGGTGGTGGCGACGCTTCGGGAGCCGCCGGAGGGGGAAGCCGGGCTTTCCCTCCCCCGCGGCGGCGGGGGAGGTGGGTGAGGCCGCCAGGCCGAACCCGCAGGGGGCAGCCGAACACGCAGGCTTCCGTCGCGC
>VGBK01000256.1 GCA_016870535.1 Actinomycetota bacterium | reverse complement strand
GGTCGGTCACCCCCATGAGCCCCCGCTCCCTCTCGGCGACTTCGTCGGCCACCAACACCGGCCACGGCTCACCGCCCACCAGCACCTCCGTCGGGGTGAAGCCGGAGAGGGCGCCTCCCCCGGAACAGGAAGCCGTCAGCAGGGCCATGGCCATCAGCCGCCGGATGCGCCGCCCTCCTCGAGCAGGGACCGGGCCGTTTCCGCGGGCATGGCATACGCCTCCTCCGCCGAGGGGAAGGCCCCGCTCTCCACGTCCCCGAAGAAGGCGCCCAGCGCGGCCACCGCGTCGTCGAACAGATGGGCATAACGGCGCACGAACTTGGGCAAGCGGCCGTCGTGGTACCCGAGCACATCGTGGAAGACCAGCACCTGGCCGTCGACGGCGGCCCCTGCCCCGATGCCGATGGTGGGCACCGTCACCGCCGCGGTGATCATCCCGGCCAGGGTGTCGGGGACCCCCTCCAGCACCAGGGCGAACACCCCGGCGGCTTCGAGAGCGCGGGCGTCGGCCAGCAGGCCCCGGGCCGTCTCCGGTTCCTTGCCCTGCACCCGGAAACCCCCCAACGCATGGACCGACTGCGGAGTGAGGCCGATATGGCCCATGACCGGGATCTCGGCGTTCACGACCGCCTCCACCATCGGAACCCGCTTGCGGCCCCCCTCCAGCTTCACCGCTTCGGCGCCCCCCTCCCGCATCAGACGCCCGGCATGGCGCACCGTCTCCTCCGGGGAGACGGCGAACGAGAGGAAGGGCATGTCGCCCACCACCAGGGCTCGGGGAGCGGCCCGGGAGACGGCGGCGGTGTGATGCACCATCTCGTCCATCCCCACCCGCAGCGTGGTCTCGAAGCCCAGCACCACGTTGGCCAGGGAGTCGCCCACCAGGATGATGTCGGCCCCGGCCCGGTCGGCGATGCGGGCCGACGGGGTGTCGTAGGCGGTGACCATCTTCAGTTTCGCCCCGCCCTTACGGGCGCGCACCATGGGCGCCGTCACCTTGTCGGACATCTCTGCTCCCTTCTCCCCGCCCGGACGCCGGGTCGGGGGAATCGGCGGGCTCCAATGGTCCCCTCCGTCCGGCCTCGGCCGCCACCGCGGGTCGCCCGTGCCGCCGGGACGGCCCGCATTGTAGGGAGGTGGGATCGGGCCGGCGGGGGCGGCGGGCCGGCCCACCACCTTGCCGAACCCCGCCGGCTGCGGCAGGCTGTGCCCCGTATGGCCGTGCCCCAGTCGCCCTCTGCCGCGGCTCGCCCCGCCGCCCGCTTCGATCGCACCCGCCGGGTAGCCCGTCGCGTCACCCTGGCTTCCATCTTCGCCAACGCCCTACTCGGAGTGTGGGCCGTGGCCGGCAGCCTCGGCGAGGTGGAGTCACGCATCCTGGCCACCTCGCTGCTGGTCACCGCCTGCGGCGCGGTGGCCGTGGCCTGCGGCACCGCCATCCCCGAAGGCCGGCTCGGCCCCCTGCCCCTGATCGGCATCGGCGCCGCCGTACCCGGCTTCGCTCTGCTCATCGCCGGCTTCTGGGAGAACTTCGGCCTGGACCTCCTATGGCAGACGGGGGCCACCCTGGTGGCAGTCGCGGTCTTCGCCGCCTTCGCCTCCCTGCTGTCGGCGGTGGATCTCCGGGGCCGCTACCGGCGCCTCGTCCCCACCGCCTACGCCCTGGCCGGAAGCGGCGGCGCCTTCCTGGTGGCGGTGGTCTGGGGGTTCCGGCCCGGGGACTCGTGGCGGGTGTTCGGCATCCTGATGGTCCTGCTGGGAGCCGCCACCCTGGCCGCAGTCATCTCCGCCCGCCTCCGCCCCGCCCACGAGGAGCCCCCGCCCGTCCGGCACTGCCCCTACTGCGGCGCCGCGGTCGAAGGGGCCCGGATCACCCGGTGCGAGGGCTGTGGGAACCGCTTCCGGGTAGTGGGGCGCTGACCCCGGAGGAGCCGCCGCCCCCGAGGCGGCTTCGCAACCAGGCGATGTCGCCCGCCTGGCCGCCATCCCCGTCGGGGGTCTCGACCACGATGGGCGCCGCGGCGGCCTGCGCCACCCCGGCCAGCAGGTCCGGCGGGATCAGGCCCCGCCCCAGGTTGGCGTGCCGATCGCGACGGCTCCCCGCCTCATCGCGGGAGTCGTTGCAATGCAGCAGGTGTACCGCCCCGGTGATCGCCCGCACCCGGTCGACGACCGTCTCCAGGTCCTCCCCGGCCGCCCAGGCGTGGCAGGTGTCGAGACAGATGCCCACACCCGGCCCGCCGACCGACTCCCACAGGGCGCCCAGCCGCCCCAGGTCGCGCAGCACGGCGTTCCCTCCACCTGCGGTGTTCTCGATGAGCACCGGCACCGGACGTGGCACCGCCTC
>VGBK01000255.1 GCA_016870535.1 Actinomycetota bacterium | reverse complement strand
CTCCTCGGCCGCCTATCGCGGCTACCGGGATCTGGTGGAGCACCCGGGCTTGATGCCCTACTTCCTGGCGGCCACCCCGGTCCTCGAACTGGAAGCCCTGAAGCTGGGATCCCGGCCCGCCCGGCGGCCCGGCTGGGAGGCCGAAGGGCTGGAGGGGCTGCGGGCCATCCCGTGGGGCTTCGGCTGGACCCAGACCCGCCAGATCGTCCCCGGCTGGTATGGGGTGGGGAGCGGCCTGGCCGCCGCCCGCGCCGCCGGCTTCGAGGCGGCCCTCGACGAGATGCAGAGGGCCTGGCGGTTCTTTCGCACCTTCATCAGCAACGTCGAGATGACCCTGGCCAAGACCGACCTGCAGGTGGCCGCCCGCTACGTGGAGCACCTGGTGGAGCCGGGACTGCGTCCCATCTTCGACACCATCCGGGCGGAGCACGAGCGCACCGTGGCCGAGGTGCTGCGGCTCACCGGAGGCCCGGGCCTGCTGGCCGCCAACCCCACCCTGAAGCGCACCCTGGAGATCCGGGACGCCTACCTGGCCCCGCTGCACCGCATCCAGGTGTCGCTGCTGGCCCGGCGCCGGGCCGACGGGCCCGCCGACCCGGCCCTGGAACGCGCTCTGCTCTTGACCCTGAACGGGATCGCCACCGGGCTGCGCAATACGGGGTGAGGAAGCCGGCAGGCTTGAAATGCGGCGTGGCATGCTGCATAGTGCGCTACATGAAGCGCCGCACCACCGGCCTGCGGGATGAGGAGACGGCCCTGCTGGCTCTCTACGCCAAGCCGGGCACGACACCCCACCGCACGCTGGGGGAACTGGTCCCCGAGGTCGCGGTGCGCTCGGAGTCGAGTGCCATACGCGCCCTGATGCTGGCCGGCCACCGGGCCGTCGAGGAGGAGCACCTGCGCCGGGCGTACGACCGGGCGGTGGAGGCGGGGGACATCGATCCCGAGGCGCTCGCCTGGCACGCCGCCGCCGGCAGCGTGTCGGCTGCCCTGTGGGCGCAGGAGTAGAAGCTTGTTCCTGCGGGGCACGGTCTGGGAGTACCACTTCGAGCCGGGTGCCCCGCCCAAACCGGCACTGGTCGTCTCCAACAACGGGCGGAACCGGTCCCGCTGGCCGGTGGTGCACGTGGTGAGGATCAGCACCGCACCCAAGGCGCCGCGGCAGACCATCGTGGAACTGCCTGCCGGGGAGAGCTTCGCCGGCCGGGTGATCTGCGACGATCTGGCACCGGTGCCCAAGTCGGCTCTGGGCCGCCAACTCGGCGCGCTCTCTCCCGAGACGATGCGCCGGGTTGATGCCGCGCTCAGGCAGGTGCTGGCTCTGAGGTAGGCGGGAAGGTTCCCCCCTACTCCCCGGCCAGCGCCGCCTCCACCTGGCCGAGGTGTCCTTCGTCGTGGAGGCGGCCTTCCATGAAGCCGGCCGCCAGGCGCCGGTAAGAGCCCTTGCGGGCCACGAACTCCGCGGGCAGGGCGGCCAGCATGGCCCCCGTCTCCGCCCGGCTGCGGCGCAACTCCTTCAGCAGGCCGCTCGGCGTGGGGAAAACGGCCAGCAGGCCGGCGTGGGTGACGTCCAGGTTGCCCGGCCAGTCGTCCACCCAGTGCTCGTAGCCGCCGACCATCTGGGTGATGTAGTCGTGACCGGAGCGCTCGGAAGCGATCAGGTGGCAGAGCACCTCGCGTCCGCTCCACTCGCCCTCCGCGGGGCGGCGGGCCGCCCGGTCGTCGTCCACTCCTTCGAAGGCGGCGCTCAACCGCCCCACGAAGTCCTCGGCGGCGGCGGTGATGGCCTCGGCCAGAGCGGCCGGGGTGGCGGGGATCTCCTCGAGGGGCCGGGCCGACAGGGTCATCTTGGCCCGGGCCTTCTCGGCCCCGCGGTAGTAGACGACTTCGACCTCGTCTCCGGCGCGGTGTTCCTGGAGGGCCGCCTGCAGGCCGGGCCAGTCGGGGGTCCTGGTGTCGCCGAGGCGCACGATCACGTCGCCCGGCCGCAAGCCGGCGGCCTGGGCTCCCATGCCCGCCACCACCCCGCCGAGCAGCATCCCCTCGCCGACGGGGAGGCCCAGCCGAGCGACCGTCTCGGGGGTGAGGCTCTCGGGGAGGATGCCGAGCATGGGCCGCCGGGTGAAGCGGAGGTCCTCGCCGGTCTCCAGCACCGACTTGAGGTTCTCCAGGCCGGTCTCCCAGCCGCGGCGGATGGACTTGGCCTTCTTGAGGCCCTTCTTCCCCTTGCCGCGGTGGACGAGTTCCACCACCGTGCCGTCGCCGTCGGGCCGGAGGGTCACCTGCACCCGGGAGGCGGCGGCGTCGCGGTGGCCCCGCCAGGTGAAGCGAACCTGCTCGTCGGGGACGA
>VGBK01000254.1 GCA_016870535.1 Actinomycetota bacterium | reverse complement strand
CCCCAGGGCGAGGAGGGCCACCCCGATGTGCGCCAGCTGCCCGCCCCAGTAGGCAGGGTCGCGCCGCATGGCCCGTCCCGCTTCCACCACGGCCCTGCCCCCTCCCTTGGCCGCCGCCGCCCGGGCGGTCACCCACAGCTGCCGAACCGCCAGGGCCACCACGAACCCGGCGAAGAAGGCCGCCAGCAGGATCCAGCCGTTGCGGCGGCCCAGGAGAACCACGACGACCGCCGCCACCAGGCCGGCTCGCAGCGGATGACGGATGCGCCGCCACACCACCTGCGGGCGGGCCGCCCGGTAGGGCACGAAGGGCCCCACCGCCATCGCCAGGATCAGGGCGAAGGACAGCGGCACCGCCACCCGGTCGAAGAAGGGCCGGCCCACCCCCACCGTGTCCCCCGACACCGCCTCCACGATCAGGGGGTACAGCGTCCCCAGGATGACCACGAAGGCGAACAGGGCCAGGAGCAGGTTGTTCAGCAAGATGGCCCCCTCCCGGCTGAAGAGGGAGTCCAACCGGGGAGACGACGAGATCAGGTGAGCCCGCATGGCGAAGAGCCCCAGCGAGCCCACCAGCACGATCATCAGGAACCAGAGCAGCGCCGGGCCGATGGCCGACTGGGTGAAGGAGTGCACCGACACGATGACCCCGGAGCGGGTCAGGAAGGTGCCCAGGATGGTGAGGGCGAAAGTGGCGATCACCAGCACGAAGTTCCACGACTGCAGCACGCCGCGGCGCAGTTGCACCGCCGCCGAGTGGAGGAAGGCGGTGGCCAGCAGCCACGGCATCAACGAGGCGTTCTCCACCGGGTCCCAGGCCCAGTAGCCGCCCCAGCCGAGCACCTCGTAGGACCACAAGCCGCCCAGCACGATGCCCAGCGTCAGGAAGACCCAGGCGATGCGGGTCCACGAGCGGGTGCGGCGCAGCCAGCCGTCGCCGCTCTCGGCGCGCAGCAGGGCCGCAATGGCGAAGGCGAAGGGCACGGTGAGGCCCACGTAGCCGACGTACAGAGTGGGGGGGTGCAGCGCCATCAACGGGTGGTTCTGCAGGAGCGGGTTGGGGCCGAACCCCTCGACACCGGCCACCGAGGCGCTCCAGGGCAGGGCCGCCGTCCGGGCGCACCCGATGCCCCCCTGGTAGGTGGCCGTGCAGACCTCGAAGGGGTTGGAGGTCGTCGCCAGCATCACGAAGAAGAACAGCGAGACCAGGCCCAGGACCCCCAGCGCGGCGGCGCCGAGGCGGTCCTCGCCGCGCCGGGCCCGGCCCACCCACACCGAGAGCACGAAGAGCGCCAGCACCAGGCCCCACAACACCAGGCTGCCCTCGAGAGCGGCCCAGGCCGAAGCCACCTTGTAGAGGAAGGGGGTGGTGGTCGCCGAGTTGTTGGCTACATAGGCGATGGAGAAATCGTCGGCCAGCAAGCCGGCCTCGAGGGCAACCATGGCCACCGCGGCTCCGACCACCAGGCCGAGGACCGGGTAGCGCAGCCAGCGCGCGGTGTCGCGCTCACCGGCGGCCGAGGCGTGGAGGCCCCGCACGGCCAGGGCGGCGGAGGAGATGGCGGCGACCAGCACGCCGAGGAAGCCCACCGTGGCGATCACGCCGCCTCCCTTGCACGCCCTCTGAGAACCCGGCCGAATGCGGCCGAGAGGGTAGCCGCCGGCTCGCCCAAGGGCCCCGGGCGGAGCAGCCTCAGGCGGGCGAGGCCGCTGTTGCCCGTGCCGGCTGCGCCCGCCGGCCGCGCACCTCCAGGTCGATGACCACGCTCGACACCGCCGCCCACAGGCACCACAGGGAGATGAGTCCGCGGGCCAGCAGCCATCCGAGCAGCGCCACCGCCACCAGGTTGGCCACCCCGAAGCGCACCAGGCGCCGACTGCTCGACAGCAGCAGCGGGGCGCAGGTGGCCGCCACGTAGGCCGGGAGCACGTAGCCGCCGTAGGAGACCCCGGCGTCGTAGGCGATGTAGCGGCAGGCCACCTCGCCCCCGGCTCCGCCGTTCAGCAGGCCGGGCAGCAGAGCGGCGGCCACCGCCGCTCCCCCCACCACGAAGGGCAGCAGGCGGGCCCGCCGGCCCGGGTCGGCCTCCGCCGACCGCACCCCGGCCGGAACCAGCACCGGCACCACCAGGAAGGCCAGCGCCAGGTAGGCCCAGGCGGCGCCGTCGCCCACCTGACGCGGCAGGTCCCCCCGCATGCCCCACCAGGCGAAGGCCTCGACGATCTGGTGCAGGCCGAACAGCAGAGGCAGGGCAGCCAGGGGAAGCCAGCGGCGATCGGGAACGCGGCGCAGGGCGTCCACCCCGACACCGCTCACCACGATCCCGGTCACCAGGTCGGCTTCAGGCGAGAAGCACACCGCCGCCTCCGGACACCAGCACTCTT
>VGBK01000253.1 GCA_016870535.1 Actinomycetota bacterium | reverse complement strand
ACGGCGCCTCGACTCCGGGCTTCCTCTGCCCACCGCGGCCCGTCCCGGCGACGCCGGGGTCGATCTCTGCGCCGGTACCTCCCTCACCCTGGGCCCGGGGGAGCGGGCGACGGTGGGGACCGGGGTGGCGGTGGCCATCCCCGAGGGCTACGCCGGCCTGGTGACGCCGCGCAGCGGCCTGGCGCAGCGCCACGGGCTGGGGATCGTCAACGCCCCCGGGGTGGTCGACTCGGGCTATCGGGGCGAGATCCGGGTGATCCTGGTCAACCACGGGAGCGAGACGGTTGGGGTGGCCCGCGGGGACCGGATCGCCCAGTTGGTGGTGGTGCCCGTGCTGGCCGCCGGGGTGGAAGAAGTGGAGGCTCTGCCGTCTTCGGAGCGGGGGGAAGGCGGGTTCGGCTCCACCGGCCTCTAGGGGATTGGGACGGCGGCCGATGGTATGCTGAAGCGGCCTGCGGACGTAGCTCAGTTGGTAGAGCGTAACCTTGCCAAGGTTAAGGTCGCCGGTTCGAGACCGGTCGTCCGCTCCGGGGGCGGTGTACCTCGCCCCGCCCTCTTCGGACTTCGGCGGCGTGGCCGAGTGGTTCAGGCAAGGGTCTGCAAAACCCTTTACCCCGGTTCAATTCCGGGCGCCGCCTCCAAGGGCCCCGGCGCTGCCGGGGCCCGGTCGATACCGACGGGCGCTTAGCTCAGCGGGAGAGCGCTTCCCTGACACGGAAGAGGTCACTGGTTCAATCCCAGTAGCGCCCACCACGAAACCCTTTACACCGTAAGGGGTTTTCGCTATCTAGGGGGAAGCGGCACCACGTTACGGGCCGCAGGTGTCCACAAAGTGTCCACACGAGAAGCGGCGAGCGCCGCCCGGCCGGCCTCTTCAAGCCGATCCGCGGCAGCTTCGTCCAGCCCGGAGAACAAGTGACCGTAGGTGTCCAGAGTGGTCTTGATCGAGGTGTGACCGAGCCGCTGTTGGATCACCTTGGGATGCTCGCCCTGAGCGATCAGAAGCGCCACGTGGGAATGCCGAAGGTCGTGCGGCCGCATGGGCTCGCCCACTGAGGCGGCGACCGCCCGCTTCCACTGGCGCCGCCGGAAGTTGGTCAGATGCAGCGGCCTGCCCTCGGAGCCGGTGAAGACGAGGCCGCCCTCGTCGGCGGGGAAGGCCGTGAGGTGAGCGGCGAGCCCGTCGCAGAGGAAGGGCGGCAGGCTAACGGTGCGCCGGGCCGCCCGGCTCTTGGTGCCCGGCAGCGCGACGGTGCGCCGGAGCAGGTTCAAGTCGGCGACCTTCACCCGTGCCGCTTCGCCGATGCGGGCGCCTGTATAGGCCATGAAGAGCACCAGGGCGCGGAAGCGGGGCTCGATAGCGCCGGCGAGGCCCGCAACCTCGGCGGCGGAGAGGAAGCGGCGCTCCTCGGGGCGCACCCGGGGAAGCGGCACGCCCCGCATGGGCGAGCGGGGGAGCCGGCCATCCTCGACCGCCCTATCCAAGATGCGGCCCACGGTCTGCGCGGCCTTCGCCACCGTCTGCGGGGCGAGCCCCTTTGCCGTAAGGGGGCTAGGAGCCTGCTGAGTAATCGGCTTGTTGGGGGTGCCGGCTGGTGTTGTGGGCCGTGGGTGCTGCTTGTCGGCCGGGTAGCCCTTGACAGCCGTCGGTCTGGGTCCGGTGCGGGCGGTGGTAGCGGCTGCCGGGTCGCCGGGGGGGCGGGGGGTCAGCTGGGGGTGAGGGCCCATCCGGTCTGGTAGGTGAGTCCGAGGTTGATGAGCCGCCGTAGGTTGACGGCCGCGGCTCGGAGGGTGAGGGCGTGGCGGTTGCGTTCAACTCCCCGGTAGCGGACCCGGCGGTGGCCGTTGGCGACGATCCAGGCGATGGAGCGTTCCACCATGGGCCGGTGTCGGCGGTAGTGCTCGACGCCGATGCCGTGGCACCAGTCGGCTCGGGCCTGGGCCAGCAGTTGGTCGTGTTCGGTCAGTCTCAGGGATCTGCCGCCGGTGGCGGCGGTGCATCGGTTCCGCAGCGGGCAGTCCCGGCATCGGGTCCCGAAGGTGGCGCTCCCGTTGGAGGTGATCGGCACGGTGTGGCCTTGGGGGCAGGTGACGGTGCCTGCCTGGTAGTCGACGGGGAAGTCGTCTCGGGTGAACTGGTCGGCGCCGAGACGACGATTGCTGGCCAGCGGCCAGGGTTTGATCACCGCCGTGTGGTGATCGCGATCGAGATCAGCCCGTACCGGCCCGGACCCGTAGGCGGAGTCGCCCAGCACCTCCACCGGTTGGTCCTCAACGGTGAGAAGACCCACCCCGACGGGCCCGTCGGCGACGTTGGCCGCAGTGAGATCGGAGGCGGTGATGATCCCGGTTTCGGGTTCCACCGCCACATGCGCCTTGTATCCATCCCGGTACT
>VGBK01000252.1 GCA_016870535.1 Actinomycetota bacterium | reverse complement strand
ACGGCGGTCTCGGTCGCCCGCAGATCGGCGAGAGCCGACCGGTACGCCTCCAGTTCGGTGAGGCCCGGGTCGGCCGCACCGAGGCCTTCGAGGTAGGCGGAGGCGCGCGCCAGGCCCCCTTCGGTGTCCTCCTCAAGCATGCGCCGCAGCGCCTCCATGGTGTCGCCCTCCTGCGGCACCAGTCGCTCGGCCATGTCGGCCAACTGGAGCGAGGGCCGGAAGCCGTCCGGCGTGGCGTTGTCACCGCCGGGAGCCACCAGGCTGGTGACGCTGGCCACTCCCGACGAGGCGGCCAGCAGGTCGTGGGTGCGCCGCAGCAGGGCCAGCGAGCCGGGGGCGCCCAGGTGGAGGGTCGGCGCCTGGATCAGTACCGAGACCGGCGACAGCTGGCCCGGGTCGAAGTGCTGCTCCACCACGGAGTACCCGGTGCGGCCGTCGCCGCCGGGAGGCAGTTCCTGCAGCAGGTTGAAGTCGGAGCGCAGCGACGGCATGAACAGGGCCGGGATGCCCAGGGCCACCACGAGACCGGCGGTGACCACCAGAGGCCGGCGGGTGATGGCCCGCGCCAGGCCCGCCCAGGGGCCGCGCCGCCCATCGTGAGAGCGGAAGCGCCGATGGAACGGCCAGAACAGGAAGCGCCCGAAGAGGCCCAGGTAGGCGGGGGTCAGGGTGAGCCCGGCCACCAGTGTCACGGCGATGGATACCGCGAGGGCCGGTCCCACGCTGCGGATCATCCCGAAGCGGGCCACCGCCATAGCCGACAGGCCCACGATCACCGTGGCGGCGGAGGCGGTGATCACCCCGCCGATGCGGCCCACGGCGCGGCGGGCCGCGCCGGCCCACGCGTCGTGGGCCAGTTCCTCCCGCACCCGCGAGATCAGGAAGATCGTGTAGTCGGTGCCCACCCCGAACACCAGCACCACCATGAAGGTGTCCAGGGTGGAGGAAACCTGCCAGCCCGCCTGAGCCAGCCAGCCCAGGACGCCGCGCGCCACCACCCAGGCGACGCCGATGGTCAGCAACGGAGCCAGGGCGGCCAAGGGGGCCCGGTAGATGGCCAGCAGGATCACCACCACCAGCACCACGGTGACCACCGTGGTGCGATCGGTAGCCTCGAGGGCGGAGTCCAGGTAGTCGGTCCCGATCCCCGCCAGCCCGGTGACGTTGCCCTGCAGGCCTTCGGGCAACGTGTCGGCCAGGAGGCGGCGGAGCTCCCGCACCGCCGCCCCGCCGGTCCGCTCGAACCCGCCCACCGAGAGATTCACCTGGGCGATCTCGGCCACCCCGTCGGCGCTGCGCAGCCAGGGGGCCAGTTCGGGACGATCCTCGGCGGTGAGGATCTCCGACACCGTGGTGACCAGCACCTCCGGCGACCCCACCCCGAGGACGAGGGCGGGGAGGCCGCCGATGTACTCCCGATCGGCGTCGGTCAATCCTCCGGGCCGGGAGAAGACGAGGGTGGCCTGGCCGGGCGCGGTATCGCCGGGAAAGGCCTCCGCCAGCAGGAGGCCCGCCTCCTGCGACTCGGACTCGTCGGGCAGGAACGAGGTCTCGTCGGAGCGCCCGACCTCCCCCAGGACGGGAGCGAACAGGTAGCAGATCGCCGCCAGGGCGATCCAGAAGACCAGGAAGGCGAAGCGGAAGCGGATGACGATGCGGGCGAGTCTCTGGAACATGGTCTCCTGAACGGGTCCGGCGCCGAGCCCCGGCAGGGCTTCCGTTCGAGCCCCGAAGGGCCCGGCGCCACTGGTGGACAGATGTTACAACCCTCGTTACGATCGTATCAGATGCCCGGACTTGAGCGAACCACCCGTCACCGCATCCTGGTAGCCGCCCGCGACCTCCTGGTGAGCCGCGGAGTGCGGCGAGTCTCCATGGACGAGGTGGCGGAAGCCGCCGGCGTGTCCCGGATGACCATCTACCGCTACTTCGGCGATCGGGAGAGCCTGGTACGGGAGGCCTTCCTCCAGTTCGCCGAGACCTTGGAAGCGGTCATCACGGACCTCCAGGCGCAAGCCCGCCCCGACGTCGACATCTTCCTGGGACGCATCGGCGAAGCCGTCACCGCCCTGCCGGCCGGCCTGCAGGCCGCCATGGCCGAACTGGAGAGGTCCCACCCCGAAGCGCACGCTCAGGCCCGGGAACGGGAGCGGCGCGCCATCGGGGCCTTGTTCGACCTCCTCTACTCACAGGCGGAAGCCCAGGGGCGCATCCGGCCCGGCCTGAGGCGCCCCGTGGTGGAGATGCTGTTCTGGGAGGTGGTCACCGGCTTCCTCGACTACCCCGCCCTCCAGGCCCTCGGGCTCTCCCCCACCGAGGTATTCCACACCATCGTCGACGTCCTCCTCCACGGGATGCTGATCGAAGTGCCCGTCTGAGCCTCCCCCGTGGGGACGGGGAA
>VGBK01000251.1 GCA_016870535.1 Actinomycetota bacterium | reverse complement strand
AAGGCAGACCCCTATCCCCCACCCGCTATGTGCAGCGGCTCCACCACGATCGTCACCCTCACCTCTCCGGCCGCCCGGAATGGGTAGCGCTCTTTCCCCAGGTACTTCTGGGCCAGGCCGTCTATAACCTGATCCCCGTCGGACGTCCTCATCTCCACGACCCGGCCGCTGATGGAGTAGTTCACGTAGGGCTGGTCGGCAGGGCTCACCGAGATGCTGAGACGGGGGTCCCGAATCAAGTTGCGCCACTTCACCCTTCCCTGCGCCGTGTTCAGGAGAATCCGGTCTCCCTCACGAGCGACCCACATCACGGTGTTGTGCGGGGAGCCGTCGGCTCCGACCGTCGCCACGTGGACGAAGACGGGCTGGTCGATGAGGCTCTTCAGATCCTCAGGAAGGGGAATCCCCATGTGCGCTCCTCGTTCCGGTCGACCCCACGCCGGGGCTGCTGTCTCGGGCGGCTGCCCTCACCATCGCTCACGGTGCACCACCTCGTCCCAGGCTCGCCGATCGGGCGTGCGCACGGGGCGCAGCGGCCGGTCGGCGGGATAGCCGAGGGCGATCAGCCAGGCGCAGAAGCGATCCTCGGGGAACCCCAGGATCTGCCGGGCCAGCGTCTGGCTCTCGACCGCGGCGTGGCCGCTGCCGATCCCGGCATCGGCGGCCGCCAGCATGATCGACATGGTGGCCTGGCCCAGGTCGTAATGGATCGACTCCCGGACATGAGGGTCATCGGCCATCGGGGCGATCAGAGCGATGGTGGCTGCCGACCCGGCGACGTGCCCGGCTCCCCGCCAGACCCCGGCGAGGCGCTGCAACGCCTCCCGGTCGGTGACGACCACGAAGTCCCATCGCTGCCGATTCGACGCCGACGGAGTCCGGCGGGCGGCTTCCAGAATGCGCTCGAGGTCGGCGGCCCCCACGGGCCGATCCTCGAAGACCCGCACGTTGCGCCGTGACCGGATGGTGTCCCAGGTTTCCACGTCACCCCCAGGGTCAGGACTCCTCCAGACGAACCTACTGCATCCTGGTAGCCAACGGTCGTTCCGGAGAGGTGCGGGATGCCGGCCACGGCCGGGCCGTGGCCCCGCCGGCGGCCGGGTGGAGGTCACCAACCCTCGAGGGGCCGGGAAACCGACGACCGCATCACCCCTGCCGGCATCGTCGTGGACACCGGCACGCTGCGCAGCATCGCCCGCCTCATCGAGCGGCTGGAGTCACCTGCCAGACGCGCGTCTCATCCGCCTGTGGCCCGACACCATCCTCAGGTTCCAACTCCCCGACCCGGTCCTCAGCAGCGCGAGCCCGCCGGCCCGGCCGACACGCCGGCGCTAGGGGCGCCAAGCCCCTTGCCCGCCGATCCAGCCGGGATACACTGAACACAACCCACCCGGCCGCTTCGACGGCCGGGTCCGCTAGGCCCACCGACCGGTGGGCCTACGCATCTCAGGCAGTCACCGACGCCGCAGTACAGCCGGTCGCGCCGGCGACCGCACGGACCCGTGCTGATGTTCGCGAGGAACGCGACTTAGGCCGTTCGTATGCCGCGAGCACGCCGCGCTCGGACACTCAGGCTCCTCCCCAGACACCAGGCCGGGTTCCCCGCGCCTCCTGGGGCGAGTTCAAGGGCGAGGAGTCGCTTGCGTCGGAGGTGGTCCCGGCCGATAATCGACCCAACTACCCCAGACGCTTCGGTGGCTGGGTGCGAGACCCGCTTCGGCGGGTCTCTGCGTTGTGGGGACCTACCGGGCTGCGGGCTTGCCGAGCAACCCCGCGGCGTCCCGCCTCTCGGTCGCAGACCGGCACCGGCCTCGAGCCCGGCAGGTCGCCCCTACCACCCCTCCGCATTCAAAAGGGCCATCAGGTTGCGCTTGGGGCGATGCTCGGTGCGCACCCGGGCCAGGATGCGGGCGAAGACCTGGGGGTCCCCGGCGGCGTCGGCCAGCCGGCGGATGGCGGCCAGGTGCTTCACCGCATTCCGGTAGCCGTCGTTCTTCTTGGTGTCGATCTGGGCGAAAGCCTCACTCTCGTAGACCCCGATGGCATCGAGGGGGTGGGTGGCCTCTCGCGCCCGGGCCAGAGGAAGCCAGAGCCGCCCTTCGCAGCCGCAGGCCGATGCCGTGTCCCAGGCCTCAGTCGCCTCGCCCTCATACAGCAGGATCTCCACCAGCGGCGTGGCCGCCACGGCGAGCGCCTGCGCCTTCTGGGGCGTCGTCGTCGCCGGGGCGCCGGTCACCCGGGTACGCAGCCAGGTCAGAGCCCGCTGCTTGAAGTGGGCGGCGGCGTCGCCCGCCTCCGCCCGCAGTTGCCGGTAACTCCCGAGCGAAGGGGCGGCGGCGAAGGCCTGCCAGTAGAGGCGCACCGCCTTCTCCTCCTCCCCGCGCTCCCTCAGCAGGGCGGCGC
>VGBK01000250.1 GCA_016870535.1 Actinomycetota bacterium | reverse complement strand
TAGAGAGCGAAAGGGAGCGCGATGAAGCGGCGCACGTCGGATCGTCGTTCGGGGTCGACCGGGTGGAGGCGCAAGGTGGCGCCACCCTAACCGGATGCCGCGGCCCCGCCGGCCGAAGGGGTCGCGGCGGTCGGTAGCCTCCCGCCGGTGGGCGGGAGCCGGAAGTGGTCGAAGCGGGCCGGGGCCGCCGTGCTGGGCGGCGTGTACGCCGCCGCGCTCGGCGTCGGCTTCGCCGTGGCCGAGGCGGTGGTGTCTCGGACCGGTCCTCTGGCGGCCGCCCTCCTGGGCGACCTGGCCGCCACCGGGACGGTCTTCCTGGCGGCGCGGGCCCTCGACAACACCAGCGTCTACGACCCCTACTGGTCGGTGGTGCCCCTGCCCCTGGCTCTCTGGTGGTACTTCCATCCGGGGCCCGGCGGGGCGGCCGACCCGGTGCGCTTCGCCCTGGTGGCCGTCTGCTTGGGCCTGTGGGGGATGCGCCTCACCGCCAACTTCCTGCGGGGCTGGGCCGGCCCGGGCCACGAGGACTGGCGCTACGCCGCCTACCGCCGCCTGGGCCCGCTTCGCTACTGGTTGGTGTCGCTGGCCGGGCTCCAGGTGATGCCTACCCTGGTGGTGTTCGCCGCCCTGCTCCCGGTGTACGCGGTCACCCGGGGGCCGGGGAGAGCCCCCAGCGTCGTCGACGTGCTGGCCACGGCCGTGGCCCTGGGAGCGATCGCTCTGGAGACGGTGGCCGATGAGCAGAAGCGGCGGCACCAGGCCGGGCCCGCCCGTGGGGAGTTCGTCGCCACGGGCCTCTGGGCCTGGTGCCGCCATCCCAACTACCTGGGCGAGGTGGCCTTCTGGTGGGGGATGCTGGGCTTCGGGCTGGCGGCGGGGTGGCGCTACGCCTGGACCGCGGCCGGGGCGGCGGCAATCACCCTCCTCTTCAACCTGGTCAGCGTGCCCCTCATGGACCGCCGCCTGGCGGGCCGCTACCCGGGGTATGCCGCCTTCGCCGCTACCCGCCCGGGGCTGCTGCCTCGCCTCCGCGGTCGGAAGGGAGGCGAGGACGGCCCGGGGAGCCCCTAGCCCGGCAGGGCCGGCGCGGTGATGAAGGCGCCCGCGCCCAGGGCGAGGGCGATGAAGGTGAGAGCGGCCAGAACCGGGCGCCAGCGACTCCAGGCTCCGAGCAGCGAGGCCCAGGCGGCGCAGGCGAGGCCCACGGCGGCGGCCACCACCACCAGTTGCAGGCGGTCGCCGCGACGGTCGTGGGCCCGGGCCGCCTCGAAGGCCGCATCGGCCTGGGCGAACCGGGCATTCGGCGCGGCGTACATCTCCTGGTAGTAGGCGTCGTCGAAGGGGTCATCGGCGGAGCGGTCGATCGCCGCTCGGAGGGCGGGGGAGAAGGCGGCAGCGTGCCCCTCGGCCGACCCGGGGTCGTCGCGAGCCAGGCGCCAGGAGTCGAAGCGGGCGTAGTCCCGGATGATCTCCTGGTTGGCCGCCAGGTAGGCGGTGTGGGCCTCGTCGAGCAGTTGTCGAGCGGTGGCGTCGGCCCGGTCGCGCGGCGCCGCCGCCGCCGACCCCTGGTAGGCCGCCAGGGCGATGAGGGCGCAGAGGGCGGCGATCATGGTGCCGAGGGCAGCTTCGGAAGCGACCCCCCACAGGCGCTGGAGGGGGCCGGTTCGCTCGGATACGGGTTCGCGGTGGCCGGTCACGACGCCTTGTCGGGGGCGGCTGCCGGCGGGTCGGCGCCGCGCCCCCGGTCGCCGGCGGGCCCGCCCGCCTTCCGGAACCGCTCGGGGCGGCGCCACTTGAGGGTGGGATCGGCGCTGTTGCTCTCCCAGTGCTGGTCGCGCTTGTAGGCCCAGAACTCGAAGGGGTTGTCGTAGTAGGCCGCGGTCTCCACCAGTCGGGAGAGCCGGGGTTTCTCCCGCTTGAGCGCCCAGGCGGCGACTCCCACTACGGCGCCCCCGGCGAACCACACCAGGTAGAGACTCTGGTAGACGGGGCCGAAGATGCGGTTCTGCCAGACGTGCAGGCCCTCGTGGCGGTCGATGAAGGGGCGGCGCTCCTCGACCAGGCTTCCCCGGCCGGTGGCGGCGTTGCTGATCACGTTGCCGTGGGTGAAGGCGAAGCGGCGCTTCAGGCAGACGCCTCTCTCGAAGACGTGGCGGTTCTGGCGGCGGCCGAAGTCGGGCCGGTAGCCGGCGCCGCCGGCGAGGTTGGCCAGGTTCATCAGGTTGCCCAGCGTGGTGCCGATCAGGCCCCAGGTGGAGTCGGTGACGAAGGCGAGCCACCCTTTGGCGCTCCGCCAGTCGTACACCTGCCGATGGCCGCCGAAGGCCCCGTTGAGGCCGGCCGAGACGGCGGCGGCCGCGGCCACGGGGAGGCCCCCGAGCCACCCCGCGGCACCGCCGAGGAGGGC
>VGBK01000249.1 GCA_016870535.1 Actinomycetota bacterium | reverse complement strand
CCCGAGCCCAGGCCGCTCCGGGTCTCGATCTGCACCACCGACGGCGACAGGGCGGCGGCGACGTCGGCCACCGGTTCGTCGGAGGCGCCGATGGTGCTCGCGGTGGTGGCGGTGGTGGTGGTAGGAGTCGCCGCCGGGAAGCCCCCGTCGCCCACGGCGCGGCCCAGGAAGAAGGCGCCCACGGCCAGTCCCGCCGCCAGCACCACCGCGGCCGCAGCCCAGGGCCACCAGCGCCGCCCGGCGGGATCGCGGCGAGCGATCTCCGGCACCGGAGGCGCCTCGGGCGGAGCCGCTTCCCCTCCGGGGTGAGAGGCGCCGGGGGAAAGGGTGCTCTCGGATGCGCCGGGGCTGAGTTCGTCGTTCATGTCTCCTCCTGGCTGCCTTCTGTGCAGATTGGCCGCCGACGGTTCGGGATGTGTTAGGGGGGCGTGAAAAGTGCCCGAGGACACCGGAGGCCCATCATCCGCATTCGTCGGTGTAAGTGCCCTCGCCGGGCGGGGCGTCGACCGTGAGCGCCTGCAGGAGATCGGCCACCGCGGCTCGCGCCAAGCCGGCGTCGATGATGGGCAGTCCCAGGTAGTTCGTGCCCCGGGTGTATCCCGGGGAGCCGATGGCTGCGGTCTGGATGTCGCCGGCGTCGAGGCGGCCCAGCACCCGGACCAGGTCGGGCAGCAGGCCCAGGGGCAGGGTGCTGGTGGTGGAGGCGGCGACGGCCCGGGCGATGGGGGTGAAGCGAGTCAGCAGAGTCAGCGCGTCGAGTTCGGCGGCCAGGTCGCGCAGCATGCAGCGCTGGCGGAGCATGCGGCCGCCGTCGCCGGTGTGGGTGCGGTCGCGCACGTAGGCCAGGGCGGCGTGCCCGTCCAGGTGGTGGCGGCCGGGGGCGAGCTTCACGGCGACGGGTTCCTCTCCCGGCTTGGCCGGCGAGAAGGCCACGTCCATGTACTCGGTGGCGTTGACCTCGACGCCGCCGATGGCATCCACCAGGTCGACGAAACCGGCGAAGTCCACCAGAACGTAGTGGTCGATGGGGAGGCCGAGGGTGACCTCCAGCGTCTGGCGCAGCGCCTCCATGCCCGGGTCCGGCGCCTCCGGGAAGGTGTTCACCCAGGTGGCGGTGTGGACGTGGAGGTAGTTGATGCGGTCGGCGTAGCAGCGGCAGTACTCGAAGGCAGGCCGGGGCGGAGGCTCCTCCCCGGCCTCCAGGGCTCGCTCCACCCGAGCCTGGTAAGCCTGGTCATCGTGGTACCAGTGGACTCGGCGCATGAGGTCGGCATCGGCCCAGGCGGCGGGAAGCGGGGCCTGGACCAGGTCGCGAGAGATGCCGAGCAGGCCGGCCTTCGCCGTCTCCAGGTCGAGCACCGCCAGGATCATCACGTCGGTGCGCAGATCGTGGCGCCCCGGGCCGAAGTCCCCGCCGGCGAGGAGGACGGTGAGGCGGCGCGACCCGATCTCCCCGGCCAGGATCTCCTCGGGGGGCAGGGTCGTGGTGGTGGTGCTGGTGGTCGCCGCGGTGGTGCCGCCACCGGTGGTCGAGGTGGTGGTCGGCGGGGGAACGGTGGTGGTGGAGAGGCTGGGGCCCAGATCCTCCAGGCTGAATCCCTCGGCGAGCAGGGCGGCGATGCGCTCGGCCAGGGGAGGCACCCGGCCCGGCTGCAGGGTCACGGCGTGCACCACATCGAGGGCGTCCACCGCGTACCGGTGCGCCACCACCTGGGGGAAGGTGAGGGCGGCGACCACCGCCAGGGCGGGGGCCAGGCCGGCGAGGGATCGCCCGAGGCCCGGGCCGGCCGGCCCTCCCAGCCACCAGGCGTCGGCCACCGCCGCCAGGCGGAGCAACAGCAGGGCGGCGTTCACCCCGATCAGCACCCAGAGCCAGCGGGGCTGCACCAGCAACTCGGCGAGCCCGACCACTCCGCGGCTTGCCAGGTAGGCCAGGCCGCCCACGACGGCCAGGGCGGGCAGCGCCAGCAGCAGGGCGCGGCGCCGGCGTCCCAGGCGCCACTGCCCGGCGCCGGGGAGGAGTGCCGAAAGCAGGGCGGCGGTGCCGCCGCGGCGGCGGGAGGGACGCGGGTTCAGGTCGATCATGCCCCCCGCCATCGTATGCCGGCGCGGTGTTTACGGATTCATGGCGTAGGCGTCGCGGAGGGCGAACACCTGCTGCCACACGCGGCCGTAGCGCTCCGGGTCGGGGACGGGGCGGCGGATCATCTTCAGGCAGTGCTCCGCCTGGGCCGGGGTGGTGGTGGGCTTCCCCTGGAGGATCACGGCGAAGCGGGAGAAGTCCCGCACCAGCACGTCGAACACCTGATCCACCAGGTCGGCCTCCACCCCGTAGATCTCGGCGTTCTCCAGGAGCAACTGGGCGTACACCACCAGGGTGAAGATCTCCCCCAGGGCCAGCAGGAAGTCGACG
>VGBK01000248.1 GCA_016870535.1 Actinomycetota bacterium | reverse complement strand
CTACTCCGGCCGGGGCCTCGACCTTCTCGACCTGGTCCAGGAGGGCAACCTGGGGCTGATTCGCGCCGTGGAGAAGTTCGACTGGCGGAAGGGCTTCAAGTTCTCCACCTATGCCACCTGGTGGATCCGCCAGGCCATCACCCGGGGCCTGGGCAACCAGGGGCGCACCATCCGGCTCCCGGTGCACATGGTGGACGTGGTGCGCACCGTACAGGAGGCCGCCCTGACCCTCTCCGAGCGGCTGCACCGGCCGGCCACCCTGCAGGAGATCGCCGAGGTGAGCGGCCTCGAACCGGACCGGGTGGAGGCGGCCCTCGAGGCGCCCGGCGACACCGTCTCGCTGGATCGGCCGGTGGGATCCGACGGGGACGCCGACCTGGTGGACTTCGTAGAGGACGATGGCGCCGCCGACCCCTTCGCCGTGGCCGCGGTGCACTCGGCCCACCGCCATCTCGAGGAGGCCATGTGCCTGCTCGACCCCAGGGAGCGGGAGGTCATCGTGCTGCGCTACGGCCTCGACGGCAGCCTGCCCCGTACCCTCTCGGACGTGGGCAAGCGCTTCGACCTGACCCGGGAGCGCATCCGCCAGATCGAGGGCCGGGCCCTGTCCAAGCTGCGCCACCCCTCCTGCAACCTCGACCTCGAGAGCTTGCTCTAGAAGAGCCGCAGGGCGCTGCCCTCCACCCCGCGCAGGGCGTCGTAGTCCACCTCTACCCAGCCGATGCCGCGCGTCGCCGCCAGGGTGCGGGCCTGCGGGGCCACGGCCTGGGCCACCAGGATGCCCCGCACCGGGGCCAGGGTGGCATCGCGGTTGAGACTATCCAGGTAGCGAGTCAGTTGCTCCACCCCGTCGATCTCCCCCTTCCGCTTGACCTCCACCGCCACCACCTGCCCTCCGGCGTCGCGACACAGGAGGTCCACCGGCCCCAGGTCGGTGGGGTACTCGCGGCGGAGCAGGCTCAGGCCCTCCTCGATCATGTGGGGAGCATCGGCCAGCCGGCGCTGCAGTTCGGCCTCCACCATGTCCTTGGCGAGGCCGGGGGCCACGCCGAGGGGGTACTCGAGGTCGCTGAGCACCTCGGCGAAGCGGATCACCAGGCGCTCCCCCGCCCGATTGGTGACCACCCACTCGCCCTCCCGCTCCTCGAGATGGTTCGGGGCGTTCATCCAGTTGAGCGGCTTGTAGGCCCCCTCGTCGGAGTGCACCGCCACGCACCCGTCCGCCTTCACCATGATCAGGCGGGTGGCGAGGGGCAGGTGGGCGGTGAGCCGCCCGGAGTAGTCCACCTCGCAGCGCGCCACGACCAGGCGCATGGGCTACGGCACCCCCGCCGGCTCCCGCCGGAGCGGGCTCAGCCGGATCGGCATTCCGACGCGATCTCGGTGATCGGCGAGTAGTCGGCGGGTGCCTCGTCGGTGTCGAAGTAGAAGCAGAGCACCCCCGGGGACCCCCGCAGCCGGTAGAAGTGCTCGTCGCGGTTGCTCCCCGGGGTGACCCTGGTCCCGTAGACCGCCTTCAGGTCGGCCAGGGTGTCGCCCACCGTGATGCCTTCGGCCGTGGTCGCGTAGTGCCGCGGCCGGGGGTTCCCGGCGGCGTCCACGGTGGGGCCCAGGAAGCGATGGCGCCGGAACGTCTCGGGCCGATCGGGGTTGTTGGGGTCGGGGCCGAAGAACAGCAGGGCGAAGCCCTCGATGCGAATCCCCCGCAGGCCCATGTCGCCCGGTTCGGTGATGGTGTACCAGTCGGTGTCGAACTCGTCGAGGTTGCCCCGGACCCCGTGGCCCAGGTAGTCGAATACTTTGCCGATGACCGTGGCGGCGTCGGATCCCAGTGCCAGCTTGGTGCCCTTGTAGATGAGGCCGTCGGTGGCCAGGACCCAATCGCCCACCGGGCGCGTTGCCACGGCCACCTCGACAACGAGGATGAAGGTCACCGCCTCCTCGGGCGAAGCCACTTCCAGCAAGTAGTCCTGGGTGGCGTCGACCTCCCACCGCGACGGTTCCTGCGACGGCACCTCGGCGCCATCGGCTCCCAACAGCCTCAGATCGAGGCCGCCGCCCCGGGTGAAGGCGGCCGTCACGGTGCTGCCGGTGAGCAGGGAGACGGAGAAGACCTCGGAGTCACCGGGGGCGGCGTTGCCGGCGATGGTGGTCTTGCCCTCGTCCTCCAGACCGCGGCGCTGGTCGCAGCCCCGGGCCAGCGCCGCCATGGTGTCCTCGTCCAGAGTGCCGTCGGCCGGGCGGCCCAGGCGGGTCTGGGCCTGCTCGAGCGCGGCGCGAGTGGCCGGGCCGAAGTTGCCGTCGACGTCCAGGCGGGCTGAGCCGCTGCAGTTGATCAGGAACTGCAGCGCCGCCACGATCTCGTTCTTGTCGCCCTGCACCGCCAACGAAGGGGAGGGGGGCAGAGTGGTCCCCGTCGTGGTGGTGG
>VGBK01000247.1 GCA_016870535.1 Actinomycetota bacterium | reverse complement strand
TGCCGCCGCGGGGGCGACACGAACGGGAATTGATACGGATACACTCAAGTTATAGACTGCGTTAGGACTAAATGGGCAGGGAGGCGCCGGTGGCTGCCGGTGCCGCGTCTCACGAGGAGCATCCATGTCGCGCGCAGTAGGTATCGACCTGGGCACCACCAATAGCGTGGTCTCCGTCTACGAAGGCGGCGAGCCCACCATCATCGCCAACGCCGAGGGGCATCGCACCACCCCGTCGGTGGTGGCCTTCTCCAAGGCCGGTGAGGTCCTGGTCGGCGAGGTGGCCAAGCGGCAGGCGATCACCAACCCCGAGCGCACCGTGCGCTCGGTCAAGCGTGAGATGGGCAGCGACTGGTTCGTCGAGATCGACGGCAAGAAGTACACCGCCCAGGAGATCAGCGCCCGCATCCTGATGAAGCTGAAGCGGGATGCGGAGGCCTACCTGGGCACGCCGGTGACCCAGGCCGTCGTCACCGTCCCCGCCTACTTCGGCGACGCCCAGCGCCAGGCCACCAAGGAAGCCGGCCAGATCGCCGGCCTCGAAGTGCTGCGCATCATCAACGAGCCGACGGCGGCCGCCCTGGCCTACGGCCTCGACAAGCAGGGCCAGGATCAGACCATCCTGGTGTACGACCTCGGCGGCGGCACCTTCGACGTCTCGATCCTGGAGATCGGCGAGGGGGTCTTCGAGGTCAAGTCCACCAGCGGCAACACCCACCTCGGCGGCGACGACTGGGATCAGCGGGTCATCGACTGGCTGGTCAAGGAGTTCCGCAACGACCACGGCGTGGACCTGTCCAAGGACCGCATGGCCTTGCAGCGGCTGAAGGAAGCGGCCGAGAAGGCCAAGATCGAGCTGTCCCAGGTGGCCGAGACCGAGATCAACCTGCCCTTCGTGACCGCCACCCCCGAGGGCCCGCTGCACCTGCTCAAGACCCTCACCCGCTCCGAGTTCCAGAAGATGACGGAGGAACTGGTCGAAGCCACCAAGGTCCCGTTCCAGCAGGCGGTCAGAGACGCCGGCATCAAGGTCGCCGACATCGACCACGTCATCCTGGTGGGCGGCTCCACCCGCATGCCCGCCATCCAGGAACTGGTGCGAAGCCTCACCGGCAAGGAGCCCCACAAGGGGGTCAACCCCGACGAGGTGGTCGCCGCCGGCGCCGCCCTCCAGGCCGGGGTGCTCAAGGGGCAGGTCAAGGACATCCTGCTGCTCGACGTCACCCCGCTCACCCTGGGCATCGAGACCCTGGGCGGGGTGATGACCCGCATGATCGAGCGCAACACCACCATCCCCACCCGGCGCTCGGAGGTCTTCACCACCGCCGCCGACGCCCAGCCCGAAGTGGAGGTCCACGTCCTCCAGGGCGAGCGGGAGATGGCGGGCGACAACAAGTCGCTGGGCCGCTTCAACCTCACCGGCATCCCGCCGGCGCCCCGCGGCGTGCCGCAGATCGAGGTGACCTTCGACATCGATGCCAACGGCATCGTCTCGGTGTCGGCCAAGGACCTGGGCACCGGCAAGGTGCAGCAGATAACCATCACCGGCGGCACCGCCCTGCCCAAGGACGACATCCAGCGGATGGTGAGCGACGCCGAGTCCCACGCCGACGAGGACAAGCGCCGCCGCGAGGCCGCCGAGGCGCGCAACCACGCCGACCACGTCGCCTACCAGACCGAGAAGATGCTCAAGGACTACGGCGACAAACTGAACGACGATGAGCGGGCCCAGATCCAGTCCAAGTTGGACGATCTGCACGCCGCCCTCAAGGAGACCGACGCCTCGGCCGACCGCCTGCGCCGGGCGGCCGACGCCGTGCTCGCCGCGTCGCAGATCCTGGGCCAGAAGGTGTATGAGGCCTCCAAGGCCCAGGCCGCCTCCGACGGCACCAGCGCCCCCGGCGGGGAGGACGTCGTCGAGGCCGAGATCGTGGACGACGAGGACGGCCGCTCCTGATGACCGACGACACCCCCACTCCCGACGACGAGCAGGCCGGCGCCCTGGAACCCGCCGGCCTCGACCCCTCCCGGCTCGGCCTCGACTTGCCCGACGACCGGGAGGAGGCCGTGGGCGTGCTCCTCGACGCCCTGGCCACCGCTCGCGGCGCCGCCGACTCCTACCTGGAGGACCTGCAGCGGGTGGCCGCCGAGTTCGAGAACTCCCGCAAGCGGGCGGCTCGAGAGCGCGAGGAGACGGTGGCCCGGGCGGCCCAACGGGTGGTGCAGGCCCTCCTCCCGGTGCTCGACTCCTTCGACCACGCCTTCGCCCACCAGGCCCAGACTCCCGGCGAGGAACAGGTCCTCGCCGGGGTGCGCGGCACCTACTTCCAGTTGATGGACGTCCTCTCCAAGGAGGGCCTCGAGGTCATCCCCGGGGTCGGCGAACCCTTCGACCCCCAGGTCCACGAAGCGGTGGCCGGGGGCGGCGA
>VGBK01000246.1 GCA_016870535.1 Actinomycetota bacterium | reverse complement strand
CGACGGGAAGCCGGCAGGGGCCTGGTCCAGCACCGCCGGGTCGTAGTACTTGATGCGGATGGCGGCGTGGGGGCAGACCAGGGCGCACCGGGCGCAGTCGATGCAGATGTCGGCATCCCAGATGGGGATCTCCAACGCGATGGAACGCTTCTCGTACTGGGTGGTCCCGGTGGGGAAGGTGCCGTCGGGCGGGAAGGCGCTCACCGGCAGCAGGTCGCCCCGGCCGGCGATGATCTCGGCGGTCACCGTGCGCACGAACTCGGGGGCGTCGGCGGGCACCGGGGTGTGGCGATGCACCTCGCCCCGCACCTCGCCGGGCACCTCGACCTGCTCCAGGGCGGCCAGCGAGGCATCGACGGCGGCGTAGTTGCGCTGCAGCACCGTCTCGCCGCGGCGGCCGTAGGTCTTCTTGATGGCCGTCTTGATCTCGTCCACGGCCTGCTCCACGGGCAGGACGCCGGCCAGGGCGAAGAAGCAGGTCTGCAGCACGGTGTTCACCCGCCGTCCCAGGCCGGCAGCCTCGGCCACCCCGTACCCGTCGACGATGTAGAGCTTGAGGTTCCTGTCGATGATCTGGCGCTGCACCTCGACCGGCAGGCGCTCCCAGACCTCGTCCTTGGAGTAGGGGCTGTTGAGCAGGAAGGTGGCTCCCTGCTCGGCCTGGGCCAGCACGTCCACTTTCTCCAGCAATCCGAAGTCGTGGCAGGCGATGAACCCGGCGCGCTCGATGAGGTAGGAGCCCTCGATGCGATCGGGGCCGAAGCGAACGTGGGACACCGTGGTCTGGCCCGACTTCTTCGAGTCGTACACGAAGTACCCCTGGGCGAACATCGGGGTGTTCTCGCCGATGATCTTCACCGAGTTCTTGTTGGCCCCCACGGTGCCGTCGGATCCCAGGCCGAAGAACAGGGCCCGGACCTCGCGCTCCCCGTCGGGGTGCCAGTTGCGGTCGTAGTCGAGGCTCAGGTGGGTGACGTCGTCTTCGATGCCGATGGTGAACGAGGCTCGGGGCTCGGGCGCCGCCAGTTGGTCGAAGACGGCCTTGGCCATCGCCGGGGTGAACTCCTTGGACGACAGCCCGTAGCGGCCTGCGATCACCCGGGGCAGGCTCTCGCCGGGCAGGGTGCCGGCCATGGCCGCCTGGGCGAGGACGGTGAGCACGTCCTGGTAGAGGGGATCGCCGACCGCCCCGGGTTCCTTGGTGCGGTCGAGGACGGCGACGCGGCCGGCGGTGGCGGGAAGCGCCTTCAGGAAGGCGGCGGCGTCGAAAGGCCGGTAGAGGCGGACCTTGAGGAGGCCGACCTTCTCGCCCGCGGCGAGCAGGGTCCGCACCGTCTCCTCGGCGGCCCCGATGGCGGAGCCCATCATCACGATCACCCGGTCGGCGTCGGGCGCCCCCACGTAGTCGAAGAGGTGGTAGCGGCGGCCCACCAGGGCGCCGAAGCGGTCCATGGCCTCCTGCACCTTGCCGGGGACGGCGAGGAAGAACGGGTTGGAGGCTTCGCGCGCCTGGAAGAAGACGTCGGGGTTCTGGGCGGTGCCCCGCAGCACCGGGCGCTCCGGGTCCATGGCCCGGGCGCGGTGGGCGGCCAGGGCCTCCTCGTCCAGCATGGCCCGGAGGTCCTCGTCGGTGAGCAACTCGATCTTGGCCACCTCGCTGGAGGTGCGGAAGCCGTCGAAGAAGTGCAGGAAGGGGAGGCGGCAGGTGAGGGTGGCGGCGTGGGCCACCGCGGCCAGATCGTGCGCCTCCTGAACCGAAGCCGAGTTGAGCAGCACGAAGCCGGTCTGGCGGGCGCCCATGACGTCGCTGTGGTCACCGAAGATGGAGAGGGCGTGGGTGGCAACGGTGCGGGCCGAAACGTGGATGACCCCGCAGGACAACTCCCCGGCCACCTTGTACATGGTGGGCAGCATGAGCAGCAGCCCCTGGGAGGCGGTGAAGGTGGTGGTCAGCGCCCCCGCCTGAATGGCGCCGTGGCAGGCGGCGGCCGCCCCGGCCTCGCTCTGCATCTCGACCACTTCGGGGATGGTCCCCCAGATGTTGGTGCGCCCCTCCGCCGACCAGTCGTCGGCGTTCTCCCCCATGGTGGACGAGGGGGTGATGGGGTAGATGGCGATGACTTCGCTGAGTTTGTGGGCCACGTAGGAGGCGGCTTCGTTGCCGTCCACCGTGACGATCGGTCGCTTCACCGGCTTTCCTCCATCCCTTCGGGCCGCGGGAGGCCCGCCCTGCGGGCCCACTCATCCGAGGCGGCAGGCCCCAGCGTAGGGCGGTGGCGAGCGACCTCTGCCGCCGGCGAGTGCGGAGGCGCGGGGCGGCGGATGACGGCTGAGCCGGGCCTCAGAAACCCCTATGTAGCTAGGTGTAATCGGCCCCTATCGTTCCCCTGAGACAAGCAAAGGATGAAGCCATGCCGTCGATCTCGAAGCATGCCGCGGCGGGGACGCTGAACCTGCTGGGCATCGAACGGCGTTACCAGACATTCGAAGGTCACA
>VGBK01000245.1 GCA_016870535.1 Actinomycetota bacterium | reverse complement strand
CGAGAGCCGCTCGCGTTGCCGACCGCAGGGCGATGCCGAGTTCTCGCAGTTGCTCCTCGCCCACGGGCGTGGGGGACTCGGTCATCGGGTCGAGGCCGGTCTGGGTCTTGGGGAAAGGAATGACCTCACGGATGTTGGGCTCGCCGAGCAGCACCGACAGCAGGCGGTCGATGCCCACGGCGAAGCCGGCGTGAGGCGGGGTCCCATAGCGCAGGGCCCGCAGGAACCAGCCGAAGCGGCGCTCCGCCTCCTCGTCGGAGATGCCCAACACCGAGAACACCCGCCGCTGCACCTGCGGGTCGTGGATACGGACGCTCCCCGAGCCGAGCTCGGTGCCGTTGAGCACCAGGTCGTAGGCCCGGGCGACGGCCCGCTCCGGGTGGGCCTCCATCTCGCCGACATCCACCGGGGCGGTGAAGGGATGGTGGGCGGGGGTCAGGCCGCCCTCGGGGGTCACCTCGAACACCGGGAAGTCGACCACCCATAGGAAGTGCAGTTCGTCGTGACCTTCGGGCCGGCCCAACTCCAGGCGCAGCCTCCCCAGCAGGGCCCGGGTCTCCGCCGCCGCCCCGGCGGCGAGCAGCAAGGTGTCGCCGGCCGCCGCCCCGAAGGCGGCGATCAGACAGGCGACGGCGGCGGCCTCGAGGTGCTTGGCCAGGGAGGAGCGCAGGCCCCCTCCCTCCTCCACCACCGCGGTCACCAGGCCCCGGCCGCCCAGGGCCCGGGCGCGCTCGACGAGGTCGTCGAGGCCGCGACGCGACAGCCCCAGGGGCCCGGCGTTCAGGCCGGCGACCAGGCCGCCGGCCGCGGCCACCGACCGGAAGGCCTCGAACCCGCCGGCGGCGAACTGCCCGGTCAGGTCCACGATCTCCATGCCGAAGCGCAGGTCCGGCTTGTCGGTGCCGAAGCGAGCCAGCGCCTCGGAGTAGGTGAGCCGCGGGAAGGGGACGGCCGGAGGGCTGCTCCGCAGTTCGGCCACCGCCTCGGCTATCACCTGTTCGAGGGTGGCCATCACCTCGTCCCGGCCCCAGAAGGAGCCCTCGATATCTAACTGGGTGAACTCCAGTTGTCGGTCGGAGCGGAAATCCTCATCGCGATAGCAGCGCGCCACCTGGTAGTAGCGCTCCACCCCGCCCACCATCAGCAGCTGCTTGAACAGCTGGGGCGACTGGGGCAGGGCGTAGAAGCTGCCGGGTCGCAGCCGGCTGGGCACCAGCATGTCGCGCGCCCCCTCGGGCGTGGAGCGAATCAGTGTCGGCGTCTCCACCTCCAGGAAGCCGAGCCGGTCGAGCGCCCGCCGCATGGCGGCGATGCTGCGCGAGCGCGCCCGCAAGTTGGCCGCCATCCGGGGGCGGCGCAGGTCCAGGTACCGGAACTCCAGCCGCCGCATCTCTTCGACCTCGGCGCGGTCGTCGACCTGGAAGGGAAGCGGGTCGGCCGGGCTGAGCACCCGCAATTCGGCGACCGCCACCTCGATGTCGCCGGTGGGCAACTCCGGGTTGGTGATCCCCGCCGGGCGCAGCCGCACCGTGCCCAACAGGGCCACGCAGTACTCGTCGCGCACCTCACGGGCCACCGCCGCGGCCTCGGGGGCCGATACCGGGTCCACCACCACCTGCACCACCCCGCTGGCGTCGCGCAGGTCCACGAAGACCACCCCGCCGTGGTCCCGGCGCGCCTTCACCCATCCGGCGAGGCGCACCTCGGCGCCGGCGTGCTCGGGCCGGAGCGTGCCCGCCCCGGCAGTCCTCAGCGGGCGCGCGTCCATGCCGCCACCTCTCCGATCGGCACCGCCTCCTCCTCCCCGGTGGCCATGTCCCGCACCGTGACCAGGCCCCGGGCCCACTCGACCCCCACCACCGCGGCCACGGTCGCTCCCCGCCGGGCCGCGGCCTTGAACTGCGCCTTCACCGACCGCTCCCCCAGGTCCGCGTCGGCGGCCAGTCCGCCGGTGCGCAGCGCCGCCACCAGGTCGAGAGCCTCCTCCCGCCGCTCCGGGTCGGCCACCACCACGAAGACTCCCCGGCCCTCCCGTCCGGAAACCTCAGGCATGGCGGCCACGATCCGGTCTACTCCCATCGCCAGGCCTACGCCCGGCGTGGGGGGGCCGCCCAGCAGTTCCGCCAGCGGGTCGTAGCGGCCGCCGCCGCCGAGGGCGCCCTGCGCCGCGGTGTACGAGGAGGCCTGGTACTCAAAGACGGTGCGGTTGTAGTAGTCGAGGCCCCGCACCAGGCGCGGGGCGATCTCGTAGGGAATCTTGCGCCGCTCCAGCCCGGAGCGGACCCCGGCGAAGTGGGTCGCGGCCGCCGCACCCAGGTGATCGAGGGTGGCCGGGGCGCCGGCCACCACCGACGCGTCCTCTTTGCTGTCGAGCACCCGCAGCGGGTTCGTGGCCAGACGGCGGCGCGAGTCGGCCGACAGGGCGTCCGCCCGCTCCTCCAGGTAGGAGCGCAGCCGGGCGCGGTAATCGGCCCGATCGGCCGGGTCGCCGAGGGAGTTCAGCAGCACCA
>VGBK01000244.1 GCA_016870535.1 Actinomycetota bacterium | reverse complement strand
CAGCCGCCGGTAGTAGGAGAGCTCCACGTCGAGGTCGGCGCAGAGCCGGCGCCGGCGGCGCAACTCCTCGAGGGTGAGACCGTCGAGGTCGGAGGCGAACTCGGGCGACTGGATCAGGTCGATGCGACGGCGGTGGCTCTGGCTCACACGGTTCCCGGAAGGCGGAGGCCAGCCTATCCCATCCCCGGCGGGTTTCAACAGCCGTGCCGCCGCAGGGTGGGATAGGGGTTCACCGCCGGCCCGGCGTTGCCCAGGGGGCGGATCTCGAAGTGCAGGTGGTAGCCCCCCGGGGCGGCATTGCCGGTGTCCCCGTTGTAGCCGATGACCGTCCCGGCCGCCACCCACTGCCCGGAGGCCTGCCCGGCCGGGTAAGAGTCGAGGTGGGCGTAGAGGAAGGCGGCGCCGTAGTCGGCGTGCAGCACCACCACCAACCCCCCGAGCAGGCTGGTTCGCTGCTGGAGGACCCCGTTGGCTGACGCGATCAAGGGCACGCCCCTGGCCGCCATCAGGTCGGTGCCCTGGTGGCGCCGCCCCGCCGCCCGGGGCGCGCCCCACGAGTCGACGTAGGTGTTGGCCCCCGCCATGGGGCACCAGAAACCGGGGGTGACCTCGTCGGGCACGCCCCCCGCCGGGTTGAGCAACGCCTGCCTAATGGCCTCCATGCGGTACTCCAGGCTCAGCCGGCGCTGCCGCTCGATCTCCTCCTGCCGGCGCCGCTCGGCCAGGGCGGCCTCGGCCGCCGCCAGGGTCTGGTCGGCGGAGGCGAGCTCGGCCTCGCGTTCGGCCAGCAACTGGTACATGCGGGCCGCCACCGCTTCGGCCTCGATGCGAAGTTCGCTGGATCGGGTGGTCTCGGCGGCCAGGTCCGCCTCCAGGCGGGTCATCTCGGCGGTGATGGCCTTCATGTCGTCCAGGGAGGCGGCCTGCTCGGCCACGCTGCGCGCCAGCACCTGGCGGGCGACCAGGGCCTGCTGGGCTCGCTCGCTCACGAAGAGGCCGGAGCCCGAGGTCTGCTGGGGCCCCATGATGTAGGCGTCCACCGCCCGCTGCCGGATCTCGGCCCGCATGCGGCGCACCTCGGCCTGGTAGGCGTCGATGCGGCTGCGCATCTGACCGACCCGGAAGACCAGAGTCTGGTACTCGGCGTTGAGACTCTCGTAGGCCCGGGTGGCTTCATCCAGGTCGCCGAGGGCGGCGGCCCGGGCGGCGGCCGCCTCCTGCTGCGCCCGGCGCGCCTGATCCACCTCCTCCTCGCCGGCGGCGCGCGTCGGCGCCGCCGAGCCGACAACCAGCAGGGCGACGAGCAAGGCCAAGCCGCCACGAGCCTTACGCAGGCGTGGCATCACGAGATTCATGCTATTGCCGGTCCCGGTTTATCCACAGGATTTCCCCAACCATCGGCAGGGCGACTGCGCCCTTGAAGCAGAAAGGCGGCGACAGTCAGGCCAGCAGGCGCAGCACCAGCCAGAAGGCCCCGCCGGCCACGATCACGCCGTCGAGATGCACCAGGCTGCCCAGCGTGCTGCCGCTCATGAAGAAGCCGCCGGAGCGCGCCAGCGACCCTACGTTGCGGCCCGCCACCCACCCCACGGCGGCGGCCGCGGCCGCCACCACCGTAGGCCACAGCTCCTCCGACCACACCGCCCCCGCCAGGATCCCCGCCCCCACGGCGCCCAGCGCTCCCGCAGTGAGGGGATCCACCGGCACCAGGTCGGTGCTCGCCGTCGCCCAGGAGGCGGCCACGACCACCGCCACCACCACCAGGAAGGAGGTCATCTCCGCTTCCGACCGCAGGCGCAGCACTACCAGGGCCCCGGCGCCGAAGGCTCCAATCGCCGCCAGCAGCGCCCCGGCGGCTATCGACTCCACCGGCCGCAAGTGCGGAGTGGCGACGCTCCACACCATGGAGAGGAGGACCGCCCCTGCGGTGGCCACCGCCATGCCCGTGGCGCCGAAGCGGTAGGCGGCCAGGACGGACCCGGTCACCGCCAGGATGATGGGCACCGCCCCCACCCCGAGGCCGCGGCGGTTGGCCGCCCCGGCCACGTCTTGCCCCCATATCGCCCCGGTCAGCACCAGCGCCACCGCCAGCCACTGCAGCGACAGGGCGTTGCCGACGAAGAGGGCGGCGGTCAGCACGGCCAGCGTGGCGAGCTCCAATCCGGCCGGGGCACGCACCACCGCCGTCCCTCCGGCCACCGGCGGGATGAGGGCGATCTCGTCGTCGTCCCCCACCGGAGTGGCCGGCCCGGCCCGCTCGCCGTTGACCCAGGTCTGTGCGGTCCGCAGCGCCCGGGCGAAGGAGGGGCCGAAGCGGGCGGTGGCCCGGCCCACCACCTCCTCGACCGTGTCGCCGGGGATCTCGAGGGAGCCGGTGCCGGCGGCTTCCCGGAGGTTGGCGAAGAGGCGAACTCGCACCATCAGGGCCCTTCCCGGCCGGGGAGGGTGAGCCGGGCCCGGCCCGGCCCCGCAGGCACCACTGCGCTCAACACGGAGACCCTCCGGCTTCGGCGCCG
>VGBK01000243.1 GCA_016870535.1 Actinomycetota bacterium | reverse complement strand
CCTGGCCGGGGCCGCACTCGCCCCGGAAGAAGGCCCACTCGTCGCACTGCGTGCCGTCGAGCAGGGTGCAGATGCCGGTCGCCAGGTCCAGCGTGCCGCCCTGCTCTTCGCAGTAGACCGACGCCGGGTTGGCCATGCCGGTATCGCCGCCCGTGGACTCCCCGGGCGAGCACTCGCCCCGGAAGTAGGCCCACTCCTCGCACTCCGACCCGTCGTCGAAGACGCAGTAGCCGACCTGGCCCCCTGCCTCCTCACGGATCTCCAGCGTGCCGCCCTGCTCCTCGCAGTAGACCGACGCCGGGTTGGGCAGGCCGCTCTGCTCCTGCTGGTCGTCGTCTCCGCAGGCCGCCGCCAGCAGGGCCAGGGCCAGCAGGACCGCGCTCGCGGTCATCATCCTCTTGGCAAACATCACCGATTCCCCCGATTGCTTGGTTCGGTGCCTTACGCCGCTTGGACGAAGCCGGGGCAGGGCGTGGTTTCCGTTCCGGCGAAACCTTACAAAGATCAACTTCGCATAACGCGCGCCGTCTGCAGATAGAGGCGCCGCACCGCCGCATCGGGCCATACCAGGGACCGCCGCACGACCGACGCCTGAAGGGCGGCGCCGGTTCGGGCGTCCTCGGCCAGCAGGCGGGCGACCGCCCGGGCGGCGGCGAGAGGATCACCCGGAGGGACTACTTCGACGGCCGCCCGGCCGGCCAGAGCCTCCCGGGTGCCGGCCAGTTCCGAGGCGACCACCGGGACACCCAGGGCCAGGTACTCGATCACTTTGGTGGGCAGGGAGTCGCGGTAGTTGGGCAGGTCGTGCAGCAGGGAGAACCCCGCCGAAGCCCCCGCCGCCTCCTCCATGGCGCGGAAGTGGGGCAACGGTCCCAGGAGTTCCAGGCTCACCCCGCACGCGGCGGCGCGCCGGCGGAGGAGCTCCGCCAGGTCGGCCCGGCAGCGGCCCACCAGGCGCAGGGGCCGCTTCTCGTCCATCGCGCCGGCGGCCTCGACCATGTCGACGGCGCCGCGCTCCTCGGTGATGTCCCCCACGTAGACCAGGTAGCCGGCGTCGGGTGCCGGAGGGGGCAGGGACCCGGCGGCCGGGTAGTTGGGGAACACGGGGTGGTCGCGGCGGAAGAGGTGCCGGTAGTTGGGCTCCGCCAGGGTGACGGTGGCGAAGCGCTCGGCCAGGCGCAAGGCGCGGGCCGCCGCCCAGGCCGCCGCCGGCCGCAGCGGCCGCCATACCCAGGCGCGGTGCCGCACCTGAGCCGGGACGTCCTCGTGCACGTCCACCACCACCGGCACCCGCCGCAGCAACCGGGCCAGCAGGGCCGCCGGGACGAGTTCCGGGTCGTGCACCGAAACCACCGCCAGGTCGCGGCGGCACATCTGCCGTAGTGCGGCCCACCACCTCCGCAGGCGCCCGCCCGGCAACTCGACCCACTCGTGATCGCCCCCGGTGCTGGGCCCGGGTGCCCGGGTGGCGTAGCGCACCTCGAAGGCCCCGGCCAGGGAGCGGAGGGTGCGCTCGCGGATGCGAGGATCGTCGGCGCGGTGGACCGAAGTGACGACGAGGGCCCTCACAGGGCGGTGACGTTGTCGGCCGCCAGGCCCCGCCGCGAGTAGGCACCCCGGGCATCGAAGACCGCCGGCACCGCGACGGCGATGGCGGGGTAGTCGAAGGCGTCGTGATCGGTGAGGATCACCGCCAGGGCCACCCCCTCGGGCACGCCGCCCTCCACTGGGATGAACCCGTGGGAGGCGATGCGGGCCGGGTCGATGAGGGGGTCCCAGGCGAGCACCTCGGCGCCTCGCCGGGCCAGTTCGTTCAGCACCTGGATGCTGGGGGACTCGCGGTCGTCGGCCACCCCGGGCTTGAACGCCAGGCCCACCCCCAGGATGCGGGTGCCGAGGAGGGGCAGGCCGCGACGGTTGAGCAGGTCGGCGATGCGGTCGGCGGTGTAGGCGGGCATGCGGGTGTTGATCTGCTCGGCCAGGTCGATGAAGCGGGTGGCGAAGCCGGCCTCCCGGGCGCGCCAGGCCAGGTAGTTGGGGTCCAGGGGGATGCAGTGCCCGCCCACGCCGGGGCCGGGGTAGAAGACCTGGAATCCGAAGGGCTTGGTGCCCGCGGCGGCGATGACCTCCCAGATGTCGATGTCCAACTCGTGGGCCAGTTGGGCCATCTCGTTCACCAGGCCGATGTTGACGGCGCGGTAGGTGTTCTCGAGGAGTTTGGACATCTCCGCCGCCCGGGCCGAGGAGACGGGGTGCACCCGGTCCACCAGGCGCCGGTAGGCGGCGGCCGCCACCCGGGTGGAGGCCGGGCTCACCCCGCCTACCACCTTGGGGATGGACCCCAGCTCCCGGTTGCGGCCCGGGTCGACCCGCTCCGAGGAGAAGCAGACGAAAACCTCTTCGTCGAGGCGCAGGCCGCTCGCCGTGGCCGCCGGCACCAGCAGTTCCTCGGTGGTGCCGGGGTAGGTGGTGGACTCCAGGGAGACGAGCATCCCGGGGCGCACCACATTGCGCACCGTAACGGCCGCCGCCTCGAT
>VGBK01000242.1 GCA_016870535.1 Actinomycetota bacterium | reverse complement strand
TACGAACGCGACCCCGCCGTGGCCGAAGGATTCGTCTGGGCCGCCCACGCCCGGCTGCTGCTTCGTCGCCTCACCCGACCGGTCAACCCCGACACGCGCTGGGACAACTAACGCGACAGCTTCTGAGGCCCCTCGAGCGGCAGGGCCGGATAGTCCCCGAAGCCGATCGCCGCCAGGGCGTGGTCGAGACCCTCGAGGCCGGCGGCCAGACGGTGGGCGAGGAGCGCTGCCAGGCCCACCACGGCCGCCTCCACGGCGGCGACGTGGAGGCGGAAGGCGCCGAGGCCGGGGGAGTGGGGCAGCAGCGCCTTGATGGCCAGGTAGGCGCCGACGGCCAGGGCGAGGAGCGCCCAGGGCCGGGCGCGCCGCAGGGCGGGGAGGAGGAAGGGGAGGGCGACCGCGCCGAGCGCCAGACCGTAGACCCATGGGGCGAGGGCGCCTTCCTCCGCCCCCTGCAAACCGAAGCGATCGATGGTGACCGCTCCGACCAGGAGAGATAGCAGGCCGAGCAGGGGTCGGCGGATGTGGGTCATCCTGTTCCTCCTATGCCCCCGGCAGGAGTGCGGGCTACGGCGGGTCCGCAGGGTCCCTGGCCGTGGCGGGGCTGACCACACTGGGTGGCAGCGTACCGGGTTGAGGCGATGGGTTCAATACTCTGCGTGGTCATTTCGGATGGGTTCGCGCTGTCAGAGGGGCTTCGGCGGCGCGGAAGGCGGCCTTGACGGGAATCTGGCGGCGCCGCTCGGGCCGAGGCCCCCGACGCGCCCGGTAGGCTGCGGGGCGCGACGCCGGTCCCTTTCGGTGGCGGCGCCGGGGCGGGAGGCCCGGAGTTGGAGGAGTTCCGCAGCCTGGAAGACCTCTACGACCTGCAGGTGGTCGACCTCGAGATCGACCGCCTGCTCGATCGTCGTCAGTCGCTCCCCGCATTGCAGGAGTACCGCCGGGCCCACGAGAGCGTCACCGATCTGGAGGGGCGCCTCGCGGCCGCCCAGGGGCGGCGACGCCAGGCCGATCTGGCCGGGGACAAGGCGCAGGGCGAACTCGACCTGGCCGAGGAGAAGATGAAGCGCGAGGAACGGCGTCTCTACGCCGGGGGCATCGGCGCGCGCGACGCCGAGAACCTGCGCCGCGAGGTGGAGATGCTGCGGCGTCTCGCCTCCGAGCGCGAAGACCAGATACTGGAACTCATCGATGCCCGGGAGAAGGCCGAGGCCGAGGTGGCCGAACTGCAGGCGGCGCACGAGTCGGCCCGGGCCGAGAAGGCGCGCCTCGACGGCATCATCCAGGACGAGTGGCGGGCGATCGACGCCGAGATCGCCCGGGCGGAGGACCGCAAGCGGGCGATCGTCCCCCTGGTCGAGCCCGGTCTTCTCGCCCTCTACGAGGAGTTGCGGCCCCACAAGGAGGGGGTGGCGGTGGGGCGCCTGTCGGAAGGGATCTGCGGGGGATGCCACCTGAGGCTCTCCGCCGCCGAGCAGGTGGAGGTACGGCGAGAGCAGCCGCCGCGCTGCCTGCACTGCCGCCGGATCCTGGTGATGCCGTGACCGCGGCGCACGTCCTGCACGCCGATGGGGCCGCCCGGGGGAATCCGGGCCCGGCGGCCATCGGGGCGGTGCTCTTCGCCCCGGGGAGGCTCGAGCCGGTGGCGGTAGTGTCGGAGGCCATCGGCCGCGCCACCAACAACGAGGCCGAGTACCGGGCCCTCCTCGCCGGCCTGGAGGCGGCGCGGTCGGCCGGGGTCACCGACCTGGTGGTGCGCCTGGACAGCGAGTTGCTGGTGCGGCAGGCCACCGGGCAGTACCGGGTGAAGGCTCCGGGGCTGAAGCCGCTCTTCGAGCAACTGAGGGCTCTGTTGAGCGGGTTCGGCTCGGTGCGGTTCGAGCACGTGCCGCGGGAGCGCAACGCCCTGGCCGACGACCTGGCCAACGCGGCCCTGGACCGGTAGCCGCCGCTCAGGCCCCGGCTTCCTGCAAGGGCAGGTGGGTCCGGCGCGACCGCTGCCAGGTGCGCCACAGCATGCGGGTCACCATCAGCAGCAGGAAGCAGACGAAGAGCACGCGCAGCAGGGCGCCATCGAGAGCCAGGGCGGTGCGGGCCCCCAGCCAGCCGCCCGCCAGGCCTCCGGAGGCCAGCAGGGCGGCCAGGCGCCAGTCGACGTGCCCCCGGCGGCTGTGGGTCATGGCCGCCACCAGGGCGGTGGGGACGATCACCGCCAGCGAAGTTCCCTGGGCGAGATGCTGCTCGAAGGAATAGAGGGTGACCAGGGCCGGGACGTTGACGATGCCCCCGCCCACTCCCATGACCGCCCCCAGCGCCCCGGCGGTGAAGCCGACCAGGACGAAGCCGAGGATCCCCACCCACCCGGCGTCGATGGTCGCAGTACCCGTGGCCGCCGCACCCGGGGTGTCGCGCTCCAGGAGCATGCGCACCGCCGAGGCCAGGGCGACGGCCACGAAGCCCAAGGCCAGCCAGATCTCGGGGATGCGGGAGAACAGGCGGGCGCCTAGGTAGGCGCCGGCCATCGCCCCGACCACCAGGAACCCGGCGGT
>VGBK01000241.1 GCA_016870535.1 Actinomycetota bacterium | reverse complement strand
GGGAGCGTAGAAGACGGTCTCGAAGGCGCGGCGGCTGCGACGGGTGATGCGACGGTACTCCTCTCGCAAGGCGGCGCGCGGAGTGCCTTCGTAGCCGAGGGAGCGTGCCAGGCGGGTCACGGCGGCGGGGTCGGCGGGAAGCGAATCCCGGGCTCGTCCCTCCTGCAGGAACAGGCGGTTCCTCACCCGGGAGCAGAAGGCATAGGCGGCGCGCAGCGCGGCGGCGTGGGACGGGTCGAGCAGGCCGGCGGCCTCGAGGGCGGCCAGGGCGGCCCCGGTCCCCGGCACCCGGGCCGCCGGGACCTCGTGCCCGTGGCGCAACTGCAGGAGTTGCACCGCCCACTCCACGTCGGCCAGGCCGCCGCGCCCCAGCTTGGTGTGGAACCGGGGGTCCTCCGTCGAGGGGAGGCGCTCTCGTTCGATGCGGGCCTTCATGTGACGCACGGCGCGCTCCTCGTCCGGTCCGAAGCCCGGGCGGTGCACCCGGGTGTGGGCCGCCGATAGGAACCGGGCGCCGAGGCCGGGGTCGCCGGCGGCGGGGCGGGCCCGCAGCAGGGCCTGGATCTCCCAGGTGTCCGCCCAGCGCTCCCAGTAGGCGGCGTAGGCGTCGAGGGAGCGGGCGGCGGGGCCCTGCTTGCCTTCGGGGCGGAGAGCGAGGTCGAGAGCGAAGGCGGGCCCCAGCGGCCCGCCGGGGCCCAGCGCCTCCAGCAGGTGGGCGGCCACCCTCTGGGCGGCGGCCTGGTCGGCCGCGAGGTCTTCGCCCGGCGCGTAGACGACCAGGGCATCGAGGTCGGAGGCGTAGTTCAGTTCGCGGCCTCCCCAGCGCCCCATGGCGACGACGGCGAGGCTCAGGGCCTCCTCGGGGACCGCCGCCCGCCGCCGGGCGGCGTCCAGGGCGCCGGCGACGGCGGCGTCGGCCAGATCCGCCAGGTGCGCGCCGATGACGGCGACGTCGGCCGTCCCGAGGATGTCTCTGGAGGCGAGCCACCAGAGGTGGCTGCGGACGAAGCGGTGCAGCCCGGCGACCGCGTCCTCCCAGCGGGGGCGTACCGCGATGTGCCGCCCGGCTTCGGCGATGAGGGCTTCCCGGCCGGGGAAGGCCGTCCGGGCGGCGTCGTCGCTGAGCCGGGCCAGGGCGAGGGGAAGGCGGTCGAGCAGGGCGCCCAGCAGGCGTCCCGTCCCCAGCAGGGTGCAGAGGCGCTCGGCCGCCGCCGGGTTGTCGCGCAGGGCGGCGGTCAGAGAGGCGTGGTCGGGCGACTCGGCCACCAGGCGGCGCAACTGCTCGAGACCCAGGTCGGGGTCGGGAGAGGCCGATAGCCACCCGAGCATCAGGGGGAGGAGTTGCCGCATCAGCCGGCTGCGGCGCGACAGCCCGGCGGTCAGTTCCTCGAAGGCCCGCTTTGCCCCTGCGGCATCCTGGAAGCCGAAGGCGGCCAACTGGCGCGCCGCTACCGCCGTGGTGAGCCCGGCGGCCGGCGAGGCGGCGAAGGCTTCCAGAAGCGGCCGGTAGAAGAGGCGCTCGTGGGCGGCGCGTACCTGGGCGCGGCGGGCCACCAGGTCGGCGTCGAAGCGGTCCCGGGCGGCCGCACCGGGACCGTCGCGATAGCCCAGTGCCTTGGCCAGGCGGTCGCGTCCGGCGGCGTCGGTGGGGATGCGGTGAGTGCGGCGCAGTTCGGCCAGTTGCAGCCGGTGCTCGACGTCGCGCAGCCAGCGGTAGGCGTCTTCCAGGGCGCCCGCATCGTCCGGGCTCACGTAGCCGGCGGTGCCGAGGGCGCGCAGCGCTTCCAGGGTGTGGGCCCGGCGGAGCGACGGGTCGGCCCGGCCGTGAACCAACTGCAGCAACTGGACGGCGAACTCCACGTCGCGGATGCCTCCCACCCCCCGCTTGATCTCGTCTCCCCGGCGGGCGGCCGCCTCCTCGGCCCGGGCCTTCATGGCGCGTGCTTCGCGCAGCGCATCCGGGGCGAGGGTCTCCGGGTAGACGAACGGGGCGGCGGCGTCGAGGAAGGCCCGTCCCAACTCGGGGTCGCCGGCGGCGGGACGGGCCTTGATCATGGCTTGCATCTCCCACGGCCGGGCCCACCTCTCCCAGTAGGCGCGGTAGGAGTCGACGGTCCGGGCGAGGGGGCCGGAGCGCCCTTCCGGGCGAAGGTCGGCGTCGACCCGATAGGCGATGCCGTCGGCGGTGCGCCTCCCGAGGCAGTCGAGGAAGGCGGCGGCGAGGCGCTGCGCTTGCTCTCCGGCGGCCGCCGGGTCCGAGTCGTCGGGCACTCCGTAGACGAAGAGGACGTCGATGTCCGAGGCGTAGTTCAACTCCCGGCCGCCCCACTTGCCCACCGCCACCGCGGCGAAGGGCAGGGGGTCGCCGGCCCGGCGAGCCACCGCCCGGAGGGCGGCGGCGGCTGCTTCGTCGGCGGCGTCGGCCAGGGCCCGGCCCACCGCCGGCATGTCGAGCCGGCCGGTGAGATCGCCGGCGGCGATGGCCAGCAGGCGGGAAGCGGTGTGCCGCCGCAGGGCGGCCATGGCGGCGGGTAGATCGTCGACGGGGAGGGAGATGGGGTCCGGCGC
>VGBK01000240.1 GCA_016870535.1 Actinomycetota bacterium | reverse complement strand
GTCCAGCCACAACCGGAGCACTTCTCTGACTTCGTACACGCGGACCTCCCGGAACACCATCGGCCGTCCTCCCTGAACCCGTTGACCGGAACGACGGCCATTGCACCCTCAACGGCACCGGCACTGGCGGACCCCAGAAGACGGTCCCATCACTGGCGCTCAGGTGGTCCCATCCCACTGGCGCAACTCACCACAAAGTGGTCCCATGCCACTGGCGGGCGACAGGCCCGTCGACTTGATGGGGAAGCGGAACTCCCAGAACCCCCCTTGCGGCAGCGGCCAGGTCTGCGCCCGCGACGTGTCGGTGGACAGGTACATCAGGTCGCCGCCGTACGTCGAAGGCGCGGTGTTCCCCCACTGCGGGCAGTCGGAGAGGCTGGTCGCCTGCCCGTTCCCGGTGAAACACAAGATCGGTTGCGCGGTGTCGAACGACACCCCGGCGGGCAGGCCGATCGCCGGCACGAAGTACTGGCCGGAGCAGGAGTTGCCGAGGCCGTACACCACGACGTGCATGTAGAACGTCTGCCCGACGCCGGGAATCGGCGGGGATTCGTCGGGGTCGGCATACGCCCCGACATAGGTCCCGGCGCCGAACTCCGAGTAGGGCGCACCTTGGATGATCGAGATGCAGTTGGTGATCGTCGAGTAGACGATCTGCCCGTCGAAGAATTGGCCGGGATCCCCGGCGGCATCGGCCGGGGTAGGAGGAACCATGATCCCGACGATGCCGAGGAGGAGCACGGCTCCCCAGCGAAGAAGTGCAGTCCCCGGCCCGGTGCGCTGGTGGCGACCCATCGGTAGATCCTTCCGCTCGGGGGTCCTGAAGGCGGGCATCCTCGCCGATCCGGGTTGCTAATCAAGTGGCCGGCCGTGCCCGACGGCCGAGGGTGTCGCCGCGAGATCCCGGTCCCGCGAGAACCAGCGGCCAACCCCCGGCAACACCGGCCCTTTCGGCCCGTGCCCCGGCCCGCGGGCCCGTGGATCCGGGCGCGACTCGGTCTTCGGGGTATCGGCATAAACGCCGGGCCCGCAGGCGGACGAGACCGGCATGTTGAAGAGGTTCCAGCCGACACGGCAGACCCCGGGGAAGAGATCAGGGGGTGGTCTCCCTGAGGCAACCAGTTCCGGGATCGATGCGCTCGACCCGGCCGACCCCGAACGGCGTGCTACGCCGTGGCCGGTTCTCGAGGGCGGGGAAGACCGGAGGGCCACCCCGTAGCCCCGGGCCATGCCGCTGGGATCGACAAAGCCGCCGTCGCCCCAGACGACTGCGGCCTTCACTTCGCGGCGACGACCGTCGTGCCAAACGGCATCCCCCACCTGCAGACGGCTCAGGACGGCCTACCCGCGGTGGCGACGGTGACGGGTCAGCCAGATGGTCCCGAACACCGCACAGCCGACCACGCAGATCCCGGCGACCAGGCCGACCCACCTCAGCCGGCACGCCGTCAACTCGGCTCCGACCTCCCCGGCACAACCCGAGCCGTCGGTCCAGGTCGCGGCGAACAGCCCCACGATGCACAGGCTGAAGATGACGAACGCGACGAGCAGCCGCCGGTTGCTCCGCCCCGGGGCCCGAGTTGGGCCGGCGGCCTGGGGCACTGCCCGGGGAGTCGCCACTCCGTCGAGCAGCATCACCTGGCCCGGAGGCCTATCCCAGACCACATACCAGGTCAGGCCGCAGTGCGGGCACCGGACCTCCAGGTTGTGCGCTCCCGGCTCTTTCTGGAAGTAGAAAGGAACCAGATCACCGTTCGTCGGCCACTGCCGGGTTCCGTGCCGCCCGCCGCAGTGCGGGCACCGAAGCTCCCCGGCGAATTGGGAAACATGCATCACTCACCCTCCCGCGCCAAGAGGCAGCCGGGTGGAACCCCTCCCCCGGTGACCCCCGCGCAGGTGAAACATACACCTGCAGAGCCCGCCCGCGCCTGGGTCGGGGCACCTGCCCGCACCAGTCCGGCGACTGCCCGGAGACCCGGCCGCCACAGCCCGATGGTTCCCGGCCACGGTCCTTGCGATCGGTCCCATCGGAGTACAGTAAGAGTCGGTCGTCGGAGAGCCTTCGGCGCATCCGGCCCGCCCGGGGTGGGGGCTCAGGGGGTGGGGCCCTGGGCCTGGGGGGATCTGTCCTGGTCGGGGCGACTCGCGCCAACCCTCCCCCACCACTCTCTACCCTCTGGGGCCATGCTTCGTGCCCTCATCGCCGGCGTCATCGCCGGGTACGGGATCGCCATCCCGGTCGGGGCCATTGCCGTCCTCATCGTGGAGACCGGGATGCGCTGCGGGTTCCGCTGCGCCGCCTTCGCCGGGGCGGGGGCGGCTACTGCCGACCTGCTCTACGCCGCCCTGGCCACTCTGGGAGGTGTCGCCATCGCCTCCGCGGTCGAAGCCTCCGCCACCCCTTTCAAGTTCGGCAGCGCCGCGGTGCTCGCCCTGCTGGCGTTCAACGGCCTGCGGCGAGCCTGGGTCGGCCGGGCGATCCCGGACGGTGAGCCTGCCGCACCCAACCGCGCCGAACTCGTCCGCACCTACGGGAAGTTCCTCGGGCTCACGATCATCAACCCGCTCACCGTCGTCTACTTCACGGTGTTCGTCGTGGGCCT
>VGBK01000239.1 GCA_016870535.1 Actinomycetota bacterium | reverse complement strand
ATCGCCCGGCACCGCCTGGAGGCCATCTTGCGCGAGGCGCTCCGCCCCCGGGGACGACGGCGGCCCACCCGGCCCACCCCTGCCGCCGGGCAGCGCCGCCTGGCCGACAAGCGCCACCGCAGCGAGGCCAAGGGGAGGCGGCGGCCCCCCGACCTGGAAGGCGACTGAACCACCCCGCCGGGCCGGGCCCAGCGACAGGTACGGGTTTACGATGCGAGGCATGGTCGCTCTCATCGTCGTCATCGCCGTCATCGTGCTCCTGGCCCTGGGCCTGATCCTGGGCTACAACCGCCTCGTCCGCCTCCGCAACCGCACCGGCAACGCCTGGGCGCAGGTGGACGTGCAACTCCGCCGTCGCTACGACCTGATCCCCAACCTGGTCGAGGCGGTCAAGGGGTACGCCGCCCACGAGCGGCAGACCTTCGAGGAGGTGGTGGCCGCCCGCAGTGCCGCTCAGGCGGCGGAGACGGTGGCCGACCAGGCTCAGGCCGAGAACGCCCTGGGCGCGGTCCTGCGCCGCCTCTTCGCCCTGGCCGAGGCCTATCCGGCCCTGCGGGCCACCGAGAACTTCCAGGCCCTCCAGGCCGACCTGCGCGACGCCGAGGACCGCATCGCCGTCGCCCGCCAGATCTACAACGACAGCACCCTCTCCTACAACAACACGGTGCAGACGGTTCCTACCAACCTGGTGGCCGCCCTGTTCCGCTTCACCACGCGCGACTTCTTCGAGATCGGCGACGAGGCCCGCGGCGTCCCGCAGGTGCAGTTCTGAAGCGGCCCGCCTCCTCCGTCGCCCTCGCCTGCGTCCTCTTGGCGCTGTGCCTCGCCGGCCTCCTGGCGGCGGCGCCGCCCGCCTGGGCCAAGGAGTACTCCCTGCCCGCCGCTGATGTGGAGGTGGTGGTGGAGGCCGACGGGTCGCTGCGGGTCACCGAGCAGATCACCTACTCCTTCTCCGGCAGTTTCTCCGGCGGGTACCGCGAGATCCCCCTGCGGCCGGGGATGTCCATCGACGACATCGCCGTCTCCGAGGAGGCAGGTCGCCCCTACTCACCGGGCGCCCCCACCGCCCTCGGCTCCAGCGGCCGAGCCGGGACCTTCGGGGTGGAGAACCTGGGCGGGCGCATGCGGGTGGTGTGGCACTACCGCGCCGCCGACGAGCGGCGCACCTTCACCCTCACCTACCGGATGCTCGGCCTCACCGTGGCTTACGACGACGTGGCCGACGTCTACCTGAAGGTGTGGGGCGACGAGTGGAAAGTGGGTCTGAGCCACCTCACCGCCCGGGTAGTGCTGCCCTCGGCCGACCTGGCCCCCGGCGACGTGCTGGTGTACGGCCACCCCGCCCGGGTGCAGGGGGAGACCACGCTGGGAGCCGACGGGGTGAGCCCGGCCCTCGAGGCCCGCGGCGTCCCGGCCCGGCAGTGGGTGGAGATGCGTGTGGTGTTCCCTCGCCGGGTCCTGGCCGCCACCGCCGGCGCCGCCGTCGCCGACGGGTCTGCTCTCGAGGTCATCCGCTCCGAGGAGGCGGCCGCCGCGGAGCGCGCCGCCGCTTCCGGACGCGGCGTGGTGCCCTCGCTGTGGCTCGTCGGCGGCCTGCTGGCCGGGGTGCCGGCAGCCCTCTACGCCGGGTACCGCCGCTACGGCAAGGAGCCGCGGGTCGACTACGACCGCGAGTACGAGCAGGCCCCTCCCTCAGACCTCGAGCCGGCCCTGGTGAGCGCCCTGCTCTCCCAGGGCCGGGTGGACGAGAAGGCCTTCACCGCCACCCTGTTCGACCTCATCCGACGAGGAGTGCTCACCGCCACCCCCGAGACGGTGGAGCGCAAGACCTGGGGCGGGCTGCGGCGGGAGCAGATCAGCGACCTGGTCATCGGCCTGGCCGCCGGGGACCACGGCCCCCTGCGCGAGCACGAGACCCGGGTGATGACCGTGATGCGCCGGGTGCTCGAAGAAGGCCCCCAGCCGCTGACCCAGTTCCGCACCCGCATCCGCGCCGACGCCCAGGTCAACGCCGCCACCTACAACGGCTATCGGGAGTCGGTGGGGCGGGCCCTCACCCGGGGGCACCTGCTCGACGAGGCGGGGCTCAAGGCGGGGACCTGGATGATGGCGGCCGGCGTAGTGCTGGCGGCCGGAGGGTGGTTCCTCGCCCCGCTCCTCCCGTGGGTCTCCGCCGCGGAGAACCCGGCAGGGGCCCTGGTGACCCGGTTCGGGTTCGTCGCGGTGGGGGCCCTGGCGCTGCTCGCCGGCGCCGTCACCCGGTCGGGTCGGGCCCTGTGGGTGCGCCGCACCAAGGAGGGCGCCCTGGAGGCGGCGCGGTGGAGCGCCTTCCGCCGCTACCTGGCCGACTTCAGCCGCCTCCACGAGGCCCCGGCCATCTCCCTGAAGCTGTGGGAGCAGTTCCTGGTCTATGCCATCGCCCTGGGGGTGGCGGAGGATGTGCTCGAGGCCGCCCGCCTCTACGCCCCGCCCACCCTGGAGGAGACCTCTTCGCTGTACTGGTACTCCGGCCACGGCTACGGCGGGCACAGCGAGAACGCCCTGGCCGGCATCGAGCGGGCCCTGACCGGTGCCTTCGCCCCTCCCGGAGGCTCCGGCGGCGGGGGCGGGTTCTC
>VGBK01000238.1 GCA_016870535.1 Actinomycetota bacterium | reverse complement strand
ACTCGTCGCGCACCGGGCAGCCGCCGCAGATGCGCCGCGCCACCCCGGTGCGATCGCCGTCGCCGTCGGCGAAGAACAGGCCCGGGTCGGCGCCCCGGCAGGCGGCCAGGGCGACCCAGGGCCGGTCATCGCCGAGCCATGGCTGCAGTGGAACGGCCACTCGGTCTCCTCTTCGGCAGGGCGGCCGGCATCCCGGCCCGCCGATGAGACGCCGGCCGCGGGCCGGAGGGTTCCCCGGCTGCCGGCCGGACGGGGCCCCGCGCGCGGGCGGTACAATCGGCCGGCACCGTACGAGGAGGAGCGCTGCTCTACTTCGCCTACGACGCACACATGGATCCCGGCCGCTTGCAGCAGGCCGCACCGGGCGCTCGGTTCTGCTTCATCGCCCACCTCCCCGAGTGGCGCCTCCACTTCCCCATCGCCAACGGTGACGGAGGACTGCCCTCGGTGAAGCCCCAGAGCGGCAACACCGTGTGGGGAGCGGTGTTCGAGGTGGGGCAACCCGACCTGCGTCATCTCAACGCCCGCCAGGCCGAGGAGGGACGGGTGGCCAAGACGGCCCAGGCCATGGATCGCGAGGGTCACCGCCACCAGGTGGTGGTCCACGTCTGCGAGAGCCCCAACGGGGAGCACCGGCCCGAGCCCGGCTACCTGAGCCTGATGGTGGCCGGGGGGCGCCACTGGCACCTCCCCGCCGGCTGGGTCGCCAGCCTCGAAGAGCACCTCGCCGACGCCTGAACCGGCGCCGGCCGCCGATGGGGGCCGCGCCCCTTTTCCGGGGTGTAGGCTGGCCGTATCGACTCGGAGGTGGCCGAAGTGACACGCCCTTGGATCGTTGTCTGCCTCTTGCTTGTGCTCTCTCTCCTCCTCTCCGCACCAATCGCCGCCGGCGAAGACGGCCGGACGCCGGTGGGGACCGACATCCGCATCAGCGGGCCGTACGCCACCCAGGACGACGACCTGCCGGCGGTGGCCCACAACACTTTCAACAACCAGTACCTGGTGGTGTGGAGCGACTCCCGGGGCCCGAACCCCAAGATCTACGGCCGCCGCCTGAAGGCCGACCTGACCCCCATCGGCGGGGACTTCCGCATCAGCGCTACTACATCGCCCGCCGCGGAGACCGCCCCGGACGTTGCCTGGGACGCCACCCACAACACCTACCTGGTGGTCTGGGGCGACGACCGTAACGAGGTGTCGCGCGGTCGCGACATCTACGGGCGTCGCGTGAAACCCAACGGCACGTTCGCCGGAGCGGAGTTCCGCATCAGCGGCAAGAACGCCATGGCCCACGAGTTCACCCCCGCCGTGGCCTGGCACCCCTCCAGCGCGGGCTACCTGGTGGTGTGGGTGGATGGGCGCAACTTCACCGCGCGCAGTTTCGACATCTACGGACGCCTGGTCACCGCCGACGGGAAGGTCCCCTTCGCCGAAATGCGCATCAGCGGGCCCAACGCCACCGCCTACGACGACCTGCCCGACGTCGCCGCCGGCACCAGCGCGTTCCTGGTGGTGTGGGAAGACCAGCGCAACTTCGACGCCGGCAACGGCACGGACATCTACGCCCGGCGGGTCGCTTCCACCGGCGGCCTCCTCGGCGGCGACTTCAGGGTCAACGGGTTCGCGGGGAGCAGCCAGGTCCTGCCCGCAGTGGCCTGGAACGACCAAGCCAAGCAGTACCTGGTGGTGTGGCAGGACGGGCGGAACCTCGGCACCACGAACCTGGACATCTACGGGCGCCGGGTGAAGGCGGACGGCACCCGCCTCGCCGGGGACATCCGCATGACGGCCGACCCCGCGGCCCAGTACCGGCCCGACGTCGCCTGGAACAAGACATGGAACCGCTACCTGGTGGTGTGGGAAGACTGGCGCGACTACGCCACCTCAGGAGGGGACACCTATGCCCGCCGGGTGGGCGCCGACGGCAGCCGCATCGGCGGCAACTTCCGGGTGAGCGGCACCGGGGCCGTCTCCCACGAGAACGACACCGCCGTCGTCTACAACCAGAACAGCAACCAGTTCCTGGTGGTGTGGTCCGACTGGCGCAACCGCGCCTCCCGAGGAGACGACATCTTCGGGAGGAGAGTCACCGGCTGACGTCCGACCCTCGCCGACCCCGGCGGGCCCCGCTACCGTGGTGGCAGTGAGCCCGCCGGGCGGCCGCGGTGCCTTCGGGCGTCGAGGAAAGTCCGGACTCCGCAGGGCACGGTGCTGGGTAACACCCAGGCGGGGCGACCCGACGGAAAGTGGAACAGAGAGCAGACCGCCGATGGCCGCCTCAGCGGCACAGGCAAGGGTGAAACGGTGGTGTAAGAGACCACCAGCGTCGCGGGTGACCGCGACGGCTCGCCAAACCCCACCGGGAGCAAGGCCGAACAGGGGCCGGGTGGCCCGTCCGATGGCCCCGGGTAGGCCGCAAGAGCCCGCCGGCAACGGCGGGCCCAGATAGATGGCCGCCGCCGGTTCATCACCGGCACAGAATCCGGCTTACAGGCGGGCTCACCCGCCTTATTCGCCTCCCCCGTGGCTACGGGGGAGGTGGCCCGCCAGGCCAAACCCGGAGGGGGAAGCGAACCTCTTCTCCTCCCCCGCCCCAGCGGGGGAGGTGGGTGAGGCCGCCAGGCCGAACCCGGAGGGGG
>VGBK01000237.1 GCA_016870535.1 Actinomycetota bacterium | reverse complement strand
CACCACCCCCTGGACTACCAACGCCGCCGGCAAGGGCCCGACCTGGAGCAACTCCCTGTTCGAGGACGCCGCCGAGTTCGCCTTCGGCATGCGCCTGGCCGCCGACCAGAAGGCCGAGGCCGCCCGGACCGCCATCAAGGCCCTGGGCGGGATCATCGGCGACGACCTGGTGACGGCGACGGTGGAGGCCGACCAGGACACCGAGCAGGGCATCGAGGCGCAGCGGGCCCGGGTGGCCGCCATCCGGGAGCGCCTGACCCGAGTCGACTCGCCCGACGCCCGCTGGGCGCTCGGCCTGCTCGACGCCCTGGTGCGCAAGAGCGTGTGGGCGATGGGCGGGGACGGCTGGGCCTACGACATCGGCTTCGGGGGCCTGGATCACGTGCTGGCCAGCGGGCGAGACATCAACCTGCTGGTGCTCGACACCGAGGTCTACTCCAACACCGGGGGCCAGGCCTCCAAGGCCACCCAACGCGGGGCGGTGGCCCGCTTCGCCAGCGGCGGCAAGCCCACCGCGAAGAAGGACCTGGGCCTGATCGCCATGTCCTACGGGGCGGTGTACGTGGCCTCGGTGGCCATGGGGGCCAACATGACCCAGACGGTGAAAGCCTTCGTCGAGGCCGAGTCGTACCGGGGCCCGTCGCTGATAATCGCCTACAGCCCCTGCATCGCCCACGGCATCGACATGGCCAACCAGATGGACCACCAGAAGGACGCGGCGGCCAGCGGCTACCTGCAGTTGTACCGCTACGACCCGCGGCTGGCGGCCGACGGGGGCAACCCCTTCCAGTTGGACAGCCGCCCGCCCACCATCCCGGTGCGGGAGTTCACTATGAAGGAGGCCCGCTTCGCCATGCTGGCCCGCTCCAACCCGGAGCGCGCCGAGGCACTGGCGACGGCGGTGCAACAGGACGCGAGCGAGCGACGCCGCCTGTACGAGGCCCTGGCCGCCGTCAGGCGCGATGTTCCCGGGGAGGACGAGAAGTGAGCGTGAACCTGGAGACTTCGTATCTGGGGATGACCCTGTCGAGCCCCCTGGTGGTGGCGCCGTCGCCCCTGGGGCGCCGGGTGGCCGGCCTGCAGCGGCTCGAGGAGGCGGGGGCGGCGGCCGTGGTGCTGCCCTCCCTGTTCGAGGAGCAGATCGTGCACGACTCCTACCAGGTGCACGCCGCCCTCGAGGCAGGAGCGGGGGTCTACCAGGAGGCGGCGCGCGGCTACCTGCCCGAGGCGGCCGAGGGGTACACCAACGGCTCGGAGCGTTACCTGGCCTTGCTCGCCGAGGCGCGCCGGACGCTGCGGATCCCGGTGATCGCCAGCCTCAACGGCGCCTCGGCGGGAGGCTGGGTCGAGTACGCCCGCCGCATGGAGGATGCCGGGGCCTCGGCTCTCGAACTCAACGTCTACTTCATCGCCGCCGACGTCGAGGAAACCGGGGAGCAGGTGGAGCGCCGCTACCTGGACCTGGTGGCGGCGGTGCGGCGGGCGGTCGGCATCCCCGTGGCGGTGAAGGTCGGGCCCTACTTCTCCTCGATGGCCAACATGGCCCGCCGCCTGGTGGAGGCCGGGGCCAACGGCCTGGTGCTCTTCAACCGCTTCTACCAGCCCGACATCGACGTCGAAGACCTGAAGGTGCGGGCCAACGTGGAGCTGAGCACCTCGGCCGAACTGCGGCTGCCCCTGCGCTGGATCGCCATCCTGAAGGGGCGAGTGAAGGCCTCTCTGGCCGCCACCACCGGGGTGCACACCGCGGAAGACGTGCTCAAACTGGTCATGGCCGGGGCGGATGTGGCCATGTCCGCCTCGGCGCTGCTGCGCCGGGGCCCGGGCTGGCTGACCGGGGTACGCGACGAGATGGCCGCCTGGATGGAGGAGCACGAGTACGACTCCATCGAGCAGATGAAGGGGTCTCTGTCCCAGGCGGCCTCGCCCGACCCGGCCGCCTTCGAACGGGCCAACTACATGGAGACCCTGGTCACCTACGCCACGCCCACGCTGTAGGGGGCTTGCACCGGTGGCTTCTCCCCCTCTCGCCGGGGCGACAGGAGGCGGCAGAGGGCGCGGCGGAGACCTGCTGCGTCGGCGAACCCCTGCGCCCTCCGACCTCCCGGGAGAGGCGGGAGGGCCGCAGGCCCGAGCGGTGCGGGAGGGCCGCCACCCGGGCCGAACGCGCTCTCGCCGCCCCTTGGCCTACAACGCCCGGGCCAGAACCTCCACCGGGTGCACCTCCCACCCCGCCCCGTCCAGGACGGTGCGCAGCCAGTCCACCGCCGGCACGTACACGTGCAGGCGCTCCGCCCCGGCCGATGCCGCCACGTCGGCCAGGGCGCGCAGCATCACCCTCGCCTCATCCGGGTAGGTGCACAGCCAGGTCACCTCCAGGGTGCCCTCGTCGGGCTCCGCCACGGCCCACCCCGACGGCGCCTGCCACAGCGACCGGCGCCGCGCCGCCGCCTCCAGGTCGCCCAGGCTCAGGCGGCGCCACGCCCACTCCGTGGGGAACAGGCCGTGGGCCGCACCCTCCAGCGGACCCCCCGCCCAGGCGAGCATGGCGGCATCGGCTTCGGCCGGCGGCGCCGGACTGAGCCGCTGGGGCGCCGGGACCCGCCGGCCCCCATTGCCTCCCGGCGCCGGTCCGGGCTCGGCCACGGGCCGCTCCGCCGCCAGCCAGGAGCCCACGGACC
>VGBK01000236.1 GCA_016870535.1 Actinomycetota bacterium | reverse complement strand
GAACAGGGAGGCGGTGTGGCCGTCCTCGCCGACTCCGAGGATCACCAGGCCGGGTTGCAGGCCGTGCGGCCCGGCGGGCAGGAAGCGGGCCAGTTCGGTTTCGTAGGCGGCGGCTGCGGCGGCGGCATCGCCGGCTCCCGACACGGGGTGAAAGGAGGCCGGCACACGATCGAAGAGAGCCCGTCCGATCATGCCGGAGTTGCTGTCGGGGTCGGTGGGAGGCACGGCGCGCTCGTCGGTGACCCAGGCGTCGAGCCGGTCCCAGGGCAGCCGGAGGCCCCGCAGCCGTTCGTAGGTGCGTCGCGGGGTAGATCCTCCGGCCAGGCCGACGGTGGGGTGGGTGGCATCGTGACGTGCCCAGGCCGCCACCTCTTCGGCGGCGGCGTCGGCCAGGTTGTCGGCATCGGAGAAGACGCGAAGGCGCACGAGAGCAAAAGACTAGGCGCGTCGCAACGCCATCACGGCGGGTAGCCTCGCTCGGCATGACCGGCGCAGCCATGACGGGCGGGGAGAAGGTCCCGGCGAGTCGGCAGATCGAGGTCGAGTGGCGGCCCGGCCGCCGGGTGGGCGCGCTGCTGGAAGGCCCGGTGCCCGCCCGGGATCCGGCGGTACTGCTGGCCCATGGCGCCGGCGCCGGGCAGGGACACCCTTTCCTCGCCGGCCTGCGTCGTCGCCTGGCGGCGGCCGGCCACCTCACCATGACCTTCGACTACCCGTACGCCGCGGAGGGGAGGCGGGCTCCCGATCGGCTCCCGGTGCTGGCGGAGTGCCATCGGGCGGCAGTCCGGCGCCTGCGGGAGGAGGCGGGGGAGGTGGTGCTGGCGGGGAAGTCGATGGGAGGCCGGGTGGCCACCCACCTCGCCGCGTCGGGCGAGACCTGCCGGGCCGTAGCCGTCTATGGATATCCCCTGCTGCCTCCGGGGAAGGCGATCCCTCGGGACACCTCCCACCTGGAGGCCATCGGAGTGCCGGTGCTCTTCCTGGCCGGGTCGCGCGATCGCTTGGCCCCGCTGCCCCTGCTCCGGGCGGTGGTCGAGGGACTGCCCCGGGCCCGACTGGTGGTGTTCCCAGGGGCCGACCACTCCTTCGGTGTCGGGGCCGTCCCCGACGCTGGGGCCGAGGCGATCCTCGACCGTCTGGCCGCCATGACGGTGGAGTGGATGTCTTCGCTCTACCCCGCGAGCAGCGGCTGAGTCAGCGGCGCGCTCGCCGGCCGCGTCCCGCCAGGTAGTGACGCAGCAGCGCCCGGTCGCGGTCGTAGGACAGGAGGTGAAGCGCCGCGTCGGCGGGGAGCCAGCGGGCTTCGTCCACCTCGGCGTTGGGGTGGAATTCGCCGCCGGTGGGAGTCATCGCCCAGTAGCGGACCAGTTTCTGGTGGCCGCTCCCGTCGGGGTAGTCGAGGGTGGCCACCTCGGGCCCCGCGGTGCACTCGTACCCCGTCTCCTCGAGCACCTCGCGCCGGGCGGCGTCGGCCGGGGCCTCCCCCTCCTGGGCCTTGCCTTTGGGGAACGACCAATCGTCGTAGGCCGGCCGGTGCACCACCAGCACCTCGGGCTTGCCGTTGCTGCCCCGCCGGGTCACCAGGCCGCCGGCCGCCATGACGACCCCCGGCACCGTTGCCGCCCGCACCGGGTCCGGGGCGGCCCCGCGGGCTCGGTCCAGGCTCAGGGCTTCGAGGCGGCGGTGAGTATTCATTCCCCGCCCGGCGGGAACCTTGGCCCAGGCCCCATCGGCGCCCAGCGTCCAGGCCAGGGTGTCGTCGGCCAGGCAGATCTGCAGGATCTCCTCGAGGCGAAGGCACAGGCTGGGGTCTCGCACCGGGGTGAGCACCTCGACCCGGCGGTTCAGGTTGCGCGGCATCATGTCGGCCGAGCCGATGTAGTAGACCGCCCCCGGGCCCTCGCCGAAGCGCATGACCCGGGAGTGCTCCAGGTACTTGCCCACCAGGGAGCGGACCCGGATGCGCTCCGACAGGCCGGGAACCCCGGCACGGAGGGAGCACTGGCCCCGCACCACCAGGTCTATCTCCGCCCCGGCCGCGGCCGCGGCGTACAGGGCCTCGACGATCTCGGCGTCCACCAGGTGGTTCAGCTTCCACACGATGCGCCCGCCCGGGACGGCCTGGGAGCGGACCAGGTCCAGCACCCGGCTCCGCAGGTGGGCGGGGGCCACCAGTAGGCGGCGGTATTGCTGCCGGCCGCCGTAGCCGGTGAGCAGGTTGAACAGCTCGCTGAGGTCGGCGCCGATCTCCTCGTCGGCGGTGAGGAGGCCGAGGTCCTCGTACAGGCGCGCCGTCTTGGGGTTGTAGTTGCCGGTGCCGATGTGGCTGTAGCGGACGAGGCGCCCGCCCTCGCGCCGCACCACCAGGGCGATCTTGGCGTGGGTCTTGAGCCCGGCGACCCCGTAGATCACATGGACGCCCGCCTCCTCCAGCAGCCTCGCCCAGGTGATGTTCGCCTCCTCGTCGAAGCGGGCCTTGAGCTCGACCAGCACGGCCACCTGCTTGCCTTCACGCCCGGCGCGGATCAGCGACTGGACGACGGAGGCCTCGCCTCCCGCGGCGGGATCCTCCGGCGACCAGGTCCGGTACAGGGTCTGCTTGATGGCCACCACGTCGGGGTCGCGTGAGGCTTCGGCGATGAAAGCCCCTACCGAGGTGCCGAACGACTCGTAGGGCAGGTGGATCAGCAGGTGGCGGCGGCGGATCC
>VGBK01000235.1 GCA_016870535.1 Actinomycetota bacterium | reverse complement strand
CTCAGGCTCCTCCGGCGGAGGCCCCTGACACGTCTTCCAGGAACCGGGCCGTCTCGTCCAGCAGGCGGGCCCCGAAGGCGAGGACGGCATCGTTGTGGTCGGCGTCCTCGAAAGACACGAAACGCTTGGGGCCGGGGGCCGCCTCGAACAGGCGAACGCTCTGCTCGTAGGGGACCACCCGGTCGGCGGTGCCGGCCAGCACCAGAAGGGGCACATCGATGTTGGCGATGCGCTCGAGGGAGGCCCAGCGGTCGTCGATGACTCCGGCGGGGACGAAAGGCAGATGAGCCCGGGCCACCTCGAGGAGCGAGGTGAAGGGGGATCGCAGGACCAACGCGTCGGGCGGCCGGCGCTCCGCCAGGCCCACCAGGACGGCCGCCCCCAGTGACTCACCGAAGTAGACCAGGCGAGTCACCTCCGGGCGATCGGACAGGTGGACGGCCCCGGCCTCGGCGTCGGCGATGAGCCCCGACTCCTCCGGGTCGCCCGGATTGCCCCCGTAACCGCGGTAGTCGAGAGAGAGCACTCCCAGGTTGCGGCGCTGCAGGGCGGCGGAGAGCGGGAGGCGGTCCGCCCGGTTGCCGGCGTTGCCGTTGCACAAGAGGACGGCTGTGTCCCCCCGGCCGGGGAGGTACCAGGCGGCCAGTTCCAGGCCGTCGGCGGTGTGCAGGGCAACCCCGGTGCCGAGGCCCGCAGGGGGATGGCGTGGCGGCACCCGGTCGTCCGGGTAGTAGATGAAGCGCCGGGCCCAGCTGGTCACCGCGCCGGCGAGTGTAGGCCCGGCCGGGGGCCGGCCCAGGGGATGGTCGTGCCGGAGATGACGGCCGGAGGCGGCACCGGCCGCGCCGATCGGATACCCTTGTCCCATGAGCGGCGGACGGCGAAGGGCGCTCCTGCTGACCCTGGCGCTGGCGGGCGTCTCGGCGGCCGCCGCCTGCAGTGGGGGGGAGAGCGCGACCACCACCGTGCCGACCACCACCGCCCCGCCGATCACCACCACCACTTCGGGGCGGATCGTCCTGGAACCCAACGACACCCCCTTCCTCCGCCGGGGGGACCAGGGAGCCTATGTGGAAGCCCTGCAGTCCTACCTGATCTGCACCGGCCACGGCCAGTCCACTCCCGACGGCCCGGTGATGACCGTCGACGGCCGCTTCGGGCCGATGACCGCCACCGCGGTGGCCTGGTACCAGGCGGAACTGCGGCGCATCCCCACCGGGGATCCCGATGCCGCCACCTTCGCCCAGATGGCCCGCGATTGCGATGAGCCCCGTCTCACCTCGTTCCCCGCTCGCCAGGGCACGATCCGGGTGGCGGGCGCCGTCGCCCCGGGCGACGACGAGGTCATCGAGCTCGAGGGCGTCCAGGGCCGGGTGCTCAGCATCGTGGTCGCCGAGGGGGAGGTGCAGGTGGGCCTGGAGCAGGCCGACGGGACGCGAGTGCAGCAGGTGACCCCCCGGGGCGGGTGGTCGGGCAAGCTGCCCACCGGGTCCGACTACCGGCTCCGGGTGACCGCGGCGGATGTCACTGCCTACGCCGTCGACCTGGGCCTGGCGCGACCGCGCTACGTGAACATCGACTTCGGCCGTATGCGCCTGGCTCCGGACGGGTTCGGGATACTCTCGTTCGGCGACGACGCCGAGCGGGTGATCACCCGCCTGCAGAGCATTCTGGGCAACCCCGCCGAGGACACCGGGTGGGCCACGGGCGATGCGGCGGAGCGCACCTGCCGGGGCAGCAATCGCCACGTTACCTGGATCATCCAGCCGGCGGAGAGCGGGGGGCAGCACCCGGCGGTGTTGTACGTGCACTTCAGCGACGTCGATACGGGATCCCGCTCCCTGGCCGAGTTCGCCTACGTCTCCGGCGACCCGCAGGCGGTCGACGCCGGGGCCATGGATCTGGCCACGGCGGAGGGCATCACTCTGGGGCGGACCGTGGCCGAGTTCGCCACGGTCTACGGCCAGCCGAACTTCCGCGACGGCACCTCCGGCCTGGCCTACGGAGGCGGCATGCTCATGGGCATCGACGCTTTCGGCGACCAGGACCTAGTGTGGTTCGTGGGGGCCGGCGAGGATGGCTGCGACGGCTACGAGTAGGCGGCAGGATCAGCTCGCGCGCGACGATCCGTCGCCGTAGCGTCCGGGAGCGGCGGGTCAGGCCCAGACCACCGAGGTGAAGGCGGCGAACAGCACCAAGCTGACCGCGACGGCCCACCCGCGGCGGCGGCGCGCCGCCACGACCAGCGCGGCGCCGGCGGCGGCGAGCAGGAGGCCGTACTTGAGCATGGCCGCCGCCGAGGCGAGGAGCACCGCCGCCCCGGGATAGGTCGCCGCCGCCGCATCGGCCGCATCGTGGACGTCGGCGAGCAGCCACAGGTGCAGGAGGTTCTCCAGCCAGTCGAGCGCCGCCGCCGCCCAGGGAGCCACGAAGATCCAGAGGAAGCGGCGCCCGGGCTCCGGTCCTCCGGCCAGGGCAACCAGAGAGGCCAGGCCGGCGGCGTAGACGAGGGGGAAGGCGAAGTCCAGGATGATCAGATTGGTCTTGAAGGCGGCTACCCCGTCACCCCAGGAGGCCACCACCGTTGCGAAGCGCTCCGCGGTGAAGGCCCTCTGCAGTTCGAGGCCGGTGGCGCCCCCTTCGACGACCATGCGGCCGGTCACCTGGAAGAGAACCAGGAACGCCGCCATGGCGGCCAGGGCCGGGGCCAGC
>VGBK01000234.1 GCA_016870535.1 Actinomycetota bacterium | reverse complement strand
TGCCGGGCCGAGTACCTGGCCGAAGCGGAACGGGTCGGCGCCGCCCGGAAGCAGGGGTACCGGTCGGCCACCGAATGGCTGGCGGCCTTATCCGGCGAGCCGGGGTCTGCCTGCCGCCGTCAGGTGGCGGTGGCTTCGGCTCTGGAGAGCATGCCGGTCACCCGGCAGGCGTTCGGCGCCGGTGAGGTGTCCGAATCCAAGGTGCGAGTCCTGGCGCAGGCGCAGGCTCTGGCCCCCGAACAGTTCGCTAAGGATGAGAAGGCTCTGGTGGACCGGGTGAAGACGGCTTCGGCGCAGCAGACACCCCGGCTGGTCGCCGCCTGGAAACGCCAGACCAACCCGGAGGGGGCAGAAGCCGAAGCCGAACGCCTGCATCAGCTGCGGACCCTGTACTTGTCGGAGGGCTTGTTGGGGATGCTGCACCTCTCCGGCGACCTGGACCCCGAATCCGGCCTCATCGTCCGCCACGCCCTGGAAGCGTTGGCCGACCCCGCCAACCTGAACCCTCAGGATGGCCGCACCCCGGCTCAGGTCCGGGCCGACGCTCTGGTGGACATCTGCCGCCACCACCTCGACGGCAGCAACGGTGGGAGGCGTCCTCCCCGGGTGCTGGTCACCATCCCCTGGAACACCCTCCAGACGGGAGCCGGCATCGTCGACACCGAACCCGGGCCGATCGGCGGAGACACCGCCCGGCGCCTCACCTGTGACGCCACCATCAGCCGGGTGCTCTTGGACCCCGACTCGGTGCCGGTGGACATGGGACGGGCCACCCGGGTCATCCCCCCCACCCTCCGCAAAGCCCTGGAACTACGGGACCGGGGCTGTGCTCATCCCGGCTGCCGCATGCCCGCCCGCTTCTGCGACGCCCATCACATCATCCACTGGGCCGACGGCGGGGAAACCGTCTTAGCCAACCTCCAACTCCTATGCCGACAACACCACCGCCAGGCACACCACCACCAACCCCACCCCCGACGCGAGTAGACGGGGCCGGGTGTGGGGGCGCATGCATCCTGAGCCGGTCTCAAGGTCGGGGCGGGCTGCCTCGGGCCGCGGGTCAAGGCGCTGCGGGAGGCTGCCGATACCCAACTCGTGACCACCGTTGATCGCGCTGCGGACTGGAAGGTGACCATCGGCTACCGGACGCTGCTGCAGATCGGCTGGGGCTTGTTCGCCCTCGCTCTGTACGCGGCCGTCATGGCGTTGACGGTGGGGGCTCCCGAAGCCTGGTGGATGTCGGCGGGCCTGGCCGTCACCGCTCTCCTCGTGGTGGCCTTGCTGCCCGAGCCCGTGCCGGCCCGGATGCTCACCGGTCGCCGCACCCACGTAGATACCAGGCGCCCGCTCTCTTGACCAGGCGCCTGACCGGATAGGGGTCGATCCTCAGCGGCGGGCTCTGAGTTCCTCCACCAGTTTGGGCAGCACCTTGTGCAGGTCGCCCACGATGCCGAGGTCGGCGATGCGGAAAATGGGGGCTTCCTCGTCCTTGTTCACCGCGATGATCGTCCCCGAGTCCTTCATACCGACGACGTGCTGCATGGCGCCGCTCACGCCGGCGGCGATGTAGACGCTGGGCCGTACCGTCTTGCCGGTCTGGCCCACCTGGAGGGAGTAGGCCAGCCATCCGGCATCGACCACCGCCCGGGTGCCGCCCACGGCGGCCCCCAGCAGGGCAGCGAGTTCGGTGATCGGGCCCATCTTCTCAGCGCCGCCCACGCCGCGACCGGCGGCGACCACGACGGCCGCCTCTCCCAGATCGGGGCCTTCGGACACCTCGGCATGGCGCTCGAGCACCGCGGCCGCACCGGCGTGCCCCACGTCGGGCAGAGCCACCGGGATCACCTCCGGGGTGGCGGCGGCCCCGGCCTCGGCGGCGAAGGACTTCGGTCGAACTACGGCGATCCACGGCTTGGGGCCCCGATAGGCGGTTTCCACCAGGGTGGTGCCGCCCAGGATCTCGTTGACCACCCGCACTGCCCCGTCGGCCGGGACGATGTCCACTGCGTTGGCCAGTACCGGGCGATCGAGGCGGGCGCTGAGGCGCCCGGCCACATCGCGGTCGGTGAAGGCCAGTCCGAAGAGCAGCAAGTCGGGCTGGTGGTCGGCGATCAGGGTCGCCAGGGCGGCGGTTGCCGCCGGGGCGGGCAGACCCTCTCCCGAGGCCAGGTGGAACACCCTGGTGGCGCCGTGCGCCCCGAGGGTGGCGAAAGCGGCGTCGGATCCCGCACCCAGATAGACGGCGGCCAGGTCGCCGCCGAAGGTGCGCGCCTTGCTGAGCATCTCGAGCGTGAGGCTCGTGGGGGCGCCGTCGATCTCTTCTGCGAACACCCAGGTCTGCATGTCAGATCACCTTCACCTGTTCGAGGAGCCGCACGATCTCCAGATGGGCCTCCCCCTCGTCGACGACCTTGCGGCCGGCGCCTCGCTCGGGAGCGGCCCGGACGCCGATGATCTCCTGCGCCGAACCGGCGCGGCCCACGCTGTCGGGGCCGAAGCCGAGGTCGGCGGCGGCGGGCTGCTCCACCGGCTTGGTCTTCGCCGCCATGATCCCCTTGAAGGTGGGGTAGCGGGGCTCCACTGCTCCGGAGGTGACGGAGAGCAGCGCCGGCAGCGGCGCCTCGACCACCTCGTAGCCGGTGGCGGTGAGCCGCTCGATGCGGATCTTGCCGTTCCCCCCGACGACCTTGCGGGCGAAGGTGAGGGAGGGCAG
>VGBK01000233.1 GCA_016870535.1 Actinomycetota bacterium | reverse complement strand
CTACGCTGCCCGCAAAGCGAAGCAGGCCCCAAGGAAGGAGTGATCCGCAGGTGGAACTGCCCGGCCGCAAGCGCATGATGCTGTTCTCGGGTTCGGCCAACCCGCCCCTGGCGGAGGAGGTGGCCGGGTTGTTGGGCATCCCGGTGGGCGGGGTGGAAAGGTCCCATTTCGCCAACGGGGAGATCTACGTCCGCTTCACCGAGAGCGTGCGCGGCGCCGACTGCTTCGTGCTGCAGAGCCACAGCAAGCCGGTCAACTTCCACATAATGGAGCAGTTGATCATGCTCGACGCCCTGCACCGGGCGTCGGCCAAGCGGATCACTGCGGTGGTCCCCTTCTACGGCTACGCCCGTCAGGACAAGAAGCACCTTTCTCGCGAGCCGATCACCGCCCGCCTCATGGCCGACTTGCTGATCGCCGCCGGGGCCGACCGCATCGTGTCCATGGACCTGCACAGCGCTCAGATCCAGGGCTTCACCGTGAAGCCGTTCGACCACCTGACGGCGTTGCCCGTCTTCCTCGAGTATCTGCACGCCGCCGTCGGCAAGGACATGGTGATCGTCTCCCCCGACACGGGGCGGGTGCGCCTCGCCTCCCTCTACGCCCGGCACCTCGATGCCGGGGTGGCCTTCATTCACAAGCGGCGCGAGCCCGACGTCCACAACGAATCCGCCGCCCTCCAGGTGGTGGGCGACGTGGCCGGCCTGCACGCCATCATCGTGGACGACATGATCGACACCGGGGGCACGGTGGTGGCCGCCGCCGACCTGCTGCGCCGGGCCGGGGCGCTCAGCGTGCGAGCCATGGCCACCCACGGCGTCCTCTCCCCGCCGGCGGCGCAGCGCTTCACCGATAGCGCCCTGGAGGAGGTGGTGATCACCAACACCCTCCCCGTGCCGCCGGAGGCCGCCGGCCTGCCCAACCTGCGGGTGCTGTCGGTGGGCCCCATCCTGGCCGACGCCCTGCGCGCCATCTTTACCGAGGAGTCGGTGTCGGCTCTGTTCATGGGCGAGAACGCCTGAGCGAGAACTGCTCCCTTGGACACCGTCGAAATCACTCTGCAGACCGGGGCCGCCCCCGCCGTGGTGGACATCACAGCCCACGCCGCCGGGTTCGTAGCCGACAAAGGCGACGGCCTGCTGTCGGTGTACCTGCCTCACGCCACCGCGGGCCTGGCCATCGTCGAGACCGGGGCGGGCAGCGACGACGATCTCCTGGCGCACTTGGACACGCTCTTTCCCCGCGACGGCCGCTGGCGCCATCGCCACGGTGCCCCAGGGCACGGAGCGGACCACGTGATGCCCGCGTTCGTGTCGCCTTCGCTGGTGGTGCCGGTGGCGGCCGGACGCCTCATGCTGGGCACCTGGCAGTCACTGGTGTTGGTGGATCCCAACCGGGACAACCGCACCCGCCGGGTGCGGTTCAGCTTCCTGCCCGGGTGAGCCTCAGGCCTTCGGGCGCCCCACCGCCACCATGTAGAGCGGTTCGCAGCCCTCGGGCAGGCTCAGCAGCCGCGCCACCCCGGCGGGGTCGTGGGCGCCGATCGGATAGGCCCACAGCCCCAGGGCCTCGGCCTGCAGCAGGACGTTCTGGGCGGCATGCCCCAGGCCCATGGCCACGTAGCGCTCCGCCCGCTCCGGGTAGCGGGCCGCGGTCCGGGACGTGACTGCGCCCAGCACGATCATGGCCCCGGCTCGCAGGATGCGGTCGTCGTCGTAGGCGCCGCGCAGCGCCTCCCGCAAGTCGGAGCCATCGGTCTCCTCCAGTTGGTGGGCGGCGCCGTCGTAGCGGAAGACGCCGTTGGGGGTGGCGGCGTACACCTCGTGCGCGTCGGTGTGGCCGGCGGTGGGGGTGCTGCGGCGGCCTTCGCGCCCGGTGACGCCGTGAGCCGCCCACAGCAGTTGCCCCAGTTCTGCGGGGGAGAGGGGTTCGCCGCTGAACTCGCGCCGGGAGCGGCGCCGCAGCAGCGCCTCCTCCAGGGTCAGAGGGCCGGCGGTGCAGGGCGGGGGGAGGGCGGGTGCGCTCATGGGCTCATCGTAGGTCGCGGAGCCATCCCGACAACCCGGGGCGCCGGTGGCTGCGCTGCGCCCCCGAGACGAGCGCGGTCAGGTCGGCGGCCGAGAGGCTGCCGTCGGCCAGCAGGGCTTCGGCCACCTTCTCGACCGCCGGCCAGATGCCGGGCAGGTCGAGCAGGCCCAGGGCGCGGCGCCGCAGCCACTCGAGATAGGCCTCGTTCTCTTGCTCGCTGCGGGTGACCCGTCGCCCGAGCGCGGCCAGGTGGTCCGGTCCGGGGGTCGGCCCCGCCGGCGCTCCCGCCTGGGCGGCGGCGCGGGCCTCTGCCTCCAGGCCGACCCAGAGCGCCAGGATCTCCAGTTCCAGGCGGTGCCGGGCCCCGCCGCCCAGGTCCACCGGCCGGGAGGATTCCGACTCGGCCTCGGTGGGGGGATCCAGGGCGAGGCGTGACGGGCGTCTTCCCTGGACGTGGTGGGCTACGGCGTGGCCGGCTTTCCGGTAGGCGCGGCTCCGGCGCTCGATGTCGGTTTCCCCGCTCATGCGTCCTCCTCGACCCGTCAGGGTAGGCGGCTCCGGGCGAGGCCCGGGCGGGATCACTCCCCGATGACCTTCACCAGCACCCGCTTGCGGCGCCTCCCGTCGAACTCACCGTAGAAGATCTGCTCCCAGGGCCCGAAGTCCAGTTTCCCTCCGGTGACCGCCACCACCACCTC
>VGBK01000232.1 GCA_016870535.1 Actinomycetota bacterium | reverse complement strand
GGCCTGATCTGCACCCCTTCGGGATCCTGCGCCACCATGATCCGCCTCTACTGGCCGCAGATGTTCCGGCTGGCGGGCGACGAGGCGGCGGCCGCGAGAGCGGAGCGGCTCGCCACGCGGGTGGTGGAGTTCTCCGAGCTGGCGGCGCGCGGCCCCGCCATCCCCGGCCGCCTCGAGGCCCGGGTGGCCTACCACCGGTCCTGTCACATGTCCCGTGAGCTGGGCATCGTCGCCGAACCGGAGCGCTTGCTCGACGCGCTGGAAGGCTGCACCCGGGTGGATTGGGACGCAGAGCGGTGTTGCGGGTTCGGGGGCACCTTCGCGCTCAAGCAGCCCGAGATGTCGGTGGCCATGGCCGACGCCAAGATCGACTCCCTGCTGGCCACCGACGCCGACGTGGTGGTGGGCTGCGACCAGTCGTGTCTCCTGCAGTTGGCCGGGCGCATGCGGCGCCGGAGGGTGCGCCTGCCGGTGCGCCACCTGGCCCTGGTGCTCGACGAGGCCGCGGGGCGGGCGAACCGGTGAGCGGCAAGGACCTGCGCCGGCGGGCGCAGCGGGCGGTGGCCGACACCGGACTGCGCCGGGCCCTGGCCGCCGCCACCGACCACCTGGCGCTGCAGCGGGGTCGGGCCATCGAGCGCCTGGAGAACTTCGACGACCTGCGCCGGGCGGCCCGCGACGTGCGCACGGCCACCCTGGCCCGCCTCCCCGATGTCCTCGCCACTCTGGCCGATCGCATCACCGCGGCCGGGGGCCACGTCTTCTTCGCCGCCGACGCCGCCGAAGCCTGCCGCTACGTCGCCGACGTTGCGCGGCGACACGGGGCGCGGCGCATCGCCAAAGCCAAGTCGATGGTCACCGAGGAGATCCGGCTGAACCATGCCCTGGCCGCCGCCGGCTTCGAGGTGGTGGAGACCGACCTCGGTGAATGGATCGTGCAACTGATCGGGGAGGCTCCTTCCCATGTCATCACGCCGGCGATCCACCTGAGCCGGGGACGGGTGGCGGAGATCTTCCGGGACCACGGGGGCGAGGGGCTCACCGACGAGCCCGCCACGCTGACCGCCTTCGCCCGCCGGCAACTGCGCGCGGTCTTCCTCTCCGCCGACATCGGCATCAGCGGCGCCAACTTCGCCGTCGCCGAGAGCGGGACCATCTGCCTGGTCACCAACGAAGGCAACGGCCGGATGGTCACCTCGATCCCCCCGGTGCACATCGCGGTGGTCGGCCTGGAGCGGGTGGTGGAGACCTGGTCCGACCTGGGATTGGTGCTCTCGCTGCTGGCGCGGTCGGCCACCGGGCAGGACCTGACCGCCTACACCACCATGGTGACGGGGCCGCGCCGGCCCGGCGAAGTCGACGGCCCGGACGAACTGCACGTGGTGATCGTGGACAACGGGCGTTCCGGGATCCTGGGGGGCGCTTACCGCGAGATCCTCAACTGCATCCGGTGCGGGGCCTGCCTGAACGTCTGCCCGGTATACCGCCAGATCGGGGGTCACGCGTACGCGGCGGCGTACTCCGGGCCGATCGGGGCGGTGCTCGCCCCGCTGCTGGCGGGCGGCGCCGCCGGCGAACTGCGCCTCGCCTCGAGCCTGTGCGGGGCCTGCTACCAGGCTTGCCCGGTCATGATCCCACTGCAGGACATGCTGCTCGCCCTGCGCCGCGATGCCGCTCCGCAGGCATCGCGCGTGGAACGGGTGATCTGGGCGTTGTGGTCGCGCGCCTGGAGCCGCCCGCGGCTCTACCGGCTGAGCACCCGCCTGGCCGGAGCAGGAGCCCGCCTGGTGCCGTCGCGTTTGGTGCCGCGCTGGGGAGCGGGCCGGCAGGTGCCCCGCCCGCCGCGGGAGGAGAGCCGCTGATGGAGAGGGAGGCCTTCATCGCCCGGCTGCGAGAGCAACTGGGTCGCGCCGTGCCGGTGCGCCTGTCGGCGCACGGGCATGAGCCCGGCGATCTTCAGGCCGTGGCCCGCTTCCGGCGCCCCCTCGGTGACCCGGCCGCGGCTTTCACCGCCGAGGCCGAGGCCCTGGGGGCGCGCGTGCAACGCGTCGGCCCCGGGGGGAGGTCCGCCTTCCTGGAAGGGGTGGTGCGGGAGCATGGGGTGTCTCGGGCGGTGGTGAGCCGCGATCCCGAAGCGGCCGATACGGCCCGGCTGCTGGGCGAGATGGGAGTGGAGGTTCTCCCGTGGGACGGCCCGGCGGCGGCGGCGGCGGCCGACCTGGGGGTGACCGGCGCTCTGTGCGGCTTCGCCGCCACCGGGTCGGTGGTGGTCGCTTCCGATCGAGCGGGGGGACGGACGGCGTCGCTCCTGCCCCCGGTGCACGCCGTCCTCCTGCGCGTCTCCTCCCTGGTGGCCACCCCTGGTGACTTCTGGCGGGACCCGGCGAGGTTCTTCCCCGGAGGCCTCCCCTCCCAGGTGGTGGTGATCACCGGGCCCAGCCGCACGGCCGACATCGAAGTGGTGCTCGTGCGCGGCGTGCACGGCCCGGGGCACCTGTGGGTGGGCCTGCTGGACGAGTAGCGAGGCCCCGGCAGAGGGAGCCGGGGCCTCGAGACGAACCGCGTCGGCGGGTGATCAGTCCACCGGAGCCAGGGTCCCCCCGAACACCTGCCAGGCCAGCAGCGACTTGGCGACCAGGCTGAGGAAGACGTAGGCGGTCTCCCCGAAGAGGTAGTCGCGCCACTTCCCCACCTTCTTGTACTGCAGGACCATGTTGAGGGCGAAGATGTTGAAGAAGACGAAGATCGAGAAGAAGATCCCGTAGACGAAGGCGGGCGGTTCGACGGCACTGCCGGGGGTCCACAGGTAGATGGCGATGCCGATCCAC
>VGBK01000231.1 GCA_016870535.1 Actinomycetota bacterium | reverse complement strand
GTGCGCATCGCCACCAACGTGCTCGACGCCTCGGGCGCCCGCGCCATCGGCACCCGGGTGTCGGCGGAGGTCTACCAGCAGGTCGTGGTCGAAGGGAAGCCCTGGCTCGATCGCGCCTTCGTGGTGCGGGACTGGTACCTGACCGCCTACGCCCCGCTCCGCGACTTCGCCGGGAAAGTGGTGGGCATGCTCTACGTGGGCACCCTCGAACGCCCCTACACCGACCTGCGGAGGAGTTCCACCCTGCTGTTCGTGGGCATCACCCTGGGAGGGGTGGCCCTGGCCACCGCCATCGCCTTCTTCATCTCGCGGCGGCTCTCCACCCCGGTGCGGGCCTTGGTCAAGGCCTCCCGCCGGGTGGCCGAGGGCGACCTGGAGGCCCGGGTCGCGGTGACCACCAGAGACGAGATCGGGGAGTTGGCCGGCGCTTTCAACGCCATGGCGGCTGCCCTGCACCAGCGCAATGAGGAACTCAAGGAGTTCGCCCGCAAGCGCATCATGCAGTCCGAGCGCCTGGCGGTGGTGGGGCAACTGGCTGCCGACGTGGCCCACGAACTGAACAACCCGCTGCAGGGCATCGTGACCTACGCCCACCTGCTGCTGGAGCGCCTGCCGGCCGACGACCCGCAACGCTCGTCGGTGGAGAAGATCTCTACCCAGGCCGCCCGCTGCGCCACCATCATCCGGGCGCTCCTCGACTTCTCCCGGCCCAAGAAGCCGCAGAAGAAGCCGGCCAACCTCTGTGCCGTGCTGGAGGAGTGCTTCTCGCTGGTGGAGGACCGGGCCATCTTCCACAACATCCAGGTGGTGCGGGACTACGCCGACTGCCTGCCCGACGCCGTGGTCGACCCGGCGCAGATGCAGCAGGTGTTCATGAACCTCATCATCAACGCCGCCGAGGCCATGGGGGGGACGGGCCGCCTCACCGTGGTCACCCGCTTCGACCTGGACCGGGAGATGGTGCGCATCGTCCTGAGCGACACCGGCCACGGCATCCCCGAGGAGGAACTCGGGCGCATCTTCGACCCCTTCTTCTCCACCAAGGAGGTCGGCCACGGAACCGGCCTCGGCCTGGCCATCAGTTACGGGATCGTCAAGGAGCACGGCGGCGCCATCACCGTGGAGAGCGAGGTCGGCGTGGGGACCACCTTCACCATCGAACTGCCCCTGGGAGAGGAGGTCCCGGCATGACCCACCCGCGGCCTCGCCTGCTGCTCATCGACGACGAAGAAGTGGTGCTCGACTCCTGCCGGGCCATCCTCGAAGGCGAGGAGTACCACCTCGCGGTGGCTCAGGACGGCGCCGCCGGCCTCGAGCAGATGCGGGCCTTCGAGCCGGACCTCGTCTTCGTCGACCTGAAGATGCCCGGCATGTCGGGCATGGAGGTGCTCGAAGCCGTGCGCGCCCTGGACGAAACCATCGTCTGCGTGGTGTTCACCGGGTTCGCCACCATCGCCACGGCGGTGGAGGCCATGCAGCGGGGGGCGCGCGACTTCCTGCCCAAGCCCTTCACCCCCGACGAGTTCCGCTCCATGATCCGCCGCGGCCTGGAGTGGCGGCGCCTGCTGGTGGAGGCGGCGGCGCTGCGCCGGGAGCGCGAAGCGCTGCGCGAGAACTTCGCCGCCATCGTCTCCCACGAGTTGCGCTCTCCGCTCGGCGCCATCCAGCAGAACCTGTTCGTCCTCATCAAGGAACTGGAAGCCGGCATCACCGACGATCAGAAGCGCCGGCTGGAGCGGATGAGCAGCCGCCTCGGGGACCTGCTCGCCCTGGTGAACCGCTGGCTGCGCGGCTTCTCGGTCGACTTCACCTCGCTCAAGGAGGGGTTCGGCCCGGTCGCGGTGGCCGATGCGGTGGCCGCCGCCGTGGAGAGCGCCCAACCCGAGGCGGTGCGCAAGGACGTGGAGATCCGGGCCGAAGCCGACCCGGCGGCGCTGGTGCGGGGCGACCGGGGAACGCTGGCCGAGGCCCTCCTGAACGTGATCGGTAACGCGGTTAAGTATTCCCGCGAAGGCGGTAGAGTACGGGTGTCGGCCGTGCGTCGAGACGAGAAGGTAGTGGTCTCGGTTGCGGACACGGGAGTCGGCATACCGCAGGAGGATCTGCCGCGCCTCTTCGACGCCTTCTACCGGGGGCAGGCGGCGGCGAGCGGGGTGGGCGGGGCCGGCATCGGCCTGGCCGTCACCCGCCGCATCGTGGAGGCCCACGGCGGCACCATCAGCGCGTCCAGCGACCCCGGCCGGGGTAGTACCTTTGTGATCGAACTGCCGGCTCTGGACGCATCCGCGGCGGCACCGGAGGGGGCGCCTCCGGACCAGGTCTCGAAAGGAGAGGCGGGATGAGCGAGCGCAAAAAGGTGCTCATCGTCGACGACGACCCCGACTTCGTCGAGGGGATCAAGGCGATCCTCGACACCACCTACGAAACGGAGGTCGCCTACAACCCCAAGGACGGCTGGTCGGCCCTCAAGCGGGGGGGCTTCGACCTGCTGTGCCTCGACATCATGATGGGGCGCGGCGCCGAAGGGGTCATGATGGCCCGCAAGATCCGCAAGGACCCGGTCCTGCGCGAGATGGCCGTGCTCATCATCACCAGCCTGCGCGAGCAGATCGCCTTCCTCTTCCCCGGCCAGGCGGTGCACCCCGGCTTCGTGCCCGTGGATGAACTCGTGGAGAAGCCGGTGGACCCCGACCTGCTGCTGCAGAAGGCCGCCGCCATGATCGCCGCCGCCGAGGCGCGGCGCGCCGCCAAGTGAGCCGGAGGTGGTAGTGGACACGACGACCGCCCGCCGGATCACCTTCCGCGAGGAGGTGGAGAACCTCTTGCACGCCGAGGAGGGCGCCTCGCTGGTGCGCTGC
>VGBK01000230.1 GCA_016870535.1 Actinomycetota bacterium | reverse complement strand
CAGCTTCCTCGAGGGCACCCTGACCGAGGCCGAGATGGCCGACTGGTGGACCACCACCGGGGTGTTCGACGCCCCGGCTCACTACCCGGAGTCGGTGCGCACCGTCTTCACCGCCCTTCTCGAAGCGGCGCCCGGCGAAGCCGTTCTCTTCCACTGCACCGGCGGCAAGGACCGCACCGGGGCGGTGGCCGCCCTGCTCCTGGCCGCTCTCGGAGCCACGCCCGAAGCGGTCACCGCCGACTTCCTGGCGGGCAACGACTACCTCACCTCGCCGGAGCGCCTGGAGGAGGTGGCGGCCCGGCTCAACCGGGACCGGGAGCAGCCCCTCAGCCCCGAAGCCGTCTTCGCCCTCTCCGGAGTGAAGGCGGAGTGGCTGCAGGAGATGTTCGCCCGCCTGACCGCCCGGTACGGCTCGGTGGAGACCTACCTGCACCACGCCCTGGGTCTGACCGAGGAGGAACTGGCCGATCTGCGGGCGCGCTACCTGGAGCCGGCGGAAGACTGAGGCCCGGGGCGGGCCCGACGGGCAGACGATGGGACTAGGTTGGCGCGTGTGCCGCACCTCAACCTCCACCCGCGGCGGAACAGCATCCGAGACCACACGACAACCGCGGTGGCGCCGGCCGCACCGCTCTCCCCCGCGGAGCCGCGTCTGGCCTACCTCGACAACCTCAAGGCGTTCCTGATCGCCGGGATCATCGCCGCCCACGCCATGATGGGTTACTCCACCTTCGGCTCCTGGACCTACCAGGACATCCAGGAGGCCACCCTCTCCGAGGTCACCGAGACCATCTTCGTGGTCGCCGCCGTCTCGCTGGGGGCGCTGTTCTTGATGGGGTTGTTCTTCCTGCTTTCCGGCCTGATGGCCCAGGATTCCCTGGACCGTCGAGGCCCGGGGCGCTTCGCCAGGGAGCGCCTGCTGCGTTTGGGCATCCCCTTCGCCGTGTACACCCTGGTGATCTGGCCGGTGCTGGAGTGGGCCCTGCTGGAGCCGTACTTCCCCCGCGGCTCCTACTGGGCCTGGTTCACCGACGACGACCCCTACCTGGACAACGGCCCCATGTGGTTCGTAGGAGTTCTGCTGCTGTTCTCGCTGGTGCTGGCCGCCCGGCGCCGCTCCCGGCCACCGGCCCCCGCCGACGACGAGCCCTTGCAGGCCCGGTGGCTGGTACCGGTCGCCCTGGCGGTGGGGATGCTGACCTTCCTGGTGCGCATCGCTCTCCCGGCCGACTCCAACCAGCCGCTGAACTCCCACCTGTGGGCCTGGCCGGAGTACATCGCCCTGTTCGGCCTCGGGGTGGTGGCCGCCCGCCGCGGATGGCTGCGGCCGGTGCCCCGGGAGATATCCCGGCCCGCCGGCATCGCCACCCTGGTCTGCGTGGTCCTCCTGGCCGCGATGGTGCTCTCCACCGATCCGCTGGGCCTCGAGATGGAGGACTGGGCCGGTGGCTTCGGCCTGCCCGCGTTCCTCGCCGCCATGCTGGAGGGGATGATCGTCGTCGCCGCCCCGGTGTGGGTGCTGTCGTTCGCTCAGCGCCACCTCAACCGCACCGGCCCCATCCGCGGGGCGATGGCGCGCGGCTCTTATGCGGCCTTCATGCTGCAGGGCCCGGTGCTCATCGGCCTGGCGCTAGCCTTCCGGCACACCTCCCTGCCCGGTGACCTGAAGGCCGTGCTGGTCGCCTCGCTCGGCATCGCGCTGTCCTTTGCCCTGGCCTACCCGCTGGTCGCGAAGACGCCGCTGCGCCGGGTGCTCTGACGGCCGCCGTCGGTGCGGCACTCCCCCCGGAAGCACGAACGCGGCGGCCGATAACATGACCCGGCACGCTGCGACCGCCGGAGGCTCCTCTTGACGGCACCCGCCGACCCCGAATCGCCCCAGCGCGTGGTCGTGGTCACCGGAGGCGCCGGAGGCATCGGGTCCGCCATCGCTCGGCGGCTGGCGCGGGCCGGGTATGCCGTCGTCGTCACCGGCAGGGATGATGCTCGCGCTCGGGCGGCCGCGTCCGCCCTCCCGGGGACCGGCCACCTCGGCCTGGCCGCCCCGGTGGACCAGAGCCCGGCCCTCCGCGCCCTGGCCGAGGTCATCGCCGAGCGCTACGGCCGCCTCGACGTCCTGGTCAACTGCGCGGGGATGACCCGCCAGGTGCCGCTCGGCGACCTGGACGCGCTCGACGACGAACTGATCGACGACATCTTCCGGGTCAACTGGCGCGGAGCCTTCGCCTGCGTGCGGGCGCTCCGGGCCTTGCTGGCCGCCGACCGCGGGGGCCTGGTGGTGAACATCTCGTCGCTGTCGGCCGTCCTCGGCGTGGGCAGCAACGTGGCCTATGTCGCCTCGAAAGCGGCGCTGAACGCCATGACCCTCTCACTGGCGCGGGCGCTGGCCCCGGCGATCCGGGTGGTGTCGGTGGCGCCCGGGTTCGTGGAAGGCGAGTACGCCCGGCGCCTGGACCCGGACCTGCTCGAGGTCCAGCGGCAGCGAACGCCGCTCGGACGCCTGGCCACCCCGGACGAGGTGGCCGACGCCGTGCTGGCGGCCGCCACGCTGCTGCGCTTCTCCACCGGGTGCGTCATCCCGGTTGACGGCGGCCGGCCGCTCTTCTGATCCGTCGCGGGCGGCGTTGGGGCGCCCCGGGGAGGCTGCCGGGCCGTGCCTCCCATCGTCTTCGACGGCCCGTCTAGCAACACGACCCCTCCTACCCTCCGGCCCTTCGACAACGGAGAGAGCCATCAAGAACCGCATCGGCGCCACCCTCGTTCTCGTGCTTTCCCTGGCGGCGGCTTCCTGCGGCGCGGAGGAGTCGACCTTCACCACGGACACCCTGCCTCCCTCCTCCGTCGTGACCGGGGCGCCCACCACGTCCGCT
>VGBK01000229.1 GCA_016870535.1 Actinomycetota bacterium | reverse complement strand
GGAAGTGAGGCGCACCACTTCGCCGGGAGTGCCGCCGCCGTAGAACAACTCCACCGGTTCGTCCTCGGCCGAGCAGGAGTAGGCCTGGCCCGCCCAGAAACCCCAAACCGGAAGGGAGGGCTCTCCGCCGGAACCGCCTTCCTCGGAGGGCGCCCCCTGCTGCTCGGCGGCGCCCTGCCTCTCGCTCGAGTCCGTGCCGGGAGGCGAGACCGCGGGGCCGGGGGCGGCGGTGGTCGGCGGGTTGGGGCCGATGGGCCCCGAGTGGTCGGGGGGAGTCGCGGTGTCGTCGCGACCCTCCGTCGCGCCGGTTGGAGCCACGGGCTCCGCTTCGGGCGTGGCGGCAGATGCCGGAGCGCCGGCGGTGGGGGCCGGAAGGTCGCCGGCCACCGTCTGCAAGTCGCCGGGAGAGGGGACCAGCACCAGCGCCACCACCAGCAGGGCGGCGGCCAGGGCTCCGCCCACCGCCAGGCCGCCGACCAGGCGGCGGCGGGAGCGGGCGGCGGCGGCCTCCGGCGGGGAGATGAGGCCGGCCACGCTGGCCTGCAGCGAGGCCACGGCGCGGCGGGCGCGGGTTTCCAGGTTCATGGCTGTTCCTCCGGGGAGATGCCGAGGCGACGGGCGAGACCGGCCCGTCCCTTGTGCAGGTGGACCCTGACCGTGGCCTCGGCGCAACCGAGGATCTCGGCGATGTCGGCGACGGGACGGTCCTCCAGGTAGTGGAGGGCGATCACCTGGGCCTGGCGATGCGGCAGGGACCGCACCGCCTTCCAGAACTCGGCGTCCTCATCGGGCATCGGGGGCAGGTACGAGCTGCGGGGCTTGAGGCGGGCCAGGGCCCCGGCCTCGCGCACCCGGGTGCGAAACGCCGAGACCGCCAGGTTGGCCGCCACCCGGCGCACCCAGGCCCCAGGCTGGTCGTAGCGGCCCACTTGCTCCCAGCGCTTGTGGGCGGCGACGAAGGCGTCCTGGGCGATATCCTCGGCAGCGATGCGGCTGCCGGAGAGGGCGTAGGCCAGGCCGACCACCTCGCGGTACTCACGGCGGTAGAAACCGTCGAAGGAGCGCAGTTCCCGCAGGGGCTGAGGCTGGTCGTCGAGGGGGATCTCAGCGGCCATTCGCTCAATCCGGCTTCGGGGGACCGTGACGGTCATCTCGGCGGGTAACACGCCGCAGGGGGTCGGAAGGTTTACCCGGAGGTGCCGGTTTGGGGCCCGCTTCCTCAGCGGACGGAGGCACCGCAGCCGAGGCGGAAGGGCGGCCTTCACGGCCGGCCCGTTCCTCGCGGCCGGCGGGGCGGGCGGGGTGGCGAGGAGGAGGCGTCACGGCCGGCGGCTCGACGGCGAGGGCCGGGGCGAGGCGGCGGCGGGAGCCGCTGCAGGCGGCCCGGAGGGTGCGGTCATCGTGCGCGCACGATAGGGGCGCGACGCACTTCGGTGAACCCGTGTCCCCCCATCCGGCTCCGTGTTTGCCGCCGCGCCTCTCAACGGATATGCTCATGTTCTGAGATTCCCATGCTCAACCAGACCACCCGCTACGTGCTGAGTGTCCTGTGCTACCTGGCCACGCGGCGAGAGGACCTGGTACCGGCCCGTCGTATCGCCGCCGACACGACCACGCCGGCGAACTACGTGGGCAAGATCCTGGGCACGCTCTCCAAGCAGGGAATCGTGGTGGCCGAGAAAGGATGGGGCGGCGGCTACGCCCTGGGGCCGAAGGCTTCGCAGGTCCCGGTCGGGGACCTGCTGCGGCTCTTCGACGAGCATCCCGGACCGGTGGAATGCCCCTTCCCCGACCCGATCTGCGGGTGCCGGGTGGCCCGGGAGCGCGTTGCGTCGCCGGCGCCGCGACCCCACGGCATGACCGGCGACGGGGAGGTGATCTGCCCGTACGGCGCCCCGGAGTGCCTCAACCCGGTGCCCTGTCCACTGCAGGCGCACTGGGGCAGGGTGCGAGAGGGGTACCGGGCCCTGGCGGAGACCCGCGTGGCCGACTTGACGGAACGGGTGGCGGGGTGAGTAGAGTTGCCCCTCTTCGGCCACTCAACAGATACAGACATGCGCTGATGCGCTGAACAGGCAGGAGGTAAGGCGAGATGGCGATAGAAGTCGAACGACGCGGAGACGCGCCCGTCCTGGTCGAGATGAAGGAAGGCTTCGGCAAGGGAGCGAAGCGGGTGCTGGCCTCGCTGCGGCTGGCCATGGGCTTCATCTTCGCCTGGGCCTTCATCGACAAGCTGGTGGGCCTCGGCTTCTCCACCGGAAGGCAAGCCGACGGCACCATCGACTTCTTCGCCGAAGGGGCGGCGGCGCTGAACGGCGGCCTCCCCGCGGCGGGGTTCCTCGGCCGGGCTCGTGGTCCCCTCGGCGGCTTCTGGCAGGGGATGGCCGACCAGGCCTGGGTGAGTTGGATCTTCATGGCGGCTCTCGCCGGGGTAGGTCTCGCCCTGCTGCTCGGCATCGGCATGCGCCTTGCGGCGGTGTCGGGCGGCTTGCTCATGCTCTGCATGTGGTCGGCAGGGCTGTGGCCGCAGAGCAACCCCTTCGTGGACTCCCACATCATCTACGCCCTGGTCGTGGTGGTGCTGGCGGTCACCGCGTCGGGCCACACCTGGGGGTTCGGCGAGCGGTGGGGCCGCACGCGGCTGGTGCAGCGCTTCCCGATCCTGAAGTAGCCGGGAGGGCGAAGCCGGAGGGGCCGTCGCGGCGGCCCCTCCGTCGCGCCCGGGCCATGACCCGGGGGTGGGGCATCGTGCTGATCGCGTTCTGAGCCGGCCCCTGCCGATGATCGCGGCCTGCCGGAGGCGGCCGACCGGCAGACCAGGGTGCTATCCCCCGCAGGAGGGAGCGGCGATGATCCCCAGGGCGGTCGCCAGAGGGG
>VGBK01000228.1 GCA_016870535.1 Actinomycetota bacterium | reverse complement strand
GCGGTGGTCGCGGCCAACACCGTCGCCTTCCGGACCGGCTACAACTTCGGCGAGACCACCGAGCAGTTCCGCCACACCTATCAGGTGAAGCCGGCCAGGCTCCAGCCCGGCACCTACACGAATGCCACCGGCAACCAGACCGTGGCGTGGGGCCTGGTGGGAGCCGCCCGGGCGGCCCGCCTCCCGCTGCTCTACTCGTCGTACCCCATCACCCCCGCCTCCGACATCCTGCAGGAACTGTCCCGGCTCCAGAAGCTGGGGGTGCGCACCTTCCAGGCCGAGGACGAGATCGCCGCCATCGGCGTCGCCCTGGGAGCCGCCTTCGCCGGCCACCTCGGGGTGACCGGCACCAGTGGGCCGGGGATGGCCCTCAAGTCCGAGACCATGAGCCTGGCGGTGATGACGGAGTTGCCGTTGCTCATCGTCGACGTGCAGCGGGCCGGCCCCTCCACCGGCATGCCCACCAAGACGGAGCAGGCCGACCTGCTCATGGCGATGTACGGACGCCACGGCGAGGCCCCCTTGCCGGTGCTGGCCGTCGCCTCCCCGGCCGAAGCCTTCGACACGATGATCGAAGCGGCCCGCATCGCCCTCAAGTACATGACGCCGGTCGTGGTGCTCTCCGACGGTTACATCGCCAACAGCGCCGAGCCGTGGCGACTCCCCGACCTCGACCACCTGCCCGACATCTCCGTCCCCTTCGCCGCCCCCGACGGGGAGGCCAAGTTCATGCCCTACCGGCGCGACCCCGGCACCCTGGCCCGCCCCTGGGCCCTCCCCGGCACCCCGGGACTGGAGCACCGCGTGGGCGGCCTGGAGAAGGAGGACGTCACCGGTGAAGTTTCGCACCGTCCGGCCAACCACCAGCACATGGTGGAGTTGCGCGAGCGCAAGGTGGCCGGCATCGCCGACGACATCCCTGAGATGCGGGTGGACGCCGACGACGGCGCCGAACTGCTCATCGTCGGCTGGGGCTCCACCCACCCGGCCATCTTCGCCGGGGTACGCCAGGCGCGGGCCCGCGGGGCAAAGGTGGCCCGGGCCCACCTGCGCTACCTGAGTCCCTTCCCGCGCAACCTGGGCGAGGTGCTGCGGTCCTACCCGCGAGTCCTGGTGCCCGAACTGAACCGGGGCCACCTGCTCCGGCTGCTGCGGGCCGAGTTCCTGGTGGATGCCGTCGGCATGAACAAGGTGCAGGGAATGCCTTTCAAGACCATCGAGATCGAAGAGAAGATCATGGAGATGACTCGGCCATGACCGACACCGCGACCCGTACCTACACCCGAGCCGACTTCCAGAGCGACCAGGAGGTCCGCTGGTGCCCCGGCTGCGGGGACTACACCATCCTCGCTTCGGTGCAGACCTTCCTGGCCGAAGCCGGCCTGAACCCCGAGAAGGTGGTCTTCGTCTCGGGCATCGGGTGCTCGTCCCGCTTTCCGTACTACATGAGCACCTACGGCTTCCACGGCATCCACGGTCGCGCCCCGGCAGTGGCTTCGGGGATCGCCCTGGCCAACCCGGACCTCTCGGTCTGGGTGGTCACCGGCGACGGCGACGGCCTCTCCATCGGGGGGAACCACCTGATCCACGCCATGCGGCGCAACCTGAACCTGAAGATCCTGCTCTTCAACAACCAGATCTACGGGCTCACCAAGGGGCAGTTCTCCCCCACCAGCGAGTACAACAAGCGCACCAAGTCCAGCCCCACGGGCGCCCTGGGCTTGCCCTTCAACCCGGTCAGCCTGGCGCTGGGGGCGGAGGCCTCCTTCGTGGGCCGCACCATCGACATGGACCGGCCCCACACCGTCGAAGTGCTGCGCCGGGCCCATCAGCACCGCGGCACGGCCTTCATCGAGATCTACCAGAACTGCAACGTGTTCAACGACAAGGCCTTCGCCGAACTCACCGGCAAGGAAGAGCGCCTGGCCAACCGCATCAACCTGCAGCACGGCAAGCCGGTGGTCTTCGGAGCGAACGAGGAGAAGGGGGTGGTGCTGGCCGGCGGCAGCGCCCGCCTCGTCGACGTCGCCGAAGTAGGGATCGAGGCCCTGCACGTGCACGACGAGCACGCTCCTGACCCGGCCCCGGCCTTCGCCCTCAGCCGCCTCTCCCACGGGCCGCACGGGCCCACTCCGCTTGGGATCTTCCGCGACGTGACCCGGCCCGCCTACGAGGACGACCTGCAGCGGCAGATGAGCACCGCCCAGAGCGGTCGCGGCCCGGCCGATCTCGCCGAACTGATCCGCCAGACGGGTACCTGGAAAGTGGGCTGAGCGGCCCGGGCGGCCGCGTCGCCTGCGGGGTACCATCAGCCACCGGGCCGCTCTCAGGAGGGCGCAGACATGAACGGATCCGCACCGGGCGCATCGCCCGGCCTCTTCGCCGAGCGGGTCGGCCGCATCGGGACGGAAGAGGCCTTCAAACTGGGACCGCTGCTCACCGAGGTGGAAGCCGACGGCCGGGGCCGGGTCATCCGCTGCAACCTGGGCCAGCCGGACTTCCCCTTGCCGACGCACATCACCGAGGCCGTGGTCGATGCCCTGCGCGCCGGGCACACCACCTACTGCGACCCGCAGGGCCTCCCGGAACTGCGCCGCGCCATCGCTGCCTCAGTAGGCGGGGAGCGCGGCCTGGAGGTGGACCCGCGGCGCGTGGTGGTGTACCCGGGTTCCCGGCCGTCGATCGGCCTCACCCAGCACGCCTACGTGCGCGCCGGCGACGAGGTGGTGTACCCCACTCCCGGCTACCCGCTGTACGAGTCCTTCGTGGAGTACGTGGGCGGCACCCCGGTGCCGGTGCCGCTGCAGGAGGATTCCGGCTTCGCCCTGACCGGGGAGGAGCTGGCCCCTCACCTCTCCCTCCGCACTCGCCTCATCTACCTGAACTTCCCCTCC
>VGBK01000227.1 GCA_016870535.1 Actinomycetota bacterium | reverse complement strand
GGCCTTGTTGGCGTGGTGGAACACCTGGTCCCCGTGCTGGCCCTGCCCGGTGTAGTGGAAGGTGCCGTCTTCGGCCCACTCGGCGAAGTACCCATGCTCCGGCCCGGCCGCCGGATCCGTGAAGAGGAGGATGTAGGGGTGGCTGCGGCAGGGGGCGATGCCGGCCTGGGCGTTGCCTCCGTAACGGCGGTGCAGGGCCGCCCGGCGCACCACGGAGCCCACCGCCAGATCCCAGCCGGAGTCGCTTTCGCTCACCAACCCTCCGCCGCCGACGCCCGGTCAACGCTACACGGGAGAGCGGGACCGGCGCCACGGCACCATCAGGGCATAGGCCCGGGGCGGTCATCCCCGAAGAGGGGCCGTGCGTCTATCCCGCGCGCCGGTCTTCCGCCCGGGCCGGCGGCGGAGAGCGAGGCTCATGAAACCCAGCAGCCGTTGCGGGGCTGTCGGCGTTCGGCCGGTTCAGCGGCCCGGGCTCCCTGCCGGAGGGGCGGGCTTCCACTCGAGACGCGCCGGATCCCAAGCGGCATCCTTCAGGCCCGCCAGCACCGGCTCGATGAGATGCCCGACCACCTGGAGAGCTGCGGCTGCGTCCTGGTAGACGAGCCCCGGCACTTGAGCCGCGATCCTCCGGTATCCCTCGGGCCAGTCGGGGGAGGGAAGCGCCAAACGCACATTCGGATCCAGCCGCCGCTGCCGGGTCCCGGCGAAGAGGGCGGCGTGAAGAGCCCCCGCGTCGACGGCTTGGGTCGTGGCGATCAGCACCAGGTCGACCAGGTCCCGGTAGCGGGAACTGGGAAGCCCGGCGTAGGTGCCCGTGAAGGCCGATACCTTGTCGGCTATCTGGTCGGCCATTGGGTGCGTCCGGTAGTCCACGCTGCGCAGACCCGGGATCCGAACCGGCTCGAGGGGTGGGGTAGGTTCCGGTGCGCCGGTCATGGTCGAGGCCACCACCACATCCACGCGGAATCTCTCAAAGACCTTGTCCCCCAGGTAGGCGATGACTCTCAGCCGAGTGCCCTCCGTTCCCGTGAGTACCGGCCCTCGCTCGATGTCGAAGGTGAAGAAGTCGCCCAAGTCGAGCGCGGCTGCCTCTCTGAGAGCATCTAGAGCAGCCTCCACTCGACCGCCGAACCACAGGTCGATGTCGAGGCTGTGGCGCGCTCGGCCGGGGATCCGCGTGAGCAGGCCGGCAGCCCCCTTCAACACCCAGAGGTCGGGCTGGTGAGTGAACACCCTCGCCAGAAGGCGGCCGTAGGCGAACTGCCGGCGCAGGTCGGACACCCCGTAGGGAGCGGAGGCCGCGGCCTGTGCGATGAGATCACCGATGGCCCGCTCGAAGTCGGCGGCCGCGGCGTAGGGCACTCGCCGGTCAGCGCTCATCGCCCGTCCTTGCCGAGCGCCTGTTCCAGGATCGACCCGAGATCGGACCGTCCGGCGAGAGCCGACTCGACCTCTTCAGCAGTGACGAGGCCTTGGGCCAGGGCATCGGACGCAATGCGACCGAGGTGCCCACCGTCCATTCGATCCACAGCCAGGTCGCTGATAGTGCGCCCCGGGGTAGTCAGGGCAAAGCCGTCGTAGACCATCCATTCGTTCCGAGACACACCCGCAGCCCTAACCCGCACCCTGACGCCGGCGCGGGTTTGGAGCCGCCGGGTCGAGATGAACTCGGGGACGTCGGCGGTGACTACACCCAGATCCAGAAGAGCCGCCGCCGAGCGGTGGGAAACCCACAGGTGCGGGTGGAGAGTCCTCTCCCGCGGACTGAGGCCCGGGGCGAGGCGCAGCCAGCAGACCCGAAGCTCTTGATGAGGATCCTCGCCGGCTCCGCTGACGCGATACACGCCGTGGTCGAGCCGCTCGACGGCTCCGCTGCGGACGGCCCGCAGCAGATCCATGTCGTCCACCGCCTGCCCGGCTGCCTGGGCACGCGTGAAGTAGCCCCTCTGGGCGTCGGCCAGATGGCGCACGCGACTAGCGAATGCAGGACGTCGACTCCCCGCCATGGCTCCATTATGCCTGCATAACTATCGGTTTGCGATAGTTTTGCAGATATTGAGGGCCCATGCACGGCCGGGCGGCCCGAAGCGGGCTCCGGAACCCACCCCGAGACCACCCAGGCCGGCGGGGTGAGAGACCATCAAGCGGGTCTCCACCCCGGGGCGGTCATCCCCGAAGAGGGGCCGTGCGTCTATTCCGCGCGCCGGTCTTCCGCCCGGGCCGGCGGCGGGGAGCGAGGCTCATGAAACCCAGCAGCCGTTGCGGGGATCCCACCTGCCGGCCGCGCTGCCGTCGAGCAGCGGGGTGAGGAAGCCGCCGACAACGGTGAGCGCTTCGTCCAACGTGAGAGTGGCCTGGAGCAGGGAGCGCGCCGCCTCGGCGGCATAGCCGGGTTCCCAGAGCGCACGATCGGGCACTGAGAACGCGAACGGCAGGGTGATTCCTCGCCGGTCGGCTTGTGATTCGAGCGCGACTCGTTGCGCCTCGGCCTCGGACTCGCTCTGCGACACGATGGCCACGAGATCGACAAGATCCTTGTATCGGGTCGACGGGAGCCGTTCCGGACCGTAGCTCTGCAGGATGGCGATCGTCTTGTCGGCGACATGATCGACGAGCGGGTAGGCGAGGTAGCCGTGCTGCCGGATCTCGGGCAGCACGATGGGGGCGAGAGGTGGCACCTGCTCGGGATTGCCGGTGATCCGCGTGTCGGGCCCCACCAGATCGACGTGAAAGTGGCACCACACGGCTATGCCGACGTAGGCCGTGACGGGGAGGCGATCACCCAGAACGCCGGCCGACAACGGCTGCCCCGGGCCGATCTCGAACCGAAACCAGTCCCCGATGTCTTGCCGCGCCGCCGCTCGCAGGTCCGACTCGGATATCTCGACCGCG
>VGBK01000226.1 GCA_016870535.1 Actinomycetota bacterium | reverse complement strand
CTCCGGACGCCAACAACGCCACCGGCTCAACCGCTGGGGCAACCGCGCCCTCAACCGGGTCATCCACACCGCCATCATCACCCAACTCCAACAACACGGCCCCGCCACCAGCTACATCACCCGCCGACTCCAAGAAGGCAAAACCAAACCCGAAGCCATTGACGCCGCTCGCCGGAATTCCCCGGAGTTGCTCATCGGAATTCCCCACCCTGGGTTTGGTGGTGGACGCTAGTCGCTGTCTCCTTTCGGTCGTCGTTTGCGTGCTTGGGCTTGGTGTGATCTGAGCCGGTAGCTGTCGCCGTCGATGCTGACGACGACGGACTTGTGTAAGAGCCGGTCGAGCATGGCGGCGGCGATGGTGGTGTCGGTGAAGATGTCGCCCCAGGAGGCGACGCCGAGGTTGGTGGTCAGGATGATCGAGCCTTTCAGGTATCTGCGGGAGATGACTTGGAAGAGGGCGGCGGCGTCTTCGGCGGGCATGGGCAGATAGCCCAGCTCATCCACGATGAGGACGGAGGGGCCGTTGAAGAACCGCATGGTGGGTTCCCAGCGTCCTTCCAATGCGGCTTTACGGCAGCGGGCGGCCAAGTCGGCGGCGGTGGTGTAGTAGACGCGGTGTCCGGTGTCGATGGCGGCGTGGCCGAGGGCGATGGCGAGCATGGTCTTGCCGACGCCGGGCGGGCCGATGAACAGGACATTGGTGGCGTCCGCTAGGTAGCTGCAGGTGGCCAGCTCCCGGATGAGGGCTTCGTCGACCGAGGGTTGGGCTGTGAAGTCGAAGTCGTCGATGGTCCAAGGGGCGGGGAAGTTGGCGAACCGCATCCGCCCCTCCCAGCGACGAGCTTCGGTGGCGTCGACTTCGATGCGCAGCAACGCTTCGAGGAACTCGGTGTGACCGGTCTTGTTGGCACGTGCTCGGTCGAGTTGGTTGGGGAGGGCCTCGGCGGCTGCTCCCAGGTTGAGATACGCCAGGTGGGATCGGAGCTGCTGGTAGATCGAATCGTCCCGTGACATCAGGCACCGTCCCTTGTGTTCTGGGCGTCGATGTGACGCTGATAGACCCCCAGGTCGATCACCGGGCCCCTGCGGGAGGTGTCGCCGGTGATCTCAGCGGCGATCCGCAACGCCGCCTGTGATGGGGGCCGGTTCTGCTTCGACGGGCAGGGCCGGTCAGTGGTGAACGCCCCTAACACCACGTTCTCGAGGGCTCGGGTGTGCTCGGCCAACCGCACGACACGTCCCCGGCCTCTCGGTGCAGCCTGGTGGGTGGCGATCACCCGCCCCGCTGCAGAGATGATCCTGAGCATCGGGTCGCCGAGCCGGCGGCGCACCGTGACTTCGGTGCCGACGTGTTCGGGTGGCATCGAATACCGGTTGCCGTCCACCGACACGAGGGCATTGGGCGCCACGACGCGGGTCTCCTCTGTCGTGGCCGGGAACGGTGTCGCCGGCAACCCCAACAGCCGCTCACCCTTGGCGGTGTCGCCGACGGTGACGTCGCCGCGGCGACGGCCATCCCCGGTGACAGCGCAGAATCGGTCCAGATCGGCTTGGGCGTCGGCGAGGTTCCCGGAAGTGGTAGTGCGCCACCAGCGTTGGGTCAAGAAGTCGATGTTCTTCTCCACCACCCCTTTGCGGTTCCCCCGCCGGGGCGGGCACGGCACCACAGACACCCCGTAGTGTTTCGCCACCGGCGCGAACGACGCCTGCAACCTGCCGGTCTGGGGGTTGATGACGGTGGCCATCCGATCCACCCGCCACGTGCGGGCGGTGCCGCCGAGGCGGCGCAGCACAGCGTCGACGCCTTCGATCAGGTGCGGCTGATCCATCGAATACGACAACCAGCCCCTGGTCTTGGACGAATGCGACAGGGAGCCGGCCAGCATGAACACCTCGACGGCCGGGTCCCAGGGGCAGGTGCCCAACTCGACCCAATCCCACTGGATCTCAGCACCAGGCGGATGCTCGATGTCGACGGTGGCCCGACCCTTCACCCCCTCACACGCCTCACACCGCGGCCGCAGATCTCGTTCCCGGAGTTTGCGGGTGAACGTCGGATACGACTGCTCATAGCCGAGGACTTGGACTTCGTCGAACAGGGCAGTCGCCCACACATGCCGGTCATCGGACAGCCGCTGCCGCGCATACGGCTCGACCCGGTCAAACGGATCCGACCCCACCACCGGGCCCCGCACCCCGGCCTGGCGGTCGCCGATCAGATACGCCCTGATCGTCTTGCGATCCCGGCCGGTATGCCGGGCGATCGCCGAGATCGACCATCCCTGCTTCCTCAACGCGTGAATCTCCACGTCTTCCTCCTGTGTCAGCATCAGGAGCGGCTCCTCTCCGGTCTGGCCTCTGTCGTTGCTGACAACCAGCCTGGAGAGGGGCCCACCCAACGCCCGGTATCTCCTGGAGGGTGGGGAGATTCAGTGAGCAGAACTGGGGAGAACTACGTGAGCGTGGTCACCATCCGCGGCGCCAAACGACACCTCACCCGACGCATCTACCACACCCTCAAACAACACCCCTTGACATAGGAGGACCCGCTGCCGCGGGGGAGGAGAAGATGGCTTCCCCCTCCGGCCCTGACGGGCCACCTCCCCCGCTGCCGCGGGGGAGGAGAAGAGCCTGGCTCCCCCTCCCGGCCCAGCGGGAGGGGGTTGGGGGGAGGGGAGCTAAGGGCGCGGCGGAGGTCGGCGTGTTCCGCTTCCCCCTCCGGCCCTGACGGGCCACCTCCCCCGCTGCCGCGGGGGAGGAGAAGATGGCTTCCCCCTCCGGCCCTGACGGGCCACCTCCCCCGCTGCCGCGGGGGAGGAGAAGAGCCTGGCTCCCCCTCCCGCTCCAGCGGGAGGGGGGTGGGGGGAGGGAAGCGGAGGGCGCGACCTGGGGTCTG
>VGBK01000225.1 GCA_016870535.1 Actinomycetota bacterium | reverse complement strand
GGTGACCACCGCCTCCTCCTTCGTCTCGAAGAGGTTGTAGAAGGACCCGGGGAGGACGCCGGCCCGTTCGCAAATGCCCTTGAGGGTGATGCCTTCGAGGCTTCCTTCGGCGAGGAGGGCGCGGGTGGCGGCGAGGATCCTCTCCTGCGTCTCCAATCCCGCCCGATAGCGGACCACAACTCCTCCCGCGACCCGGCCGGCTCCAGATATTGAGTGTATACTCAAATTAGGTCGGCGACTCCGGAAGAGGGACGGTCATGTCGCATTACAAGTCCAACCTGCGGGACATCGAGTTCAACCTGTTCGAGGCCTACCGGATCCAGGACTACCTGGGCACCGGCCCGTTCGGTCCCATCGACCGGGATACCGCCGGTGACATCCTCCGCGAGACCGAGCGCCTGGCGGCCGAGGAACTGGCGGAGTCCTTCGCCGAGATCGACCACGACGGTCCCAAACTGGTCGACGGACGGGTGCTCCTCCCCGACGGGGTGAAGCGGGCGCTCGACGCCTACTACGAGGGGGGCTGGGACCGCATCGCCCTGCCCGAGAGCCTCGGCGGCTTCGGGGCGCCTCCCACCCTGCGCTGGGCGGTGCAGGAGTTCTTCTCGGGCGCCAATGCCAGCGCCTTCCTGTACGTCTGCGCCCCGCTGATGGCCCACGTCATCGGAAGGCTCGGCACCCCCGAGCAGGTGGCCACCTGGCCCAAGTGGCTCATGGACCGCCGCTGGGGCGCCACCATGGTGCTGACCGAAGCCGACGCCGGTTCCGATGTGGGGGCGGGCACCACCAAGGCCATCCCCGTGGAGGGCGACGTCTATCACCTCGAAGGGGTGAAGCGCTTCATCACCAGCGGTGACGGCGACTACTACGAGAACATCCTCCACCTCACGCTGGCCCGGCCGGTCGGCGCCGGCCCGGGAACCAAGGGCCTGTCGTGCTTCATCGTGCCCAAGTTCCTGGTGGATGCCGAGGGCGCGCCGGGTGAGTGGAACGGCGTCTCGGTCACCAACATCGAGGACAAGATGGGCATCAAAGGGTCGGTCACCTGCGAACTCACCTTCGGCCTCGACAAGCCGTGCGTGGGCTACCTGCTGGGCGGAGTGCACGAAGGCATCCGCCAGATGTTCCACGTCCTCGAGGACGCCCGCATGAGCATCGGGGCCAAGTCGGCGGCCACCATGTCCACCGGGTACCTCAACGCCCTGGAGTACGCCAAGGAGCGCATCCAGAGCGCCGACCTCACCCAGACGCGCGACCCCAACGCCCCCCGGGTGGCCATCATCCGCCATCCGGACGTCCGCCGGATGCTGCTGCAGCAGAAGGCCCACGCCGAGGGGATGCGGGCCCTTACCCTGTACTCCGCCTGGGTGCTCGACCAGATCATGCTGCACCCGGAGGAGCCCCACTGGGCCAAGCTGTCCGACCTGCTGCTCCCCCTGGTGAAGGGCTACTGCTCCGAGAAGGCCTACGACCTCATGGGCCAGTGCCTGCAGGTGCTGGGCGGTTCGGGGTTCACCAAGGACTACCCGCTGGAGCAGTACATCCGGGACCTGAAGATCGACAGCCTGTACGAAGGCACCACCGGCATCCAGGCCCTCGACCTGTTCTTCCGCAAGATCGCTCGCGACCAGGGGCAGACCCTGATGCGGCTGGCGGCGGGGATCATCGAGACGGTGAAGGGCGGCGGGGCCGACGATCCCTTCGCCACGGAGCGGGAACTGCTGGGCAAGGCGATGGAGGACACCCAGGGCCAGTTGGGGGTCATGGTGGGCCACGCCATGGCGGCGATGCAGGATCCGCCGGCGCTGTACAAGGTGGGCTTGCACACCAACGCCCTCCTCGAGAGCCTGGCGGAGGTGGTCATGGGATGGCTGCTGCTGCGCCACGCCGAGGTAGCCCACGAGGCGTTGCCGCCGGCCGGGCCCAGGGACCGGGCCTTCTACGAAGGCAAGATCGCCTCGGCGCGGTGGTTCGCCGCCAACGTGCTGCCCCGGGCGGCGCTGCGCCGGACGCTGGCCGAGACCGAGCAGGGCGACCTGATGGCGCTGGCCGACGAAGCCTTCTGAGGCCACTCCTGCCTCCCCCGCCGGGGCGGGGGAGGAGCGCCGGCCCTGGGGCCGGAGCGGAGGGGTCGGCACGCTCTTGCCTCCCCCGTGGGTGCGGGGGAGGCGCGGCCGAAGGCCGCGGAGGGGGCAGCACGCGTCCACCACCTCACGCCACAGGGAAGGCTCGAGGAGTTGAAGTCGGCGGCCGCGCCCGCGCATCATGTTGTCGCGCGGCCGGCCAAGGAGCGTCGTGGCGGGGATAACCACCTACCTCGAGATGCGGGAGCACCCCCGGCTGCAGACGCGGGGCCCGCATCGCGGCGGGATGCTGCTGCGCCTCGAGGAGGCCGCGGTCCCTTTCTACCGCTACCTGCACGGCCGCATGGTGGGGGGCGGCGCCGGCCTCCCCGACCGGTCGGACGACGACCTGGCCGCCCGGATCCTCGACCCCGATTGGGACGTGTTCGTCCTCTACCTGGGAGGCGCCCCGGCCGGCTTCTTCGAGCTGGACCGGCGCCGGCCGGGGGAGGTGCACCTGACCCGGCTGGGGCTGCTGCCCGAGTTCAGGGGAAGGCACCTGGGCAAGTGGTTCCTGGGCCTGGCCGTCGAGGCCGCCTGGGACTTCCAGCCGGAGCGAGTGTGGACCAGCGTGAGCGACGGCGACGATCCTCGAGCCATCCTGCTCTGCCAGTGGGCGGGGTTCGTGCCGTACGAGACCCGTCGGGAGCCGGGGCCCGGCTAGTGCTCTGACCACAAACGTTCGCGCGTTTGGTTGTCATGCGGCGTGGGTGCGGGGTCGTCCCCAGCGTTGTTGTCGTTCGGAGCGGACGCGGGCCCTTTCGCGACGTTGCGC
>VGBK01000224.1 GCA_016870535.1 Actinomycetota bacterium | reverse complement strand
ACTTCCCACGTTGCCGGGTCGAGTCGGACGATGGCCTGCGGGGTGGTGCAGACGACGGCCCCGTCGACCTCCACCCGCAGGGTCTCCCCCGCGAGGCGCGCCTCGATGGCGCCGCCGCCCAGCAGCATGAAGGCGTTGTCGGCCTGAGCCTCGAAGTCGTGCCGGTCCAGGTAGAGGCGCGGCTTGTCCCGGTAGGGCGCTCCCGCCGTGGGGCAGAAGGTGGCGCAGTTGCCGCACTCGTTGCAGAAGTCGGTGAGCACCGCTACCTGCAGGCTCTGATTCACCCGGAAAGGAGCGCCGCGACCCGCTTCGACCCGGCCCTCACGCACGACGAGGCGGGGCAGCTCCAGCGCCCGCGTCTCGCCGGGGTAGGTGAGGATGGCCAGGTTGGGACAGACCCCCACGCAGATGCTGCAGAAGCGGTCGCAGTCCAAGCAGCGGGCCGCCTCGGCCCGGGCCTCCTCCTCGGAGTAGGTGAGAGTGGTCTCCTCGAAGCCTGCCCGCAACGACGGAGGGGTGTGGCGCACCGGCACCCGCCACTCACGATGCGCCCGCCGCCGGATCAGGCCGGGGAGGTCGTCGGGCGGCCGGTGCGGCGCCGGCGCCGGCCGGGTGGCGCCGATGATCGCCGCCGCCGCCCGCTTCCCGTCGCCGGCGGCGCGCACGATGGACGCGGGGCCGTGGGCGGCGGCGTCCCCGGCGGCGTACACCCCCGGCAGCGAGGTCTCCATCGTCACCGGGTCGCAGGCCAGGTAACCCCCCTTGGTCGGTTCCGGCTGCTCCCCGTCGAAGAACCCGAAGACGGCGTGCTGGCTCACCGCCAGCAGCAGGGTGTCGAAGGGCATCTCGTACTCCGACCCGGCCACCGCCGCCGGCACCTTGCGGCCCCCGGCGTCGCGCTCCCCCCGGTACTCCATGCGGGTGCACACCACCGCCGCCAGGCGCCCCTCCTCGGACCGCAGGCACACCGGCAGGGCCAGTTCCTCCACGCCGACCCCCTCCTCGAGCATGGCCCGCACTTCCTCGCGGTCGGCGGGCATCTGGTCGATGGTGCGCCGGTAGATGATGGTGACCTCGGCTCCCAGGCGCCGGGCGGTGCGGGCGCAGTCCATGGCGGTGTCCCCCGCCCCCACCACCGCCACCCGCTTCCCGATGGCCATGGGCCGCCCCTCGCGCACGGAGCGCAGGAAGGAGATGCCGTCGAGCACCCCCTCGGCCTCCTCGCCGGGGATGCCGAGGCGCTTGGCCACCTGGGCCCCCACCGCCACCACCACCGGGCCGAAGCCCTGCTCCCGCAGGCCGGACAGGGTGACATCCCGCCCCGCCTCCTTCCCGTACTCGATGGTCACCCCCAGGCGCTCCAACCCGGCCAGGTCGGCATCGATGCGCTCCTGCGGCAGGCGGTAGGTGGGGATGGCCCCGCCCACCATGCCCCCGGCGTAGGGGTGCTTCTCGAAGACGGTCACCGCCAGGCCGGCCCCTCCCAGGAGGCGGGCGGCGGAGAGGCCGGCCGGGCCCGCCCCGATGACGGCCACCTTCGGCCCGCGTCCCCGGGCGCGCTCCCCTGCCTCCGGGCGCCCCTCCCGGGACATGATGAAGCGCTTCATCTCGCGGATGGCCAGTGGCTCGTCGTAGTGGGTGCGGATGCAGGTGTGCTCGCACAGGTGGTCGCACACGTGGCCCAGGATGGAAGCCAGTGGGTTGTCCCGCCGGGTGATGGCCACCGCGTCGGCGTAGCGCCCTTCGCGCACCGCGGCCATGTACTGCGGGACGTCCTGGTCGACCGGGCACTCGTCGGTGCAGGGCGCCTCGATGCAGTCGAACAGTCCCAGGTGCCGGGTGGTCTTGGAGCGCCCGGTCTCGAAAGCGTCCTTGCGGTAGCGCTGCTCCCCGGCCACCCCGGCGGCGTAGCGCCGCAGGTTGGCCAGGTGGGCCTCCGCCGTCTCCCCCACTCCGGCGACCCGCCGGGCGAAGTCGTCCAGGTCGGTGGCGCCCACCGACTCCATGGCCGCCGCCGTCTCTTCGAGGTACTGCAGCAGGCGCAGATAGCCGCCCGACTTGAGCAGGTCGCTGCAGGTGGTCACCGGGCGCAGGCCGCAGGCCAGCAGTTGCGGGGCGTTGAAGCAGTCGGCCCCGCCGGCGAAGGACAGCGGCATCCCTCCGACGAACTGCTCGGCCAGCGCTGCAGCCAGGTTGGTGGTGAGGGCATGGAGGGGCCGGCCCGACAGGTACATCATCCGGTCGTCGGGGAAGACCGACCTCCAGTTCTCCACCTCCAGGGTGTTGCTCAGCTTCAGGCCGAACTGCCTTCCCTTCCCGGTCGCCACCCCCTGCAGGCGGCGGAACATGGGGACGGCGTCCTCCCACTTCAGGTCGTGGCCGAAGGCGGCGTCGGGCACCGCCACGTCGCCGTAGCCGAGGTCGCCGTTGATGATCCCCCGTACCCGCTCCGGCCCCAGCAGCGTCGGGTTGCACTTCACCGCGGTGTGCAGGCCCCGTTCCATCAGCAGGTAGGAGGCGATGCGCTCGATCTCTCCCGGAGGACAGCCGTGCATGGTGGAGAGGGTCACGTTGTCGCTGAGGTCGGCGGGGATGGCGACCTCCCGCACCTCCGGGCAGTGGCGGGCAACGATGTCGACATACCCGGGCAGGTAGGCCGAGGCGTCGCGCATGGCTTCCAGGTACCACTGCACGTTCGGCTTCAGGATCCCGGCGAGGTCGTAGCCCACGCTCATGTTGAAGACCACCCCGGGCCGGTCGCCGGGGAAGCCGAGGCGGCGGTGCAGGGCGTGGATCAGCACCCAGGCCCGCAGGTACTCGTCGAACGACTCGTACAGGCGCAGTTCCTGCGACCACTCGACGTTGTAGCCCTCGTCCTCCATGTCGATGCAGGGCTTGTTCACCTCGAG
>VGBK01000223.1 GCA_016870535.1 Actinomycetota bacterium | reverse complement strand
GCCGATGCGGGGCTTGACCACCCGGATGCGGTGGATGGGCAGGTCGAGGATGCGGGCGATGATGCGCCGCAGGTGGAAGGGCACCTGGGTGCTGGTGTGGAGGACGAGGCGCCCGTTGTCGTCCAGATACGACTGGCAGACGTGGGGCTCCAGAGGAGCGTGCTGGGCGTACTGGGTCTCGCAGGTGGTCTCCACCACCACCGGGCACTCCGCCAGGGCGGCGGCCGCGTCTCCCACCGCGATGTCCACCGCCGCCGCCAGGTTGCGGGAGGCATCCCAGATGCCCTCGGCGTCTTCCTCGTCGTGGATGACCGGGGCCCCGGGGGCCAGGGCGGCATCGATGGACAGCGCCGCCGGCAGCACCTCGTAGTCGACCTCGATGAGGCTCAGGGCCTGCTGCGCCAGGCGGCGCGACTCGGCGGCCACCACCGCCACCCGATCGCCCACGAAGCGCACCTTGGGGTCGAACATGCGGGCGTCGTAGGGGCTGGGCTCCGGGTAGCCCTGGCCGGCGGTGGTGAAGCGGAGCGAAGGGGTGTTCTCGTGGGTGAGCACCAGGGCCACCCCCGGCAGGCGGGCCGCCGCCCCGGGATCGATGCGCCGGAGGCGGGCGTGGGCATGCGGACTGGCGAGCAGGGCCAGGTGCAGGGTGTCGGGCAGGTCGAGGTCGCCGGCGAAGACCGGGCGGCCGGTGATCAGGGCCAGGCCGTCCACCTTGCGCTCGCTGGCGCCCACCACCTCGAACTTCTCGCTCACTCCGGGGCCTCCCGCATCTCGGCGGCGGCGGCGAGAACCGCCTCCACCGGCTTCACGTAGCCGGTGCAGCGGCAGTAGTTGCCCGCCAGGGCATCGCGCACCTCATGCTCGGTGGGCCGCGGGTTGCGGGCCAGCAGGTCGAGCGAGGTCATGATGATCCCGGGGGTGCAGAAGCCGCACTGCACCGCCCCCAGGTCGAGCGCCGTGCGCTGCAGGGGGTGCAGCACTCCCTCGCCCCCCAGGCCCTCCAGGGTCTGCACCCGGCACCCCGCCGCCCGGGCGGCGAAGACCAGGCAGGCGTTCACCGCCCGCCCGTCGAGGAGCACGGCGCAGGTCCCGCAGTAGCCGTCGTCGCACCCGTTCTTGACGCTCTTGCATCCCAGGCGCCGCAGCAGGTCCATGAGGCTCTCGCCGGGGTCGATCTCCGCCGTGCGCCGGGCGCCGTTCAGCAGGAACTCGATGGTCACCTCGGGCCATCCTCCAGGCGGCGGCGGGCGTCGGCCAGGCAGCGGCGCACCCCCACCCGGCACAGGGCGCGGCGGTAGTCCGCCGACGCGCGCTGGTCGTCCTGGGCGGGGATCTCGCCGGCGGCGATGTCGGCGGCGGCGGCGAGGTGCTCGTCTGCGAGGGTCCGCCCGAGGAGGCAGTCGGCTGCCGGGCCCACCAGGGCGGCCAGGCCGGGGGTCTCGCCCACCGCCACCCGGCACTCGCTCACCTTCCCCGCCACGTCCCGGCGCACCAGGACGGCCACGTTGAGCAGGGCGAAGTCGAAGGCCACCCGGGTGAACTTGAGGAAGGCGGCGGCGGTGTCGGCGCCGGCGGCGGGGATGCCGACCTCGGTGATGAGGTCGCGACGGCGGTGGCCGCCCTCCCGGTAGTAGTCGGCCAGGGCCAGGGTCCGTTCGGTGCCGTCGAAGAGGGCGACGGTGGCGCCGAGGGCGAGCAACACCGGCACGACGTCGCTGTAGCGGCCCCGCGCCAGGTGGCCGCCGATGGTGGCGGCGTTGCGCAGCAGGGGAGAGCCCACCCCGCGCAGCATGCCGGCCATCACTCCGTCGAGGTGGGCGGCCAGGCCGGGATGCTCCAGCATGTCGGTGAGGGTGGCGGTGGCGCCGACGGCGAAGCCGCCGTCCTGGCGGAGGTAGCGCAAGGGCAGCGCCCCGAGGTCCACCAGGGCGGTCACCCCCGTGTAGGAGTGGCGGATGACGTCGGTGCCGCCGCCCACGGCGAGGGCCTGCTCGCCGAGCAGGGCCCAGGCCTCTTCCAGGGTGCCGGGGCGCAGGTAGGAGGTGATCCCGGTGAGCGACATGCCGGCCACACTCTATGGCATGAGGGCCGGCGGCGCGAAGGTCTTTCGGCCCGGCCGCGGCGGTGGCACAGGCGGCGGGTTGCCGCGAGACTAGGGGGGCCAACCCCCTGGAGGTATCGATGAGGAGCTTCGCCGGGCGCGACATCCTGTCGCTGAAGGACTTCGAGCGCGCCGAGTTCATGCACTGCTTCGAGATCGCGGCTCGCCTGGAGCCCATCGCCCGGGAGCGGCGCAACACCGACCTGCTGGCCCAGAAGACGCTGGTGACCGCCTTCTACCAGCCGTCGACGCGCACCCGCCTGGCCCACGAAGCGGCCATGCACCGTCTCGGCGGGCGGGTGGTGGGCTTCGCCGATCCCAAGATGACCCGGGCGGGGGACTTCTACCAGGAGTCCATCAAGGACACCGTCCACATGCTGGAGTACTACGGCGACGCCATCGTCATGCGCCACTTCCAGCAGGGGGCCCCGGCCGAGGCGGCCCGCTGGGCCAGCGTTCCGGTGATCAACGCCGGCGACGGCTGGGGGGAGCATCCCACCCAGGTGCTCACCGACCTGTTCACCGTGCAGCAGGAACTGGGCACCATCGACGGCCTCACTTTCCTGTGCATCGGCGACATGCGCATGCGCACCATGCACTCCCTGGGCTACGCCCTCACCCAGTTCGACAGCCGGGCCATCTTCGTGGCGCCGCCCGAGATGTCGCTCACCGAGGAGTTCAAGGCCGAGTTGCGCGAGAGGAACCTGGTCTTCGAAGAGGCGGCCCACGTCGCCGACGTCATCGGCGAGGCCGACGTCATCTACATGGAACCGGTGGTGCAGGCCGACTACACCCGCAGCCGCGAGGAGGCCGGCGGGGAG
>VGBK01000222.1 GCA_016870535.1 Actinomycetota bacterium | reverse complement strand
TCGTCACCCACCACAACGCGCTCAACCAGGACATGTACCTGCGCATCGCCACCGAGTTGCACCTGAAGCGGTTGATCGTGGGCGGGGTGGAACGGGTCTACGAGATCGGGCGCACCTTCCGCAACGAAGGGGTGTCGCCGCGGCACAACCCCGAATTCACCATGCTCGAGGCGTATCAGGCCTACGCCGACTACCACGACATGATCGAGTTGACCGAGGCCCTGGTGGGGGAGGCGGCGGAGGCGGTGGCGGGCACTGCCGAACTGGAGTACCTGGGCAGGCCCCTGTCGCTGCGCCCCCCCTGGCGGCGCGTCGGTTACGTGGAGGCGACGGCCGAGGCCACGGGGTTGCCGTGGGACATGGGGATGCCTCTCGACCAGGCGCGCCGGCAGGCCCACGACCTGGGGCTGGAGGTGCGTGCCGACTGGGGCGTGGGCAAGATCGTCTCGGAGGCGTTCGAGGCTCACGCCGAGCCAGCTTTGTGGGAGCCCACCGTGGTGATGGACTACCCCAAGGAGATCTCACCCCTGGCCCGGGACCACCGCTCCCGGCCGGGCCTGGTGGAGCGCTTCGAGGTGATAGTCGCCGGGCGGGAGCTGGCCAACGCTTTCAGCGAGTTGAACGACCCGCTGGAGCAGCGGCGCCGCTTCGAGGCACAGGCCGCGGCCCGGGCCCGGGGCGACGAGGAAGCCCATCCTCTCGACGAGGATTACGTGCTGGCCCTGGAGTACGGCATGCCTCCCACCGGTGGCCTGGGGGTGGGGGTGGACCGCCTGGTGATGCTGCTCACGGGGGAGGAGTCGATCCGCGAGGTGATCCTCTTTCCCGCCCTGCGCCCGGAGGAGCCGGAGGCGTAAGGGTTCGAGCCGGGTCTCCGGCCGGGTCCGGTTGCGCCGGGCACCGCGCTCCCTGCTAGCGTCGCTCGACCGTTCTTGGGAGGAAGACCGATGGCGGCGAACGCCCCCGAAACCCTGCCCGCCGAGCCGGCGCCGCTGGGCCTGATCGGCCTGGCCGTGGCCGCCCTGGTGCTGGGCCTCACCGACATGGGATGGGCTTCGGCTGCCGACAAGTCGCTCATGGTGCCCTGGACGCTCTTCCTTGGGGCGACGGCGCAGTTGATTGCCGGCATCATCGATTTCCGCCGAGCCAACATCTTCGGCGCCACCGCCTTCACCGCCTACGCCTTGCTGTGGTACGCGGTCTCGCTGACCCTGGTGATCACCATCTTCTCCGATGCCGCCGTCGACACCACTCACTATGCCCACGGCCTCATCGGGTTCCTGGTGTTCAGCCTGATCCTCACGGTGGCGGCGACGATGACGAACACCGTCTTGTTCGTGATCCTCATCGGCATCGACTTCGCCATCTTCTTCCTGGTGGGCCAACTGCTGGGCGGATGGCCCGCCGAGCCCGTGGGAGTCTCGCTGCTGGCCGTGTCGGTGTCGTCGTTCTACGGCGCCGGCGCGGTGCTCGTCAACCGCATGGCCGGCCGGACGGTGGTGCCGGTCGGCAAAGCCCTTTGGCGACCGGCGGGGTAGGGGTTCGGGTCGGGTCTCCTCAGGCATTGACGTTCGAGATCCGGTGGCGGTAGAATCCAGATGCGGTTCGGAGAGCCATGCCTAACGGCGTGCTTGCTTCGCACTCCGGCTGCGTTGATCTGAACTGAGGTGCGGCCTGGCCGCACCTCAGTTGTTCTTGGGGTGGACTGAATGTACCTGCTCCTCTTGGACGAATCGGGCACCCATCCCGGTAGCCCCGTCTTCATCCTGGGAGGTCTGGCCGTCCATGAGCACGACGCCTGGTTCTTCCAGCGCCGTCTGGAGACCCTTCTGGATCGCGAGTTGGGTCCGCTCGGCCTGAGCGCCGCCGATTTCGAACTCCACGCGTCGGAGATCAAGAGCCCCACGAGGCCTCGAAAGCCATCCCCCTGGGCACAGGTCTCTCCAGGCGACCGACTTCGGATTCTGGGGCGCACCTACTTCAGCATCGCCCACTACCACTGGGTCGATCCTGCCCACCCCGCCGCCATCTTCGGTGCCGTAGTCCCGCGCGGGCGCCCAAGTGCCGAGCAGTACGCGTACGAGCTGGTACTCAAGAAGTTCGACACGATGCTCTCGCGCCTGTTCCACGCCACCGGCCAGCGCGATCAGGGCTTGGCCATCCATGACAACAGGGTCATTGAACGAACGGTTCAGGATTGGACCTCTCGATGGCGACTGGCCGCTGGCCGAGTCGGCAGACTCAACAACCTCGCGGATGTCCCCCTCTTCGCTGATTCACGAGCGAGCCGGCTTCTCCAAGCAGCCGACTTCATCACCTGGGCGCTCTGGCGCTACTACGGCACCGTCCCGGGCGACAGGCGCTAAATGAACGATCTTTGGCCGCTCGTGGATCATGTGGGCCCGGAGATGCATGGCCTGATACATGTGTCTGCTGGCTTTGCGCAGGGGACCTGCCCGTGCCCTCCCTGCCAGTCCCGTCTCGCCACCGACTGGTCGACTCCTTGACCTGAGGCAGCCTCCACTCCCTCAGCCGCCACCCCGGGTCGCTCAGATCGACCGAGTGTTCCCGGACGCCGTAGAACCTCGTCGAGCCTGCCTCAGAGCCGCCTCGTGAGCGCGGCGATCAGCGCAGAACGACTACCACGGCGAGGGCGAGCACGATGAGGTTCCCGGCAACGGTCGCTCCTACCCGGAATCCTGCAGGGAGGCGGCGGCGGGCGGTGGCTCCGATGGCGGCCAGGAGGGTCTGCCAGGAGAGCGAGGCACCGAAAGCGCTCGCCACGAACACGACCGCCTGCAGTGGGCGCAGCGTGTCGGCGATGCCGAGGCCCACGACGAACACCGTGAAGTAGACGACGGTGAGCGGGTTGATGATCGTGAGCCCGAGGAACTTCCCGTAGGTGCGGACGAGTTCGGCGCGGTTGGGTGCGGCAGGCTCACCGTCCGGGATCG
>VGBK01000221.1 GCA_016870535.1 Actinomycetota bacterium | reverse complement strand
CGAGCAGGTGGCGGCTCACGATCGCCTGGTGTCGGCTCCCACCCCGGCCTGCGGGAGCCGCCCCCACCCGCCGGGGAACGCCCGCCGGCTGCAGGACCCGGCCGGGCGGAGGATCGAGACGGACCTAGCGCGGGGGTAGCCGGTCACCTGGGGAGGGGCGGCAGGGGCCCGGTGGCCCGAGTGTGGAGCGCCTGGAGGCTGAAGGCCCTTCCCGTCGGCGTCAACTCCGCCCCAAGCCGGGCCCGGCGTCGGCCCGTCAGCAGGTTCAGGGCGTCGAGGAGGTTGAAGGGCGCGGTCAGGCCGGAGCGGACGGCGCGTTCATCGGGAGGCGCCCCGGTGTCCCGATCGTGCCACCCCAGGTCGGCGACCGCCTCCTGTACGCGGGCACAGATGTCGGTGCCCGTCATCGGGCCTACGACTGCCGGCAGGGCCAAGGCCACTTCGCCCACAGCGGCCCCGAATCCGTGCCGGGGGAGCAACTGGGCCGCCGCAGCACACCACATGGCCCCGGGGTCGGCGAGCAGGGCTCGCCCCTTCGGGCTCAGGTAGATGGCCTTGCCCCGGCGCCGCAGGGCCTTCATGCGCTGGGCGAGGTCGTGGGTGAGGCGCAGCGGCACCAGTTCGTCCTCGCAGTGGGGTGGGCCGAAGAAGGTGGCATCCGACCACCCGAAATGGGTCGACGCCTCCTGGACGAAGGCCCGATTCAGGTTGTCCGTCTGGGTCAGGGCCTGGCCTTCGAGCAAGCGTCCCAGGAGCCAGCGCAGCGGGGGGAGAGGATCATCGGCGGCATCCGCCGGCGGCGGATGGGGCCGGCCGAGCAGGGGCGCCAGCTCGGGCAGCAGGTGCGGCCAGACCCGGCCGCGATTGTGGCGGCTCAGCCAGTGCTCCAGGCGCTCCGCCCGGATCATGTCCAGGAAGGAGGCTCCCCCGAGTTCGATCCGAGCCAGGCTCAGGTGGGTGCGCACCAACTCCTCGCGCTCCTTCTGCCGGCCGCGGCGGCCGGGCACCAGGTCTCCCGCCGCCGCAGCCATCTCGAGCAGACCGGTGACGGCGTTGTGGGCGTGCGCCTCGTGCGGCCCCATCACCGGCCCCCAAACGAAGTCGGGCAGGTCGGGAGGCTCGATGCCCGAGGCCCGAAAGGCCTTACGGAAGGCCGCCTTGCCCCGGGAGATGCTCTGCTCGTAGGCGTCGAGGACGGCCGCCGTGGTCGCCGACCGGCAGATGGCGGCGTAGCGGGGAAGGCCCAGCAGTTCGAGGGCTTCGGCCAGGGCGTCGGCGACGGCGCGGTGCTCGCCGGTGCCCATCATCCACCGGGTGGGCAGGTAGTACCAGAGGAACTCTTGCAGGCGGGCCTGGGTGATGACCGCGGGGCCTTCGCCTGCGGTCAGCCATTCCAGCGCCCCTTCGGCGTCGGCGCCCCGGTCGCGGTCGACGGCCTTCATGGCGGCGACCACTCGGGCGATGAGGGGGTCGGGGGCGGTCATGTGGCGGAGTCTGTCACAGCGGAGCCCAGGGTGGGTAGGGGGGGCGAGGGCCGGTCTGTGCCGGCCGGGGGTCATCCCTCTTGACCCCGGCCGTCCGGCGGTCCAGGGTGCGGCCTGTGGAGTGCTTGGGGGAAGTATCGGTCGTATATGAAACAGTTGTTCCGTTTATGAGAGCCGCCTGCTACGTTGGCGACATGGACTTCCTGCGCCCTGTGCAGTCGGTGATCCCGGGAGCGACGGGCCGGGTGCTGGCGGCTCTGGCCGAGGCGTCCGGGGAACTGAGCCTGCGGAGCCTGGCGAAAGTGGCCGGGGTCAGCGCGGCCCAGGCCTCCCGGGTGCTGCCCGGCCTGGTAGCGGTCGGCCTGGTGGAACGGCGGGAGGTGCCGCCGTCTTCGATGTTCCGCCTGTCGCCCGACCACTGCGCCGCCGGGCCGCTGTTGGACCTGTCGCGGGCGCGAGACCGGGTGCTGAGCGAGATGGGGCGCCGGGCCGCGTGCCTGGGCGTTCCTCCGGTGAGCGTGATCGTGTTCGGGTCGTTCGCCCGTGGCGAGGCCGACGCGATGAGCGACATCGACGCCGTCCTGGTCCGCCCGGCGAGTGTCTCCGAGGAAGACCCCGAGTGGTGGGCTTCGCTTGGGGAGTGGTCGGAGGCCTTGCGGCGGGCGACCGGCAACCACATCGAGGTTCTGGAGGTGGGGGTTGCCGAGGTGGCGGCCCGGCTGGGCTCCCGGCGGAGCGTGTGGCAGGACATCCGCCGGGATGGCGTGGTGGTTCACGGTCTGAGCCTGGAGGATCTCGCCGCGGGCGAGGCGAATGCCTAGCCGGGCCGGGGGTCGGACCAGGCCCGTCGATGCAGGCCAGGTTCGCCGCTACGCGGCGAAGGCCGATGAGTACTTGATGGCGGCCGGTGACGAACTGGCCGCCGGCCGTCCGGTTGCCGCCACCAGTCTTGCCATCCACGCCGCCATCAACGCCGCCGACGCCGTCTGCGGGGCGCGTCTGGCCCGTCGAGCCGCCGGCGACTCCCACGTCGAAGTGCTGAGCCTGCTGCGGGAGTCGGGGGTCGACGGGGCGGAGGTAGCTCGGCATCTAGCGCGCTTGCTGTCGCTCAAGACCAGGGCCGAGTACGAACCGGATGACATCTCGCCGGCCACCGCTTCCCGGGCGGTGGCCCGAGCCCGGCAGTGCGTCGCGGTTGCCCGGCGGCTCGCGGGGGCCTCAGGGTCGATGGTGGACGAGCGGTAGCAGAAGGGCGCGAACTCTCCGCCGGCTCCGCCCGACGCGGCCGGCATGCCGTGACGGCCCTGCTGCCCTGCTAGGGCACCAGCCTCCAGGCCTCCACCCAGGAGAGGCCTGCCTCCAGGCTGAGGCTTCCCCCGAAAGAGGCCCCGTAGCACTCGCCCGCTTCCCGCCATCGCACCCTGGCCTCACCGGCGCAGGCGGCGGGGTCGCCTCGGAACGTCAAGGTGGCGAAGCCCTAC
>VGBK01000220.1 GCA_016870535.1 Actinomycetota bacterium | reverse complement strand
GCGATGCCGCCGCCGCGGCCGCCGCCTACGAAACCGAACTGGCCCGCTTCCTGCCCGCCGGGCCGCACGGCCTGCAACCCGGCCTGGTGATCCTCGGAGTCGGCGAGGACGGCCACACCGCCTCCCTGTTCCCGGGCACCGCCGCGCTGGAAGAGACGCGCCGGGGCTTCGTGGCCAACTGGGTGCCGCAGCTGGCCGCCTGGCGGATCACCGCCACCCTCCCGCTGCTGGCGGCGGCCCGGCGGGCCGTCTTCCTGGTGACGGGCAGCCACAAGGCGTCGATCGCCGCCGAGATCCTCGAGGGCGACTCCGACTTGCCCGCCGCCGTTGTGGGCCGTGCATGCCGCGATGCGGTGTGGCTGCTCGATCGGGAGGCGGCGGTCCGCCTGAGTGCCGGCTGAGCCGGCTCAGCGCACGCGGCCCAGGAGGAGATCGAGCAGCAGGCCGCCCAGGCCGGTCGCCTGCAGGGCCGACGCCCGCGTCAGCACCTCCTGCTGCACTGCCCCGCGGTCACAGCCGAGGTCGGCGGCGCGGCGGTCCAACTCCTCCCCCTGCGCCTTGATCTGCGTCAGGGCCTCTGGCCACCGGGCGCGATCCTGCAGTTGCTCCGGGGTGATCCCCTGCAGTTCCTCCACCACGGACGCCAGGTACTCGTAGGCGTCCTCGGCGAGGCGCCGGCACTCGGCACCCGGGTCGGTCGTGGGAGTGGTGACCACGGGATACGAGGTGGTGGTCTCACCCTGGGTCGTGGTGACCCCTCCGCCCGAACAAGCGGCCAGCAGCAGTGCCAGGGTGGTGGCCACGAAGCGCCTCATGGCCGCCGAGGATACCGGCGCATCGAGGGAGGCCCTCCCTTGTGTGAAAGCGGTGGGCTCCCGGGTGAGGTGGTGGCGGCGTGGGGTGCGGTGTGAATCTGTCATCAGAGGCCCCGACTCCCAGAGAGCCACCCCGCGCTGGACAAGTACGACAGTTGTATATACAATGCGGTCCGAAGGAGGCGGTCGATGGGAACCATCGGGATTCGCGACCTGTCCCGCAACGCCAGCCGGGTAATCGACCAGGTCTCCTCGACGGGGAGCCCCATGATCGTGACCAAGCACGGCCGTCCCGTCGCCGCCGTCGTCGCCGTCGACCCCGACGCCCTGGAGGACTTCGTCCTGGCCACCGCCCCGGAGTACGCCGCGGCCAGACGCGCTGCCGACGCCGACCTCGCTGCCGGCCGAACCCGACCTGCCGCCGCGGTGTTCGACCAGATCCGCCGCAAAGGCTGAGGCCGGCGGGTGGACCGCATCCTTCTCTCCACCCGGGCAGCACGCGACCTGCGCCGGCTGGGCCCAGGGCCGGAACTCGATCGGATCGAAGCCGGGCTCCAGCGCCTGAGCGCCGGCGACCCCAATCTCGACATCAAGCCGGTCACCGGTAGCGCCCCCTGGCTGCGGCTACGCGTGGGCGACTGGCGGATCCTGTACCGGCCGGCAGGCGACGAGATCTTGGTTGCTCGAATCATCCATCGCAGCGACCTGCAACAGGCGATCCGCACCCTGGAATGAGCTTCGCCGCCGCTCGACCCGGCTCGGGTAACCCCCAACCGCAGCCTGGGCAAAGGTGCCCTCATCTGGTCTTGCTGCTGCCCGGCGTAGGTTGTGTCACTGCCGGGTGATACATAGTCGGTGTGAGCGTCGGACACGCCGCTGCGATGGGAACGCCGGACATGCCGGCCCCCAAGAGCCTGTCCGATGACGGGCTGGTCACCGAGTTGGGCCGGACACAGCGGCAGCGGCGCCGCTGGGAAGCCCACGAAGCAGGCCTGATCACCGAAGCCGAACGCCGGGGTCTACCCCGCCGGCGAGGGTTCCCGTCTACTACCGCCTGGCTGACCGCAATCTCGGGGGAGCCGGGGTCGGTGTGCCGCCGTCAGGTGGCGGTGGCCGAAGCGTTGCAGCAGATGCCTGAGACGAAGAAGGCGTTCTGCGCCGGTGAGGTGTCCGAATCCAAGGTGCGGGCCCTGGCGCAGGCGCAGGCGCTGGCCCCCGAACAGTTCGCCGCCGATGAGAAGGCTCTGGTGGATCAGGTGAAGACGGCTTCGGCGCAGCAGGCGCCCCGGCTGGTCGCCGCCTGGAAACGCCAGACCAACCCCGAGGGGGCAGAAGCCGAAGCGAAACGCCTGCATCAGCTGCGGGCGCTGCACCTGTCCGAGGGCTTGTTGGGGATGCTGCACCTCTCCGGGGACCTGGACCCCGAATCCGGCCTCATCGTCCGCCACGCCCTGGAAGCCCTCACCGACCCCACCAACCTGAACCCCGCGGATTCCCGCACCCCCGCTCAGGTCCGGGCCGACGCCCTGGTAGAGGTCTGCCGCAGTCACCTCGACGGCAGCAACGGTGGCAGGCGTCCCCCCCGGGTGCTGGTCACCCTCCCCTGGAACACCCTCCAGCAAGGCGAAGGCATCGTCGACACCGAACCCGGGCCCATCGGCGCCGCAACTGCCCGCCGGCTGGCCTGTGACGCCACCATCTCCAGGGTGCTGCTCGACCCCGACTCGGTGCCGGTGGAGATGGGACGGGCCACCCGGGTCATCCCCCCCACCCTCCGCAAAGCCCTCGAACTACGGGACCAGGGCTGCGCCCATCCCGGCTGCCGCATGCCCGCCCGCTTCTGCGACGCCCACCACATCCAACACTGGGCCCAAGGCGGCCAAACCACCCTCGCCAACCTGCGACTCCTCTGCCGACAACATCACCGCCAGGCACACGACAACCAGCCCTACCCCAGACGGGAATGACAGAGAGAGCCCGGTGACCCGAGCCGATCCGAACGCGGATCCGCTCTCAGTCGATCGGTTGCACCTCGCCGTCGACGAACAACTGATCCACGATCCCGACGACCACCGCCCTGATGGGGGCATTGGGGTCGCCCACCACCTGGCGGGCCCCGTTGCCTTCGTCGAGGATCAGGACCGTCTCCTGGTAGCCCGCTCCCACCGCATCCACGCAGATCAGGTAGCCG
>VGBK01000219.1 GCA_016870535.1 Actinomycetota bacterium | reverse complement strand
TCTGCGACGCCCACCACATCCAACACTGGGCCGACGGCGGGGAAACCACCCTGGCCAACCTCCAACTCCTATGCCGACAACACCACCGCCAGGCACACGACAACCAGCCCTACCCCAGACGGGAATGACAGAGAAAGCCCGGTGACCCGAGCCGATCCGAACGCGGATCCGCTCTCAGTCGATCGGTTGCACCTCGCCGTCGACGAACAACTGATCCACGATCCCGACAACCACCGCCCTGATGGGGGCATTGGGGTCGCCCACCACCTGGCGGGCCCCGTTGCCTTCGTCGAGGATCAGGACCGTCTCCTGGTAGCCCGCTCCCACCGCATCCACGCAGATCAGGTAGCCGCCGGTGTCCCGGCCGCGTTCATCGAGAAGGTCGACCATCAGCAGCCGGCGGTTCTCGTAGATGGGCACGTTGATGGTGCTCACCACCGTCCCCGCCACCCGGCCGATCCTCACGGCCGCTCCACGTGGTCCACGATGCCGCAGATGGCGTGGTCCACCGGCACGAAAGGCTCCGGCAGGGCCAAGGCGGCTTCCCGGATCCCGATGAAGTACACCGTGTCCCCGGGCGCGGCCATGTGCACCCCGTCGGCGGCCACCACCGGCCGGCCCACCGGGCGCCGTTCCCGGTCGAGGGGTTGCACGATCAGGAAACGCACCCCTTCCAGGCCCTCGTACTTGACGGTGGCCACCACCGTCCCGATGACCTCACCGAGTTGCATCGGGGCCTCGCAAGTCGCGGCCGACCCGCCCGCCGAAGCGGGCGTCGCCTTCGAGGTTCTCGGTCATCTCGGGGTGCAGGCTGGCGATCACGGCCGCCCGCACCAGATGGCCCGGCGGCACGCGGCCGGAGCCGATCTCCACCGCCGCCTCCACGTCGGGCACCGCCCCGCCGAAGAGCACGTAGCCCTTGCCGCCCAGGCCGTCGGCCACCCGCAGTTCCACGATGGCCACCGCCGCCCCCTTCACCCCGGCGTCGGCGGCTTCGATGGTGGAAGCCACGAAACTGGTCTCCACGATGCCCAGGGCCTCGATGGCCCCGGCGACCGTGGCCCCCCGCACCGCGGCCACCACATCGGGATGCACGTCGGGAAGGAACACCCGGTCGAGCAGCGCCTCACCCGACGCTCCCAGCCCGGCGTCGATGGCCTCCACCACGCTGGCGGTGTCCCCGGCGACCAGCACCAGGTAGTGGCCGGGCTGCACCGTCCCGGCCCAGAGCCCCGAAAGCGGCGCCCGCTTGACCATGGCATCGCCGGCCACGATGCCGGCGGCCACCGAGCCGAACTCCAGCAGGGCCAGGGCGGGATGGGCGCCGGGGCTCATACGATCCTCAGCGCTCCCACCACCGAGATGCGGCGCTCCCGGGTGAAGGTGAGGGGACGGGTCATGCCGTCGCCGCTGGGGCTGGCGATGGAGAACGAGGTGAACCCCTCGCCGCCCTGGCCCAGGCCGGCGTAGTTGGGGCCGTTGGCGATAAAGATGCTCACGTTGATGGTGCGCGCCATGCGGGTGATGGTGGAGACGTTGGTGGAGTGTATGGACGCCGTGTGGCGATAGCCGTGCTCCGAACGCACCGCCAGGTCGATGGCCTCATCCACCGTGCCCACCCGCACCACCGGCATCACCGGCATCATCTGCTCGGTCCACACCAGGCTGTGCTCGGCGGGCACCTCGGCGACCAGCAAGCGCGGGTCGCCGTCCACCTCCACCCCGGCGGCTCGGGCGATCACGGCGGCGTCCTTCCCCACCCACTTCCCGTTGACGATGCCGGGCCGGTTCGGCGGCCCCAGCGAGGCGAACACCAGGCGCTCCACCTTGCGCAACTCGTGCTCCTTGAGGAGGCGGGCGCCGTGACGCCCCATGGCTCGCAGCAGTTCGTCGGCCACGGCGCGCACCACGATGGTGGTCTTCTCGTCGATGCAGATGATGTTGTTGTCGAACGAGGCGCCGGCGATGACGTCCTGGGCGGCCTTGTCGATGTTGGCGGTGTCGTCCACCACCGCCGGGGGGTTGCCCGGGCCGGCGGTCACCGCCCGCTTGTCGGTCTTCAGCGCCTCACGCACCACGCCGGGACCGCCGGTGACCAGCAGCACCCGCACCGCAGGATGACGCATCAGGGACTGGGCCGTTTCGATGGTGGGGCGGGCCACTGCGGTCACCAGGTCGGGCGGCCCGCCCGCCTCGAGTACTGCCCGGCCGATGAGGCGCACGCACTCGGCCGACACCCCCTTGGCACTCGGATGGGCGTTGATGACGAGGGAGTTGCCGCCGGACAGCACGGCGATGGTGTTGTTGATGATGGTGGCCGTGGGGTTGGTGGTCGGGGTGATCGAAGCGATCAGGCCCATGGGCGCCATCTCGGTGAGCATCATCCCGTCGTCACCGGTCTCGATGATCGGTTCGAGGTCCTCCGGCCCCGGGGTGCGGGTGGCGACGAGGAGGTTCTTGCGCACCTTGTCCTCCACCCGCCCCAGGCCGGTTTCCTCGTGAGCCAGCACGGCGAGGCGCGACGCCGCCTCCACCATCGCCCGGCGAATCGACGCCACCACCGCCACCCGGATCTCGGAGCCGCGACGGCGGTACTCCTCCCCGGCGGCCTCAGCGGCGGCCGCCGCCTCGTCCACCGTGGCATAGATGCCCCCGCCCAGTTCCGTCTCGGGGATCTCCACCGGGACCCGGGGCTGCTCGGGGGCCGCCTCGGCGGTGCCGCCCAGGCGGAGCCGCACCCGGGCGATGGTCTCGTAGACCTCCTCGCGGCTCAACCCGGGTTTCACGTCACTCCCGGTACTTGTGGTAGCGGGTCTCGCCGTGCACCTCCCAGGTGTCCACGATGGCCATGATCACGGCGTCTACGGGCCGATCCTTGGTCGGCACCGTCTGGCGGGCGCTGGAACCGGAGGCGTAGAGCACGATCTCCCCCACCCCGGCCCCGACGGCGTCGGCCGCCACCACGTAGGCCCCGGTCTCGGCGCGGTCTACGTCGATCTGGCGCAGGACGA
>VGBK01000218.1 GCA_016870535.1 Actinomycetota bacterium | reverse complement strand
CCCAACACGGGGCTGCCGAGGACGGCTGCTCGGCAGCGGCCGAGCCCTACCCCGCTGCTGTCGACCAACGCCGGCGACGGACTGCCGGGGGCGCAGCCCAGACGGGGAAGCCGTCGACCGTGGCTCGGGCGCCGCCTTCCCCCCTAACCCTCCCCCGGCCCCCGGGGAGGAGGGACATCACCCCGGGGTGCTGCTCGCGGAGTACGCCCTTCGCCGGGTGACCCCCATGTGGGCAGGTGGTGGACTTCACTCCCCTCGCGCCAGGTCGACTACCTCATCGAAGGTCCTGTCGGCGACCTGCTCTGCGAGCAGGCGGCCGGGGGGTGAGTCGGCGTCCATGCCCATGAGGGGCAATGCTGCCTTCGTGTCGGTCTCGGCCACCAGTCCCCCGACGCTCACCAGCCGGTAGGGCACCCCGGCGACGATCACTGCCTCCGGGGCGACGGTGAGCTCCGAGCCGAGGTCATCTCGGAGCCTGAGGAACAGAAGCACCCGCCTGGTGGGGAAGGGTTGGACGGTGCCGGTTCGGTCTTCGACGAGGCCGTCGTCGGTGAGGCGGCCCTGGATCTGACTGAGGTTGTACGCCGGGTGGGTGTACTCCCAAGCAACGGCATCCACGGTGGGGTCGGGCATCGCACCGTGCAGCACCTCGTCGACACCCACCGTGAATAGGAGGGAAGCGACACGGTTCTGGGCTTCACGGGGGTCGCCCCACTCCCTGCCGGCCGTGACCTGGTCGATCGTGCCAACGACGACAAGATCGGCTGCCGCAGCCATGTCGGTGACCGAAGCGTATGCCTCTGCCCATTCGGCATGGAAGGCCAGGGCCGTCCAGAACCCAAGATCGTCCCCAGCGGGTCGGCCGGTTGAGCAGGCCGAAGCAGCCATGAGGAGCAGTGTCATCGCTGCCAGGGTGGCGCCTGCCAATGTCACCCCTCGCAGGAGCAGGTGCACGTCACTGCTGCAGGGTCGATCGGGACGAACAACAGGCCCTCACCGAGTGCCACAGCCCACCGGCCGTCCGGAGCGCACCGATCACAGGCCTCCCGGTCAAGCCCGCATACGACCGGGCCATCGTCTGCGGAGCATTCACCCCGCGAAGAGACCGTCCGCACCCCTGCCGGTACCTCTGATCGGTCGAGCAGCCACCACAGGGGCCTCCCGTCGGGTGCCCATCCGAGGTGTTGCAGCAACCACACCTCGGCCGGGACGGTTTCGTCGGGTTCGTCGGAGAACACCGCGATCCCATGGATGTCGTCGATCATCCAGCCGGAGAACTCCCAGAGACCGAGAGGCGTCAAGGTCGAGCGGCTGATCTCAACCCATTCGGACCACACCCCCGTCGGTCCTATGGCACGTTCTGCCCCTGGGCCGATGGAAGCGGCGAGACCTCGAGGCTCGGCGACGGGCGACAGCGAGCCGGGTACGGCAAGCCACGCGGCGGTTTCCAGAGGGCCATCGTCGGTCCAGTTGAGGACGATGACGTGCCCCCTGCCCTCCCCGTCCTGCCGGAATACCGCCGTGCCTGCACCAGTGACGACCGCAACAGGGACGGAGTCCACGACCTCGTATGTGTCCGCTGATCCGGGAGTGACCAGACGCACCAGGAGAGCATCACCGACGAAGCCGTCCACTACACCGTGGGGCATGCTCTCGGCGGCGAAGATGACGCTCCACGCGCAGGCATCACCCTCATGAGCAAGGCAGAACGGGGGTCCGAGAGACGGCCCCAGCGAACCGTCGGAACGGCGCATCACCACGTCGTCGCCTACCCGTGAGAAAGTGAAGACGACCGGTGCGCTGGTCGTCGTTGAGGCAACTGTGGTGGAAGGGGAGACGATGGTTGTCGAGGGGAGGGTGGTGGTCGGTGGTGCGCCCGTGGTAGTGACGGCCGCTGAGGTCGAGGTTGACGTTGCTGTGCCTGTGCAGGCTGCGGCGCTCAGGCAGACGGCGAGCAGGGCAGCATTCGGCAGTCTGAGCGCGTTCGGTCTCATGGCGGAGAGGCACCCCCTCGTGAGTGGACCCGGCGTGGCGGCGGGTCTCCCTTGACTTGATATATACAACGAAAACCGTCACGGTGTCGAGGGCTGATCGTGGGGCCGGTGGGGGGCAGGCCGGGAGGCCGGGCCCCCGGGACGCCCGGCGCCCACGGCGACGGCCGGCCGGGGTTCCGGGGGCCTCAGACACCGGGAGCCTGGACGGGTCCGAAGCATCGAAACCGGGGAACACCCGTATCCTTAGTCGAGGCTGTTGGTGGCGGCCCGCCCCGACCCCACGCCCCGCCAGAACCGGCCTGGAGGGCCTGCCGGAGCCGGAAGGGGAAGCGGAAAAGGCGGGCCTGGGTCGCTCCCTTCGCTTCCCTCCCCCCGGCCCCCTCCCGCTGGAGCGGGAGGGGGAGCAGTCCGCTGCTCTCCCCGCGGCCGCGGGGGAGGGAACTGCACCCTGGGGTGCTGCTTGCTAAGTACACCCGTCGCAGGGCGGTTTGTGGGTGCTGTCTCTACGCTGCGACAGGTGAGAGCGGAATCGGCCGACGAGGCGTCCCGATGGTGGTCACGGCTTGAGGCTTGGGTGCTTCTTGAATCGCCCTGGGAATGGTGGAGACTCCTGGCCTTGGAAACGAGGATGGGGTCATGGGAACAGAGTTGACACCGGGGAAGCCGACGACGCGTCGCTATTCGGATGGGGAGAAGGCGCAGGCGGTTCGGCTGGTCCGTCAGTTGCGGGCGGAGACGGGTGGGCGGCATGGGGCGGTGCAGCGGGTCGCCCGCCAGCTGGGCTACGGGGTGGAGTCGGTGCGTTCCTGGGTGAACCAGGCCGACGTGGATGAGGGCCGGCAGCCGGGAACCTCGAGCCGGGATCAGGCGCGGATCCGGGAGTTGGAGCAGGAGGTGCGGGAGCTGCGTCGGGCGAACGAGATCCTCAAGCGTGCGGCGTCTTTCTTCGGGGCGGAGCTCGACCGCCAGCAGAAGAGGTAGTGGCCTTCGTGGACGCCAACCGTGACCAGTTCGGGGTCGAG
>VGBK01000217.1 GCA_016870535.1 Actinomycetota bacterium | reverse complement strand
AGCTCCGGTGGCGGTGATGCGTCGCGCGGCGCGAGGGGCCTGAGGCCGGCCGGCCGGCCCGGGGCGCAAGGCTGCTGCCCACCCCCGGAGCCGGTCCGCCAAGCGGCTCAAGGGGTGAGGGGGGGGTGCCGACATTCGGGGGGTAGTCGGCAACACCGGAGGCTCTCCCCGTGGCCGCGGATTCGGAGCACATCGCTACCCTGCTGCTCGAAGAGGGGCTGGTCACCCGGCGCGACCTGGAGCGGGCGTCGGCAGTGCAGGGGGAGTCCGGCCTGCCGCTGACCCGCGTGCTGGTGGAAGAGCACATCGTCAGCGAGGGCGACATGGTGCGGATGCTGGCCCGGCACTCCGGCCTGGCGTACGTGAACCTGGCGGAGATCACCATCGACCCGGCGGCGGCGGCCCTGCTCCCCGAGTCACTGGCACGCCGGTACGCCGTGATCCCCATCGGTTTCGAGGACGACCGCCTGGTGGTGGCGATGGCCGACCCCGGGAACGTCCTGGTGTTGGACGACCTGAGAGCCGTCACCGGGATGCGGGTCTCCCCGCGCCTCGCTGCCCGCGCCGACATCGTCGACGCCATTCGGCGCATGGCGCGCTACGACGAGTCGGTGACCGACCTCGCCGACATGCTGGCGGAGGGGGAGGTAGTGGAGGACCTCTCCAAGATAGAGGCGGCGGTAGAAGAGGCCCCGGTGGTCAAGCTGATCAACACCCTGATCACCCGGGCGGTCAACGAGCGCGCCTCCGACCTGCACCTGGAACCGGGGGAGAAGGATCTGCGGGTGCGCTTCCGGATCGACGGCGTGCTGCACGAGGTGATGACCACGCCGCGCACGGTCGCCGGGGCGGTGGTGAGCCGGGTGAAGATCATGGCCGACCTCGACATCGCCGAGCGGCGGATCCCTCAGGACGGCCGGGTCGGCTTGCGGGTGGCCGGCCGGGCCGTCGACCTGCGGGTGGCCACCCTGCCCTCGATCTACGGCGAGAAAGTGGTGATCCGGGTCCTCGACAAGGAGGACTCGGTGCTCCAGTTGTCCGACCTGGGCTTCCTGGCCCACTCCCTCGATCGATTCTCGGCGGCCCTGTCCAAGCCCTACGGTACCATCCTCGTCACCGGGCCTACCGGCTCGGGGAAGACCACCACGCTCTACGCCGCCCTCGGCGTTCTCAACAGGCCCGACCGCAACATCATCACGGTCGAGGACCCGGTCGAGTACCGCCTCGCCGGGATTACCCAGGTCCAGGTGAACCGCAAGGCCGGCCTGCTGTTCGCCACCGCACTGAAGTCGATCCTCCGCTCCGACCCCGACATCGTCCTGGTGGGAGAGGTGCGCGACCCCGAGACCGCGAAGACGGCGGTGGAGGCGGCCCTCACCGGGCACCTGGTGCTGACCACCCTGCACACCAACGACGCCGCCTCCTCGATCAACCGCTTGGTGGACATGGGGGTCGAGGCCTACCTGGTCAGTTCGGCGCTCGACTGCATCGTGGCCCAGCGCCTGGCCCGCAAGTTGTGCGGGCGGTGCCGCCAGCCGCGCGAGGCATCCTCGGAAGTCAGGATGCAGCTGGGGCTCCCCCCAGAGGGAGAGCCGGTGACCGTCTATGGGACGAGCGGGTGCAAGGTGTGCGCCGGCACCGGCTACCGCGGCCGCCTCTGCATCAACGAGGTCCTCGCCGTCAGCGAGGAGATCCAGCGGATGGCGGTGGAGCGGCGTCCCTCCGACGAGATCAAGAAGGTGGCGGTGGAGCAAGGCATGCGGACCCTGCGCCGGGACGGCCAGGAGAAGGTGCTCCTCGGCCAGACCACGCTGGAAGAGATACTGAGGGTGGTGGTGTGATCGTGTCCGAAGCCAAGGCGGTGCGTCAGTTGGGCCAACTGCTGGTCGAGCGGGGGGCCCTGGACGCGACGGTGCTGGAGGAGACCCTCGCCCGCGCCGGCAACGCCGGGATGCACCCCGCCCGGATGCTGCTGGAGGAGGGGAGGGTGGCCGCCGCCGAGGTGTTGCGAGTGGCGGCCGAGCGGTTGGGGATCGAGTACTTCGACGGTGGGAACGGCTGGCAGCCCGACGCCGACGCCGTCGGGCGCCTCGATGCGGACACCGCCTTCGGCCAGCAGGCGCTGCCGTTGCACCGCCATGGGCCCGACGGCCTGGTGGTGGCGGTGGCCGATCCCATGAACCGGGCCAAGCTGTCGCTGATCGAGAAAGTGAGCCGCAGCCGCGTCGTGCCCGCCCTGGCCGCGCGGGCCACCCTGGAGCGGGCGCTGGCCCGGGCGTACGGGCCGGCCGGTACGTCGCGGCCCGCGGCCCCCGGTGCCGGGCTGCGCCTGGGGGATGCGCCGGTGGACGGTGAAGACCCCGGGTACCACTTGAACCAGGTGCTCGAACTGGCGTTGGCGTCGGGCTCCTCCGACCTCCACCTGACGGCGGGAGCGCCGCCCTTGCTACGGCTGGACGGCGCCATCAAGCCAATCGAAGGATACGCGCCGCTCATGCCGGGCACGGTGCGCGCCCTCGTCTACGGCATCCTGAGCGGGCGCCAGCGAGAGCTACTCGAGGAGGAGCGCGAGCTGGACTGCTCCCACCCGGTAGCCGGGCGGGGCCGCTTCCGGGTCAACGTCTACTACCAGCGCGGCTCCCTGGGGGCGGCGCTGCGGGCCATCCCCGGGCACATCCGGTCCCTCGAGGAGTTGGGAATCCCGGCGGTGGTGGGGGAGTTTGCCCGCATGACGCGAGGCCTGGTGCTGGTGACCGGGTCTACCGGCCAGGGAAAGTCGACCACGCTGGCTTCGCTCATCGATCTGATCAACCGCACCCGGGCGGTGCACGTGATGACGGTCGAGGACCCCATCGAGTACCTGCACGGGCACAAGATGGCGGTGGTCAACCAGCGCGAGGTCGGCCTGGACACGCGGAGCTTCGCCGAAGCCCTGAAGCACGCCCTACGCCAGGATCCCGATGTCATCCTGGTGGGTGAGCTGCGGGACCTAGAGACCATAGCCACCGCGCTCACCGCGGCCGAGACCGGCCACTTGGTGTTCGGGACGCTGCACACCCAGGACG
>VGBK01000216.1 GCA_016870535.1 Actinomycetota bacterium | reverse complement strand
CCGCTGACCTTGCCCACCGCGACCCCGGCTACCGCCTCGCCCAGGCGGCGATGCTGCCGGTGAACCTCGAAGGCCCAACCTGCCAGCATCAGGCCGAACGTGGTGGGCTCGGCCCACATGCCGTGGGTGCGCCCGATCATCGGCGTGCCCCGGTGCTCCAGGGCGCGCCGCCGGAGCACCTCGAACAGCGCCTCCAGCTTGCCCAGGAGCAGGTCTCCGGCGTCGGCCAGGACCACCCCGAGGGCGGTGTCGAGCACGTCGGAGGAGGTGAGCCCGTAGTGCACCCACTCCCCGCCGGGACCCACCGACGCCGCCAGGACGTCCACGAAGGCGGCCAGGTCGTGCCCGGACTCGGCCTCCCGGGCCTTCCAGGCTTCCGCATCCACCTCGGGGGCGGCGCGCACCGCGGCCGCGGCCGACGCCGGGGCCACTCCCTCCGCCGCCCAGGCCTCCACCACCAGTGCCTCGATCTCCTGCCACACGGCAAGACGGTGGGCTTCGCTCCACACTGCTGCCATCTCGGGCAAGGAGTAACGCTCGATCATGCGGTCGCCTCCCGGTTCGGGCGGTTCACTGTCGCAGGAAGGTGGCGCTCCGTTCGGGGCCCACCGACACGATGGTGATCGGCGCCCCGGCCAGTTGCTCCACTCTCTCCAGGTAGGCCCGGGCCGCCTTGGGCAGGTCCTCCAGGCGGCGCACCTCGGTGATGTCGGTATTCCACCCGGGCAGGTCCTCGTAGATGGGAGTGCAGTTGTACAGCACCCGCTGCTGGCGGGGGAACTCGTCGTACCGCTCGCCCAGCGACGAGTAGGCCACCCCGAGGCGCAGGGTGGGGAAGGCCGACAGCACGTCGAGCTTCGTCAGGGCTAGTTCGGTGATCCCGTTCACCCGCACCGCGTAGCGCAGGGCCACGGTGTCCAGCCAGCCGCAGCGCCGCCTCCGCCCGGTGACCGTGCCGAACTCCCCGCCGATCTGCACCATCTGCTCGCCCACCTCGTCGGAGAGTTCGGTGGGGAACGGACCGCTGCCCACCCGGGAGATGTAGGCCTTGGCGATGCCCAGCACCCGGTCGATGTCCCGGGGCCCCACCCCGGCGCCGGTGAGCGCCCCGCCGGCCACCGGGTTCGACGAGGTGACGAAGGGGTAGGTGCCGTGGTCGATGTCGAGCAGCGTCCCCTGGGCCCCCTCGAACACCACGTTCTTCCCCGCCCTTATGGCTTCCCACACCAGCAGCGAGGTGTCGGTGACGTGGGGCAGCAGGCGGGCCCCGTAGCCCAGGTACTCCTCGACGATCTGCCCCGCGTCCATGGCCAACTGGTTGAACACCTTGGTGAGGATGCGGTTCTTCTCCTTGAGCCCCATCTCGACCTTGTCGCGGAAGATCTTGGGGTCGTAGAGGTCCTGGGCCCGGATGCCCAGGCGGGAGAACTTGTCCTGGTAGGCGGGGCCGATGCCGCGCTTGGTCGTGCCGATGCGCTGGTGCCCCAGGAAGCGCTCCCGCACCGCGTCGAGCTTGCGGTGGTAGGGCATGATGAGGTGGGCGTTGGCCGAGAGGCGCAGGTTCCCCGGGTCGATGCCCCGCTTGCGCAGGGTGTCCATCTCGGCCAGCAGCACCGCCGGGTCGACCACGCACCCGTTGCCGATTACCGGGACCACGTTGGGGTAGATGACCCCGCTGGGGATGAGGCTGAGGGCGAAGCGCTGCTCCCCGATGACGATGGTGTGGCCGGCGTTGTTGCCCCCCTGGAAGCGGACCACCACATCCGCCTCCTGGGCGAGGAGGTTGGCGATCTTGCCTTTGCCCTCGTCGCCCCACTGAGCCCCGACGACGATGGTGGCCGGCACGCTGCGCTCCTTCGTTCTGCGGGGAGATGATACCGGTGCCGGATGCCCCCTCCCGGCCGCTTCGACCGGCAGCCGGTGAGTCGACTCTCAGACGCGTTCGACTCCGACGTCGTCGGCGTAGGCGGCCAGGGCGTTCAGGTCCGCGGGATCGGAGGTGAGGACCGTTCCTCCGGGCTCGGCGGCAGCGATCACCAGGGCGTCTACGGCGGATCCGGTGCGGGCGTAGGTGCGGAGGGCAGCGGCGCGGCGCGCCAGAGGCTCCGTGATGCTCTCGACTACCTGGCAGGCCTTCAAGAGGCGGTTGGCGGGGGCGTCCGGGGCGGGATCACCCTGCAAGCACTCGATCAGGGCTGGTGACGGCACCAGTGGAGGCCATAGCCCGCGCGACCGGAACTGCCTGATGAGGCCGGCTGAGCGAGCGGTTCCCTCGGCGAGCCGGGTGACGGCTCCGGAGTCGAGGACGAGTCGCGTCAGGAGGCGGCCTTCCCGGCATGCTGTGTGACGCGGCGGACCAAGGCCTGGGCCCAGGCCAGATCGGTGGGGCTAGGCTCGCCGGCCTCGGCGGTGATTCCGGCCACGTACTCGTCCGTGGCCTCCAGCAACTGGAGGCGCCGCAGTTCGACCCGCACCGCCTCTTGCAGCAGGGCGGACGCGGGGAGGCCCCGCTCCTTCACCGCCCGATAGAGGTCGTCGGGCAGGTACACCTGGATCCGCGGCATGGTCGGAATGTACCGGTACGAGAAGCCCGCGCCTATCCGCCTATCTGTGCGGGTAGACCCCCTTCTGGCCTCGCCGGAAGAGGCCCGGGGGCGCTGTTGCCGTCGGGGCCCATGGACGCTGCCGGCGGCCTGCGCCTTTCGGCCCTTTGGGGCACCGCTCATGAGACCCTGGGCGAGATCGCCCAGAGCGAGGTGACCCCCTGGCCGGCAGTGGCGGACGGTCACCACGGGTTCGAGGCGGCGCGGGCCGACCCGGCGGCTCATAGAGGCGGCCTTCAAGGATGGCGCCGGCGACAACATGTCGGTGGCCCTGGCGGAGGTGTAGAGGCTGCGGCGTGTGTCCGGGTTCTGCTCTCCCCCCTCAGGGGAGTACCCGAGTCTTCGAGGGGGAGGGGGGTCCGTCCCTCACGGTGAACCCGTCCGGTTCGGGGTGACGGACCCCCCTCCGGCCCTGCGGGCCACCTCCGCCTGAGGGGGAGGAACGGGTTGGGGGATAGGCTG
>VGBK01000215.1 GCA_016870535.1 Actinomycetota bacterium | reverse complement strand
TGCGGGGGGCTGGTGGTGGGGGGTGAGGGTTCAATCCCAGTAGCGCCCACCGCGGAACCCGTTGCGCGGCATCGGCTTCTCTTGTTGGCGGGAGAAGGCGAAGCGGCGAGGCGGGCCGGCAGGGGGCGCCCTCCTCTCCTCCCCCGCCACAGCGGGGGAGGTGGCCCGTCAGGGCCGGAGGGGGAAGCCGCACAACCCAACCTTCGTTGCGCCCTTAGCTTGCCTCCCCCCGGCCCCCTCCCGCTGGGGCGGGAGGGGGAGCATGTCGCTTGCCTCCCCCCGCCCCCCTCCCGCTGGGGCGGGAGGGGGAGCAGTCCGCCTATCCGCTAGCCCCCCTAAAGGATGGGGATCATGCGGGTGCGGTAGCCGGGGCAGCGGCGACGCGGCGGGAGGGACGCTGGCGCAGGCGCATGGCGACAGGGTAGAGGGAGACGGGGCGGCCGAGACCTTGGCGCCGCGGCCTGTCCCTCGGCAGCCGGGGGGTGGGGTTGTCTACCCTCGGGCGTGGCGGCTCTTTGCTGCCGCTGCGCCCCGTCTGAGTGGGGCACGCTCCAGGCATCGTGCTCCTCGGGTCGGGGGCCCCGGTTAGAGGAGGCGGTCATGCGGCGGGTTTGGGTGGTCTTGTTGCTGGTGGCGGTAGGGGTGGTGACTGCTCTCGGTCCGGCGGCGGAGGGCGCCGACTCCCGGGCGCCCGGCGACCTTCGATGGACCCGCCAGTTCGGTACGAGCGGCTGGGATGGAGGCCAGGCCGTGGCGGTCAACTCCTCGGGGGTGTACGTCACCGGTGCCGTCAACGGTGCTTTGCCCGGCCAGACCCACCAGGCCGGGTTCGACGTGTTCGTGCGCAAGTACGACCATGCCGGGAAGCACCGCTGGACCCGCCAGTCCGGGTGCAGCGACTGGGATGCGGGCCGGGGGGTGGCGGTCAACTCCTCGGGGGTGTACATCGCCGGCAACGTCGGAGGTGCTCTGCCCCGCCAGACCCACCAGGGCGGGTTCGACGTGTTCGTGCGCCATTACAGCCGCGACGGCCAGCACCGCTGGACCCGCCAGTTCGGTACCGCCGGCGCGGATGCGGGTTGGAAGGTGGCGGTCAATGCCTCGGGGGTGTACGTCGCCGGGCATGCCGGGGGTGCTCTGCCCGGCTACACCCACCAGGGCGGGTACGACGTGTTCGTGCGCAGGTACGACCAGGCCGGCAAGCGCCACTGGACCCGTCAGTTCGGTACCGCCGGCGCGGATGCGGGCCGGGGGGTGGCGGCGAACAACATCGCGGTCTACGTCACCGGCTACGTCAGTGGTGCCTTGCCCCACCAGACCCACGGCGGCGCGATCGACGTGTTCCTCCGCAAGTACAGCACCAAGTAGGAGGGTCGGGGGGCCGGTCCGAGGCGGCCTTGCCGTCGTTGGGGCGCTCCGCCGCTTCCGGCTCTGGGGCATCCGCCCCAGCACGGTGACGCGCCCGGCCCGGTTTGAGCGCCGTCTTCTCTCCGCCGCGGGCTGCCGGCGGCGGGTTAGCCTGGCGTGAGCACCGCCGGGAGGGCCGTCACGCCTCGCGTTCCTGCCGCCGAATTCGATGAGGCGCTCTGCTCTGCCCTGGCGGGGGACGACCGGGCGCTGGTCGCTTCGCTGCGAGAGCACAGCAACCTGCCCGGCCGACGCGGGAACCTGGAGTTGGCGGGGCAGTTCGCCGATGCGCTGGGGGCGCGGGCCGAGGGGGAGAGGGCCGATGCGGCCTGGCGGCTGGCTTCGTCGCTGGCTGCGGTGGGCGCGACCGAAGCCTCCACCAACGATCCCGGCGAGTTCCTCGCCTTCTGCGGCACGGTGGCGGCAGGGGGCTTCGCCTCCGTTCCGGAGAGACGCGACGGCGTCTGGCAGATCATCGGCGGCGCGGCCGAGGATGCCCGCTGGCGTCTGCGTGAGGCGGCCGCCCAGGCCATCCAGCGCGCCCTGCCGCTCGACCGGACGGGGGGCCTGCGGGTGCTGGAGACCTGGGCTGCCTCGGGCTCCTGGCCGCTCTCCCGGGCGGTGGCGGCCGGCCTGGCCGACCCGCCGCTGCTGCGCGACCCGGAAGTAGCCGCCGCGGCGCGGCACCTGCACGACGTGATCCTCGGGCGGTTCGCGGCCGCCGCCGATCGCCGGGATCCCGGCTTTCGGATGCTGCGGCAAGGCTTGGGCTACACCCTGAGCGTGGTGGCTGCCGCCGCGCCGCAACCCGGCTTCGCCCTCTTGCGCCGCTGGGCCGCAGTCGCCGACCGTGATGTGGCCTGGATCGTCCGCTCCAACCTGGGGAAGGCGCGCCTGGCCCGCGCCTTCCCCGAAGAGGTCGAGAGCGTGGCCGCCGTCGGGCGCGAGCCGGCCTGAGGTCGGTCCTACAGGGCCGCGTCCAGGCGCCGCTCCTCTTCGGCGGTCAACTCCCGGCGCAGCACCTTGCCCACGAAGGTCTTGGGCAGCGTCTCGCGGAACTCCACGAACTTGGGCACCTTGAACCGGGCCAGGTGCTCGCGGCAGTGCTCGATGATGTCGTCCTCGGTGGCGGCGGCGCTCGGGCGGAGGACGATGAAGGCCTTCACCCGCTGGTCGGGGGAGTGGGGCGGCACGCCGATGACGGCGGCTTCGGCCACCGCCGGGTGCTGGTAGAGGACGTCCTCGATCTCCCGGGGGTAGACGTTGAGGCCGCCGCCGGCGAGGATCAGGTCCTTCTTGCGGTCCACGATGTGGAAGAAGCCGTCCTCGTCCATGACCGCCACGTCCCCGGTGTGCAGCCAGACGGTGCCGTCGGCGTCGGGCACCAGCGTCGCCGCCGTCTCGTCGGGCCGGTGCCAGTAGCCCGCCATCACCTGGGGGCCGCTGATGCACAGCACCCCCCGCTCGCCGGGGCCCAGCACCCGAGTCTCGGTTTCCTCGTCGACGATCTTGCAGTCGGTGTCGGGGAAGGGGATGCCGATGGTGCCGATGCGGTCCTGGGTGGCCAGGGGGTTGGCGTGGGTCACCGGTGAGGCCTCGCTGAGCCCGTAGCCCTCCACCAGGCGGCCCCCGGTGACCTCTTGGAAGCGGCGCTGCACCTCGGGCGGGAGGCCGGCCGCCCCACTCATGCACTGCTTGATGG
>VGBK01000214.1 GCA_016870535.1 Actinomycetota bacterium | reverse complement strand
GGGCCTTCACCCCCGAGGATCTCGAGGCCATCGCGGCCCGCATGGCCGAGATCGTCGCCGCCGATCAACCCTTCGAGCGCGAGGTGGTCGCCAAGGAAGCCGCCCTCGAGGTCTTCTCGGGCCAGGTCTTCAAGCGGGAGATCATCGAGTCGGTCGAGGAGACCGAGGGCGCCGGCGGGGTCGAGGTCAGCCTCTACCGCAACTGCGACTTCGTGGACCTCTGCCGGGGGCCGCATCTGCCCTCAACGGGACGCCTGCCGGCCTTCAAGCTGCTGCGCACCGCCGGGGCGTACTGGCGGGGCGACGAGCACCGGCCGCAGCTGCAGCGCATCTACGGCACCGCCTGGGAGAGCCGGGCGGCGCTCGACGACTACCTGCACCGGATCGAAGAGGCGCGGCGGCGAGATCACCGGCGTCTGGGGGCGGAACTGGACCTCTTCTCCTTCCCCGCCGAACTGGGGAGCGGCCTGGCGGTGTGGCATCCGAAAGGAGCCACCGTGCGCGGTCTCATGGAGGATTACAGCCGGCGCACCCACCTGGCCCACGGCTACCAGCTGGTGGCCTCGCCCCATGTGGCGCGCGCCGACCTGTGGCGGCAGTCGGGGCATCTCTCTTTCTACGCCGAGACCATGTACCCGCTCATGGAACTCGACGACGGCGACCACTACGTGCTGAAGCCGATGAACTGCCCCTTCCACATCCTCATCTACCAGAGCCGGAGCCGCTCCTACCGGGAGCTGCCGCTGCGGCTCTTCGAGCTGGGGACGGTCTACCGCTACGAGCGCTCCGGGGTGATCCACGGGCTGCTGCGGGCCCGGGGGTTCACTCAGGACGACAGCCACATCTTCTGCATGGAGAGCCAACTGGCCGAGGAGTTGCAGGGGCTCCTCGACTTCTCGTTGATGGTGCTGCGCGACTTCGGGTTCGAGACCTTCGAGGCCGACCTCTCCACCCGGCCGGAGAAGTTCGTCGGGCGGCCCGACCTGTGGGACCGGGCCACCCAGGCTCTGGGCGAGGCGCTGGACAACGCCGGGCTGGCCTACCGGGTGGCCGAAGGGGAAGGGGCCTTCTACGGCCCCAAGATCGACCTGCACGTGCGCGACGCCATCGGTCGGCGGTGGCAGGTGACCACCCTGCAGGTGGACTTCGCCCAGCCGGACAACTTCGCGCTGGAGTTCGCCACGGCGGCCAATACCCGGGAGCGGCCGGTGATGATCCACCGGGCGCTGTTCGGGTCGGTGGAGCGGTTCCTCGGGGTGCTGCTGGAGCACTATGCCGGGGCGCTGCCCGGCTGGCTGGCCCCGGTGCAGGCCACCGTGGTCCCGGTGGCCGACCGGCACCACCCCTATGCCGCCGAAGTGGGCTCTGCCCTCGAGGCCGAAGGCCGGCGGGTCGAGGTGGACCTGGCCGACGACACGGTGGGGGAGAAGATCCGCCGGGCGCTCACCCAGAAGCACCTCGCCGTGCTGGTGGTGGGCGACAAGGACCTGCCGGCACGCACCGTGGGCCTCCGCCTGCGGGGCGGGGCAGAGGAACGGGGGGTTCCTCTGGCGGAGGCCGCCCGCCGCGTGGCGGACCTCGCCCGGCCCCCCCGCTAGCCGGCAAGTCGAGCGGGGGCCGATGCCGGATAGCCTGTCGGGCCGGTGCCGGCCCGGATCCGCCGGGCGCAGATCCCAAGGGAGACCGTGAAGCGCTTCATCAACCTGCTGACGGCAGCGGTCGAGAGAGCCCCGGTGGCGTTGATTGCCGGGGCGCTGGTGGTGACCGCCGGGCTCGGCATATTCGTGCCGCAGCAGGAACGGGCGGTGGGCAATGAGGGGTTCTCTCCCAAGACCGCCGAGTTCGCCGCCCTGCTGACACTCGACGAGGTCTTCGCCGAGAGCACCGAGACCACCGTTCAGGTGGTGTTCCGGGCTTCCGGCGGCGACGTGATCACCGCTGAGGGGCTGAGGGTCTACCGGGACGTGGTGGCGGCCGTCGAGGCGAGCCGGGCCGGCGAACTGCTCATCGGGCGCCCGGGCGGCGACGTTGTGGGCTTCCTCGGCCCGGCGCTGGGGTCCGTGCTGGTGGAGGGGATGCCACCGGAGGAGGTCGACGACGCGGCGGTCAAGCAAGCCTTCGCTGCGGCGCGAGCCCAACTGCCGCCGGAGACGGCGGCGCGGTTCGATGGGCTGGTGTCCACCAGGGCCGACCTCGACGGCGCCCGTTCGCCCGCCGGCCTGATGGTGGTGTTCCTCAACCTGAGCCTGCTGGAAGACGACCCCGACGGAGCGCTGCTGGAGGAGATCCAAGCGGACATGGCGAACGCGGTGCGCCGCGTCTCCACCGGGGGAGTGCAGGCCGAGCCTTTCTCCTTCGCGCTGCTGTTCGAGGACACCTCGGAGGCCCAGGCCGAGATCGGACGTCTCTTCGGATCGGCCCTGGCGATCATCATGGTGATCCTGGCGTTCGTCTTCTGGGTTCACCCCAGAGGGCGCAGCACGCGCCGGGCGGCGCTGCGGCGCGCGGCGGCCGATGTGGGCCTGGCGGTGCTGGCCATCGGGATGTCGATCGTCTGGATGAACGGGATCGGGGTCCTCCTGGGCCCCCGCTACCTGGGCCTGATCGGGCGGTTCAGCGAGATGCTGCAGGTGATCCCGATACTGCTCGTCGGCCTCGGCGTCGACTACGCCATCCACCTCACGGCCCGCTACCGGGAGGAGGTGGGGAGCGGAGCCGGCGTGGTCGCCGCCGCCACCCGGGCTACCCGAACGGTGGGGGTGGCCCTGGTGCTGGCCACCGTCACCACCGGCGTCGGCTTCCTCACCAACCTGGCCAGCCCGATCGGGGCGGTGGCGGACTTCGGGATACTGGCCACGGTGGGCATCGGAGCCGCCTTCGTGCTGATGCTCACCTTCGTGCCGTCGGTGCGCATCCTGCTGGATCGGCGCGCCGAACGGGCCGATCGGCTGCCCGCGGAGGCGATGGGCTACACCGCCAACCGCGTACTGCCCCGCTTGATGGGCTCCGCCTCGGTCATGGCCGAACGGCTGCCGGCCGTGGTGCTGGTGGTCGCCCTGGCCGCCGGCGGCCTCGGCGGCTGGGGCCTCACCCGACTCGAGACCACCTTCTCC
>VGBK01000213.1 GCA_016870535.1 Actinomycetota bacterium | reverse complement strand
AAGGGGTTCTCCGGAGGCTCTGGAGTGGCGTCCCCTGCCGGAGGGTCAGGCGACCGCCGCCGAGAGGAAGTCCCGCTCGACGCGCCGCATCACCCGGCGCGCCCAGCGACGAGAGAACGCGGCGAGCACCGAGGCGAAGACGATCGTGCCGGTGCGGTCGGGGCCTCGCCAGTCGGGGCGGCCGACGCGACGGGCACACCAGCGGTAGTGGCGGTCGGTGTGAAGCAGCATGAGGACGGCGGAGGCACGGACCAGGCTGAGCCGCCCCGGGGCGAGCCGCTCGGCCAGCCGGGTGTAGGCGTTGACGAGGGGGAGAGCGTGGGCCATGAGCCTGCGGCGGGCTTCTCTGACCGGCTCGGCGGCATCGGTGCTGCCGAGATGGGGGAGCAGCGACGGGTGGTAGCCGATGCCGCGAGCCAGGTCGCGCTCGACGTCACGGGTGATGTTGGCGAGCTGGATCAGCTCGGCGGCGGCAAGAGCGTCATGGTGCTGTTCGGTGGCTAGAGGGCCTTTCCCCAGCAGCAGCAGTGTGAAGAGGATGGGCTCGCCGATGACGTGGTGGCAGTACCGGCTGAGCTGGTCGGTGTCGAGCAGCACTCCCCCCTGTTCCGCGAACCGCCGTGCCGCCCAAGCCATGCCGGCGGCCATCGCCCGTACCAGTCCGGCGACGGCCTGCCGATCGGTCTCCGGCAGTGTGGCGAACACCCGGTCCACCAGGCAGCAGCGCTCGACGAGGAGCAGGTGGACCGGGTTCCGATCGTCCCGAGTTGCGGCCGGCATCGTCGGCGGCGGCCCCAGCGTGGTCATTCGGGCGGCGAACTTCTCCAGGGCGGCCTCGCGATCCGCCTGGTCGCTGAGGTCCTCGTAGGTGTCGAGCATGCGGCAGTAGAGGTAGGCCACGGCGGCGGTCCGGGCCTGGGCTCGCGGGAGCATCAGAATGCTGGTAGCGAAGGTGCGGGCGGCATGGGGGAGGATTGCCCAGACGAAGTCCGTCGGATCCTCGATTGCGGTCAGGCTGTCGAGGTCGGGCCGGTCGCGGTCGGTGCGGGCGCCGCGCCACAGCAGCCAGGGTCGTTGGAGGGAGAAAGGGAGGTTCACTCGGCGACCGGTGAGAGCATGGCGAGGAGGGAGTCGGGGCGGCTCACCGTGGACGGCCCGGTTGCCGGCAGGAGCTCGAGGTTGGGGGGTCGTGGCCCATGGGCGCCATTCTCGTCGACGGATGCGGCGGTTCGGGGTACTCCGTTGTCAGACTCCGATCCGGGTGGCGATGCCGTAGGTGGCCCCCGACACCGTCGCCGCCAGCACCGCCCCCCAGGCCAGGTCCACCAGGGTGACCGTCACCGGCCACCCCTTCAGGGTGGCCAGGTTGGTGAGGTCGTAGGTGGCGTAGGTGATGAGGCCGAACAGGGCGCCGTAGCCCAGAGCCCGCAGCCAGGAGTCGCGGTCCATCGCCGGGCCGATCACGAAGACCACCAGCCCCAGGATGAACAGCAGGTAGAAGACGACGGCCGCCGGCCAGTTGACCGGCGAGCGCATCAGCGAGCCGATCTGCTGCCGGTAGAAGCCCTTGGCCACCAGGCCCAGCCAGACCATGTCTACGGCGAAGAACACCGGCAGGGCGATCACGTACAACTTCCACAGCATGGGGGCCTCCGTCATCCGTGCCTCGGGTGGCCCATGATGCCACCCGGCGCGCCGCCACTCCAGACCCCGGGGTGGGGCCGGGCCGCGACGGCTCAGAGGGGGCGGCGGTACACCCGGTGCCGCTGGTGCCAGGGCACCCCGATGGCGGTGAGGTTGGCCACCATGGCCCGGTTGCGCTCGTCCACCTGGACCACATCGGCGCCCTCGAAGCGGACGCGCCCCACGCTGCGTGCCACGGCGGCGTAGAGGACGGCGTTGGCCCCCGTTCCCCGGTGGCCGGGGAGGAGGCCCATGCCGTTGATGTTGGCCCATCGGGTGCGGCGCTTCTCGGCCAGGAGCACCGCCCAGCCCAGGGGCCACAGGCGGCCCCGGATGCGCTGCAGGGCGGCCGAGACGTCCGGGTAGGCAACCATGAACCCCACCATCTCCTCGCCCTGCATCACCAGGCGGATCAGGCCGGGGTCGAGTATGGGGAGCAGGCGGGTGACGGCCCCGTGTACCTCCTCGGCGGTGAGCGGGGTGTACTCCCAGGTGTGGCGAAAGGCCTCGTTGTAGACCGAGGTGAAGCGGGGCAGCCAGCGGCGGATCTGGCGGCGGCTGGCGAAGGCCAAGGCGCGGTAGCCGTGGGCGGCCCCGGCCTCATCGGCGGCGGCGAAGAAGGCCTCGGGGAGGTGGTGCCGGCGCAGCAGGCGGCCGGTGAGGAAGTCGGTGTCCTTCTCGAATCCGGCGCCCGTCACCAGACCGGGGTAGTAGGGATGGTTGTAGGCCAGGCCGAGGGCAGGGCGGTGCTCGAACCCCTCCACCAGCAGGCCGATGCCTTCGCCCAGCAGCGGCCCTTTGGGCCCGACCAGCAGGTCCAGGCCCCGGTCTGCCGCCCACTGCGCCGCTCCGTCGAAGAGGAGGCCGGCCACTGCGGGGTCGTCGATGGTGTCGAAGTACCAGAAGAAGGCCGTCCGGGTGCCGTGGTGACGGTTGTAGTTGCGGTGGTCGGCGACGGCGATGCGGCCGAGGGTCTCCCCGCCTTCCTCGGCCAGGAAGAAGGCCGCCTCGGAATGCCGGTAGAAGGGATGGCGCCGCCGGTCCAGGGCCAGGCGGGCGTCGGCCCGCAGGGGAGGCACCCACTGGGGGCAGTCACGGTAGAGAGCGAAAGGGAGCGCGATGAAGCGGCGCACGTCGGATCGTCGTTCGGGGTCGACCGGGTGGAGGCGCAAGGTGGCGCCACCCTAACCGGATGCCGCGGCCCCGCCGGCCGAAGGGATCGCGGCGGTCGGTAGCCTCCCGCCGGTGGGCGGGAGCCGGAAGTGGTCGAAGCGGGCCGGGGCCGCCGTGCTGGGCGGCGTGTACGCCGCCGCGCTCGGCGTCGGCTTCGCCGTGGCCGAGGCGGGGGTGTCTCGGACCGGTCCTCTGGCGGCCGCCCTCCTGGGCGACCTGGCCGCCACCGGGGCGGTCTTCCTGGCGGCGCGGGCCCTCG
>VGBK01000212.1 GCA_016870535.1 Actinomycetota bacterium | reverse complement strand
CGCTCCGGGGAGCATGGCCCCCAAGATCCAGGCCTGCATCGACTACCTGGAGGCGGGGGGCGGGGAGGTGCTCATCACCGACCCGGCGCACCTGCCGGCGGCCATGCGGGGCGAGACCGGCACCCGCCTCGTCCCGTGATAGCCCACGTCGTCGGCCTGCGCTGCCTGGTCTGCGGCGAGATCTATCCGCCGGGGGAGGTGGAGTACGTCTGCCCCCGTCACGGGGTGGACGGCACCCTCGATGTGGTGTACGACTACGAGCGCATCGGGGCGTCGTTCGGCCCCGAGGACCTGGTCGACTCGACGGAGGCGGGCATGTGGCGCTTCCGGCCGCTGCTGCCGATCGAGCCGGGCTCCGCGGCGCCCCCGCTGCTGGTGGGCGACACCCCCTTGTACCCGGTGCCGCGTCTGGCGGCGAGCCTGGGCCTGGGCCGGGTCTGGGTCAAGGATGACGGGCGCAATCCCACGGCATCGCTCAAGGACCGGCCCAGCGCCCTGGCCGTGGTGAAGGCTGCCGAGGCGGGGGCAAGCCTTCTCACTACCGCCTCCACCGGCAACGCCGCCGCCGCCCTCTCGGGCCTGTGCGCCGCCGCCGGGCGACCCTGCCTGATCTTCGTGCCCGCCTCGGCCCCGCCGGCCAAGGTGGCCCAGTTGCTCAACTACGGGGCCACGGTGCTGGCGGTGCAGGGCACCTACGACCAGGCCTTCGCCTTGTGCCTGGAAGGGTCGGCGGCCCACGGCTGGTACAACCGCAGCACCGGCGTCAACCCCTACATGAGCGAAGGCAAGAAGACGGTGGCGTACGAGATCTGCGAGCAACTCGGCTGGCAGGCCCCCGAAGCGGTCTTCGTCAGCGTCGGCGATGGGTGCATCATCGGCGGGGTCCACAAGGGCCTGCGCGATCTGCTCGCCCTGGGCTGGATCGACCGGATGCCCCGCCTCTACGGGGTGCAGGCGGCGGGCTCGAACTTTCTGGCCCAGGCCTGGGAGCGGGGCGAGGACCCGCTCACCAAGGCGCCCATCGAGGCCTGCACGGTGGCCGACTCCATCTCGGCCGGCCTGCCCCGCGACCGCCTCAAGGCCTTTGCCGCCGTCGAGGAGAGCGACGGAGCCTTCGTCACGGTGAGCGACGAGGAGATACTGGCCGCCATCCCGGTGCTGGCCCGGGGGAGCGGGGTGTTCGCCGAACCGGCGGCGGCGGCCGCCTGGGCCGGCCTGGTGCGGGCGGCGGAGTACGGCCTGGTGGGGCCCGGCGACCGGGTGGTGGTGATCAGCACCGGGAGCGGCCTCAAGGATGTGGCCTCGGCCCGCCGGGCCGCCGAGGAGGCGGGGGCGGCCCCCCTGGAGATCGAAGCGGACCGTGAGGCCCTGGAGCGGGCCCTGGCAGACCACGGCATCGGCCGCGGGGAGGCATGAGCATGATCGACCTGACCGTCCACCCCGAAGTCCTGGAGCGGACCGTCGCCCGGGCCCGCGAGCGGGGGATCAGAGTCCCGACCTTTGCGCAGATGGTGGACCCGTCGCGGGTGCCCGCAGCCATCGTGGACCGCCTGGCGGGGATCGGCCTGTGGGATGTGGACCCGCTGAACCTGTTTCGCATCACCTGGCACAACGAACCGGTGGAACACGGCGGCGGGTTTGGGCCGGTCAACTACCTGGAGTTCCCTCCGGCCCTCACCGGGGTGCCGGCCCGCATCATCGCCCTCGTCGGCAAGTGGTTCCCCACCGGCGCTCACAAGGTGGGGGCGGCCTTCGGCTGCCTGGCGCCCCGCCTCGTGACCGGCCAGTTCGACCCCGCCCGCCAGAAGGCGGTGTGGCCCTCGACCGGCAACTACTGCCGCGGCGGCGCCTACGACTCGGCGATCCTCGGCTGCGAGTCGGTGGCCATCCTCCCCGAGGGGATGAGCCGGGAGCGCTTCGAGTGGCTGAAGACGGTGGCCGGTGAGGTCATCGCCACCCCCGGGTCGGAGTCGAACGTGAAGGAGATCTTCGACAAGTGCTGGGAGTTGCGCCGCTCCGGCCAGGACCTGATGATCTTCAACCAGTTCGACGAGTTCGGGAACTACCTGTGGCACTACGCCGTCACCGGCGCCGCCATGGGCGAGGCCCTGCAGCGGGTGATGCGCGCCGGCGATCGCTTCGCCGGGTATGCCTCGGCCACCGGGTCGGCGGGAACCATCGCCGGCGGCGACTGGCTGAAGCAGCGTTACCCGGACTCCAGGATCGCCGCCTCCGAGGCCCTGCAATGCCCGACGCTGCTCCGCGCCGGTTTCGGGGCGCACCGGATCGAGGGGATCGGCGACAAGCACGTGCCCTGGGTACACAACACGCGCAACACCGACCTCGTCGTGGCCATCGACGACGCCGCCCCCATGGCCCTGCTGCGGCTGTTCAACGAGGAGGCCGGGAAGGCCTATCTGGTGAAGGCCGGGGTGCCCGAGTCGCTGGTGCGGGACCTGCCGCTCCTGGGCATCTCGGGCATCTCCAACGTGCTCTCGGCGGTGAAGATGGCCCGCTGGTACGAACTGGGCTCGCAGGATGTGGTGCTGACCATCCTCACCGACTCCATGGACCTGTACGCCTCGCGCGTCGCCGAGTTGCGCGAGGAGGAGGGCCCGTTCGATGCGACCGGCGCTGCCGTGGCGCATCACCGCTGGATGCTGGGGGCCACCATCGACCACATGGCCGAACTGGGGTACTGGGAGCGCAAGCGGATCCACCACCTGAAGTACTTCACCTGGGTGGAGCAGCAGGGCAAGACGGCGGCAGAACTGGACGCCCTCTGGGCGCCGGGCTGGTGGGAGGCCATCCAAGCGCAGGTGCCCGACATCGACCGGCTGATCGAGGAGTTCAACCGGGCGGTGGGGTAGGGCAGCGCGGTGGGCCCGCGGCTGGATCTCTCCCCCGTGGGGACGGGGGAGGTGGCGGCGAGGCTCTGGGAGCCGCCGGAGGGGGTTGCTGCGCAAGCAGACCTCACACGCGCCCTCCGCTTCCCTCCCCCCAACCCCCTCCCGCTGGGGCGGGAGGGGGAGAAGTTCGCTTCTCCTCCCGGTGCCGTGGGGGCGAGAACCGCACCCTGGAGTAGGCCGCCGGCACTGGGCGCAGCACTGCATTGGTGGCCTCGGCCGGGTGCCCAAG
>VGBK01000211.1 GCA_016870535.1 Actinomycetota bacterium | reverse complement strand
AGAGGCCAGGCGAGCCCAGGTGACCCCGGCGCCGATGAAGCTGCCGGTCATCTCCTGCAGTTCCGGCACCCGCCGCAGCGCCACCACCACCTCGGGGCGCAAACCCTGGTAGTTGGCCCGCACCATGAGGTCGGTGCCCCCGGCCAGCAGGGTCGCCCCGCGGTGGGCCGCCAGGGCGTCGAGGGCCTCGTCGAGGCTGCGAGGGCGCAACACCAGCATTGGCCGCACAAGTTACCGCATCAGGGCGCGAACGGCTCCGGCGGCCGCCCCATCCTGCCTTCAGCGAACCTGGTGGAGTTCGCGCAGGGCCTGGAGCGCCCAATCGCGCTCGGGTGATCCTTCGGGCGGCCAGGGGGGGGAGGGCTCCGGCGCGGGCCGCGGGGCCGGATCGGCCGGAGACCGGGTCCCGGCCGCCTCACGGGCGACGGACTCCTGCGGCGGTTCCGGCGGAGGGTCCGGCGTGACGTCGGTGGCTGGGGCGCGGAGGTCGGCCCGGGCCGGGGTGGGGAAGGCCGGAGGGGGCTCGCTCTCCGAAGCCCGGGGCGGTGCAGGCGGAGCGGCCGGAGCGGCCGGAGCGGCCTCCCCGGCAGTAGCGGGCAGAGCGCCCGGCTTGGAGAGAGGAGAGAAGGGACGGGCCCAATCGTGGAAGAGGCTCCAGGAGGCGGTGGCCCGCCCGTCCCCATCCACACACAGGAGTGATCCCAGATTGAGGGGCGCCAGCAGGAGCCCGGGGGGCACCCCCATGGCCAGGCCCAGGGCGACCAGTTCGTCGACGCTGATCGGGGTGGTGCCCGCTTCCAGTCCCAGCAGGTCGGCCTCGGTGAGCGGCAGGCCGACGGCGGTCACCCGCTGGGCCAGATCGCGCCGGGAGACGCCCACGGCCTCGCGGGCGCGGCGCAGGTTCTCCCCGACGAGCTCATCGATGGTCATGGGTTGCAGTCCGCTCCGGGGTCTTGTGCCTATGTATCGCCAGAAGGGGGCCGCGTTCTGAAACGGGAATTCCACCCCGGGGGCCGGCAGGGCCGGGGACTCGATCGCCTCGTCCGAGAAGCGCCGCCTTCCGGCGGCGCTTCTCGAGGAATGCCCGGTCGCCACGAGGCAGGTTCCGCCACCGCTGCAGAGCAGCGCCCGGCCTTGGACGAACGCCCGGCAGGCGGGTGCCGCGCCGCAGAACGCTGCCGTCAATCGAGGTTGGGTCGCCGTCCGGAGGATGCTGTCGACAGGATCGCGGCGCCCCTACCCGGCGCATCCATGGTCCCTGCCGTCTGCTCGGGCGTCGGGGACCGGGGAGGAGGCCCACCTCACCCGCGGGGGGCGGGGCCACGGAGTCGCTCGTCGGCGGAGACCGGTCTCGATTCCGCCGTGCCGCGGCAGGACCGCGTCGCCCCCGGGCGGAGCCGAACGGTCTAGTGGGAGTTCGGCGAGTCGGCCGGCGGGATGGTGGGCGGCGTCCGGCAGGCCTTCACCGGGGCGATGCCGCGGCCCCGGTCGCCGACCGGGCTGCCGCTGCCACCTGAGGTCGGCCGGGAGAACGACTGCTCCCCGGCGGGCAGGCTGCCTCCTCTTCCCGGCGCAGGTGGCGGAAGAGCCAGAGCGCCAGGTCGGCGCGGACCCGCGGGGTACGAATGTCGAAGCAGACGCCGAGATGCGTGCCCTCCGGAGAGCGGCCGTAGATCCGCACCACCCTCGCCGGAAGGGGGCGCGCGAAGCCGTCGACGACCAGCCTGCCCCGGTACTCCGGCGCGAAACGGGGGAAGTCACCTTCGATGAGGAGGCGGGCCCCGCCGAGCGAGGCGTCCCGCATGCGGCCCGGGTGGCCGTCGAGACGCACCGCCCGGTCCAGGTCGAAGCGCACGCTGGCGCGTCGCTCGCCGGAGAACCGCGAAGACGACGCCCGTGAGGCGGCCGCCACCAGCAGTGCCAGGTTGAGCACCAGGAACCCGGCACCCCCGAACATCGCACCCGGTTCGCCATAGTGGAGCGGGGTCAGGCCGCTCAGGGTGAGGGCGAACCAGACCAGTACGAGCACCCCGAGGCCGAACAGCGCCAGCAGCAGCCGGGGCGGGGGGATCCGGTGGCGCCCATCGCTCATCCTGCCCTTGGGGGTGACCTTGAAGCGGCGGTCGCCGGACCGCAGGAGTTCCAGCGTGGCCGGAAGGGCCGCCGGCATGCGCAGGGTCTCGAACACCGTGGCCATCACCGGCGGGTAGTAGCCGCGAGAGAGGAAGCGGAAAGCGGTGAACTGGATCAGGAAGGTGATCAGGAAGACGGGCCCGAACACGCTCAGAGGGACCCGGATCGCCAGGGCCCCGGTGGCCAGCACCACCATCGGCAGCACCATGTACCCCAGCGACCGCCAGGCGTCGAACCACCCCAGCAGCGTCGACGCATAGGCCAGGCGCTGGGGCAGGGTGAGGCCGGGCCCGGTCACGGGCCGCTCCATCCGCATCACCTGCAGGGCGCCCCGGGCCCACCGGCGCCGCTGGAGCACGTACTGATTGACGTCGGTAGCCGCCAGGCCCAGTGCCAGCACCTCATTGTGGGCCACGATGCGCCAGCCGCGGCGGTGGAGGCGTATCGAGGTGTGGATGTCCTCGGTGACCGATCCGGTGGCCACCCCGCCCACCTCCTCTAGGGCTTTCACTCTCACCAGGGCGTTGGTGCCGCACCAGAACACCGCGTTCCAGCGGTTCTTGGCGGGGAGAATGACGCGGTAGAAGACCGCCTGCTCGTTGAACCGGCGTCTCTGCCGGCGGCCGTGCTCGAAGGAGTCGGTGTTGTAGAAGTCCTGCGGCGTCTGGACCACGGCCACCTGGGGGTCGTCGAAGTAGCAGAGGGTGTGGTGAAGGAAGTCGGATCCGACCACGTGGTCGGCGTCGATGACCGCTATCAGATCCGCTTCGATCACCCGGAGGGCGCTGTTGATGTTGCCCGCCTTGGCGTGGGTGTTCTCCTCTCGGGCCAGGTAGCGGGCGCCCAGGGAGTGGGCCAGCAGTTCGATGCCGGGCCGGTTGCCGTCGTCGAGTACCCAGGTCTCGTGAGGTGGGGTGATCGATAGAGCGGCGGCGATCACCGGCAGCAGGACATCCTCAGGTTCGTTGTAGGTGGGGATGAGCATCGCCACTCTCGCCGGGCTGT
>VGBK01000210.1 GCA_016870535.1 Actinomycetota bacterium | reverse complement strand
TGCTGAAGCGGGCGGCGCCCGTCTCCACCACCACCGCCCCGGGCAGGTCTCGCACTTCCAGAGGTGCGGCGGCGGGCGCCGGGCCCCCGGCGTTCACCAGGCGGAAGGCGGCGCGCCCGCCGGCGGGGAAATCGGCGGGGAAGTCCAACAGCAGCCAGCGAATGGGCGCCGAGGAGTCGTCGGGCGCCCCGCCCCAGCGAGCCAGGGGGGTGAACTGAGCCGGCACCGGTCGACCCGAAGCATCCAGCAGGCGCAGGCGGCTGGTGGCGGTGAGCCCCACCAGGCGCGGGATCGGGATCCCCGAAGTGACCGGCGCCCCGGAGCGGGCCACCCCGGAAGGCTCCTGCACCACCAGCGGCACGTCGAGCACCCCCGGCGCCGCCGGGCGACCGCAGCCCACGCCGCGAGGGCAGGCCGGGGCCACCGTCCCCCCGCAGGCGGCCCGCCGCTCGGTGCGGCAGGAATCCAGACCGGGGCCGCCGTCACCCCGGTCGCGGCCCGGCCCGCCGTACAGCCGGTCGGCACCTCCGCCGCCGAAGAGACGGTCGTTGCCGGGGCCGCCGTACAAGGTGTCCGCGTCCCTCCCGCCGTAGAGGCGATCGCCTCCCGAGCCGCCCAGCAGCACGTCGCGCCCCGGCCCTCCGTAGAGGCGGTCGAACCCGGGGCCCCCATCGAGGATGTCGGAACCGGCACCGCCGCGCAGCACGTCGTTCCCCTCACCGCCGCACAGCAGATCCCGGCCTCCTCTGCCGTCGATCACGTCGTTGCCGCCCAGGCCCACGATGACGTCGGGCCCAGGGGTGCCGATCAGCACGTCGTCTCGGGGAGTCCCGACGATGGTCGCCGCCACCCCCCGGCAGGTCACCACCGGGCTCGCTCCCGCCGGCGGCAGGGGGGCCGACCCGGCCAGGAGGCAGGCGAGCACCGCCGGGATCATCCGGCCCCGGCGCCGCCTAACCCTCCACGGTGATCGTCCCGCCCAGGGTGTTGTTCCCCTCATTGGGCTCCTCCACGACCTTGAGGCTGTCCACCCAGGCATCCCAACGGTAAGTGCCCGGCTCCGTCCAGCCGGGGAACTCGCAACTGACCGTCCCCAGGGCCTCGAGCGTCTCCCACGAGCACACTCGTCCCAGCGACTCGGGTTGCAGCACCAGGTCGATGGTGACGGGGACGGGGAAGGGCGCGTCACCGCCCAGGTCGACCCAATCCACCACGGCGGTCACCGACTCCCCCACCCGGGGCGAAGGAGGGATGAAGGTGACGGCGGCCACCGCCAGGTCGGAGCCGCGGCTGATGGGGACCGCCGGGGTCGGCCCCGGCGAAGAGACGGTGCAGGCGGCCAGGAGTGAGGCCAGGACTGGGGCCGCGCCGTGCCGCCGCATCCCCGCAGGGTAGGCGGGGCCCCGTCTTCTGTCGCGCCCGTCGGCAACTCGCGCCCGATCGCCGGGGCGAACATGAGCGGCTCACAGGAGGGGGCTTGGTCAGGAGTGGCGGGCCGTTACGGTGATGCTCACCATGAACTCCCGATTCGCGAACCGAACTCCCGGCCTCGAGGCCGCCCGATCGCTCCCACCCCGCACCGACGACTCCGGTGAGACCCCCCTCAACGGCGAGGACCTCGTCGCCGACCTCGACCCGGGCTGGCTGGACTGGCGCGAGGAGCAAGCCGGCAGGTAGCCGCCCCCGGCCTCACGCCTCGGCGGCCACGTCGGCCCCCCTCCACTCGCGGGGCCGGTCGTCCACCCCCTGCAGGATCACCCTCCCGGTCACCAGCAGCACGGTGAGCACCACCAGCGCTGCCTCCCGAGGCCATCCCAGCACCGCCACCACCAGGCCCCACAGCAGCGGGCCCAGGATGGTGGCGAAGCGGCCCACGGTGGCGTAGAGGCCGTAGAACTCGCCCAGGTGGCGCGGCGGAGAGATCCGCTGCATGTACACCCGGTCGGCCGCCCAGGTGGAGCCGAGGGCCAGGCCGCCCAGTCCGCCCAGCGGCCAGGCCAGGGCCTGGGACCCCGTGGCCCCGGCGGCGATGCCGACCGCGAAGGCCACCACCCAGAGGTGCAGCGTCCAGTGGAGCAGGCGCCGGGGCCCCACCACGTCCACCAGGCGGCCCCCGGCAAACCCCCCGATAACCGACCCGGCGATGGCCACGATCAGCAGGTCCTGGACCTGGGCGTGGCTGAACCCCACCTCCTCGATGGCGTAGATGGTGAGGAAGCCGGCGATCAGGGTGTTCACCGCGTCGGTGTAGAAGAAGCGTCCCACCAGGAAGCGGGTGACTCCGCGGTAGCGGCGGGTGCGCCGCCAAGCCTCGATGAGGCGGCGCAGGCTGCCCGTCATCCGCGGCAGCGGCCCGGGGACGGGCGCCCGCGGCCGCTCGCGCACCAGGAAGAAGGCGGGCAGGGCGAAGGCCAGGAAGGCCACCGCGATCGTCCGGAACACCGCCGGGTAGCCGTGAGAGTCGAGGAGGATCTTGCCGATCGCCCAGGCGGCCAGCGACCCCAGATAGCCCACCGCGATGCCCAGGCCCGACACCCGGCCGATGTTCTGCGGGGTGCTGACGTCGGGGAGCATGGCGTCGTAGACCACCGACCCCAGGTTGAAGCCCACCAGGGCCAGGGAGTACAGGGCCAGCGACGCGAAGGGCGGGGCGGTTGCCAGGAAGAAGGTGGGCGTCACCGCCAGCAGGGTGGCCGGCAGCAGGTAGCGGGCGCGAGGGCCGCGATGGTCGCTGCGCGCCCCGATCCAGGGGCTGAGCACGATCACCACCACCATGGCGGCGTTCACCGCCACCGCCAGCGCCAGGTCGGCGTCACCGTTGCCCCGCAGCGGCGCGGGCAGGCCTCCGACGTTGTCGGTGAGCCAGGAGGCGAAGTACAGCGACCCCACTCCCAAGGCGAAGATGGTGTTCGCCAGGTCGTACAGCGCCCACGACCCGATGCTGAGAGGAGTGGGCCGCCAGGTCACTGCGGGAATGTATCACGGCCCCTCTATCATCCGGTCGAGACGGGGTAGCGGGTAACAGGGCCGGAGTCAGCCGGCGATCTAGGCCGCAGGAGAACCGCGTGTACCGCATCGTGGAGAAGCAGGAACTCGCCCCGGCCATCAAGCAGATGGTGGTCGAGACCCCCCACGTCGCCCGCAGGGCCCGCCCCGGGCAGTTCGTCATCGTGCGCCTGGACGCGCC
>VGBK01000209.1 GCA_016870535.1 Actinomycetota bacterium | reverse complement strand
GGGCCCATCGCTGCCCCTGGCTACCCCCTCGGGCGCGCGAACCACCGTTGCCACAACCCGAGCGCCACACGACGCCGACTCCAAGCCCTCGGTCAACTGCTCGCCGAGGGGTCATGAATGATCCAGGCTAGGGTGGCGTTCTGTGTGTCCCCCCCGTGATCTCCCGCGTCGGTCGGCCGTGGCCGCGGCCCCCCAGTCTGACGGCTGCCGTTCGCACCGCAATGCGCGACAGCGGGGACGAACGAACCCCTTCCCGCCTCGGCCTGCCACGGGCCCCAACCCCTGGAACACCGGAGGCCCCAATCCACGCGGTGCGGTGACGAGGGGGCGATGACGATCACGCGTCGACGTACTCGCACACCGTCGTCGGCTCAGGGACCGGGAGGTTGCCCTCGAGTAACCCCTCAAGGTGGAAGCGGATGGCGGCACGGATCTCCTGCTCCGTCTCCTCGGGAGTGTCGCCGGTGGCGATGCAGCCGGGAAGGTCCGGCACGTAGGCTGAGTAGTTGCCACCGGCCTTCTCGATCACGACCGCGTATCTCAAGGCTCACCCCTGCGGCATCACCAAGCACTTCAGCACCCTCGGCCCTCCTCGTCCCACCACCTCGAAGGCCTCCTGGTACTGGTCCATGGGGAACTTGCCGGAGATAAGGGGTTGGGCCTGGATGCGGCCGCGCTCCATGAGGGAGATGGTGAGGGGCCACACGCCCGGGCTGCCGACGGTGGGGAGGATGGTGTATTCGTTGGCGACGAGGACGCCGATGGTCTGCACCCAGGGCTGGTCGAAGACGCCGAGGATGACGATGCGCGCGAGGGGGCGGGCGAGCTTGATCGCATCGTGGAGGCTCTGGATGTTGCCGCTGGCCTCGATGACGACGTGGACGCCGTCGCCATGCGTGTGCTCCATGACCTGGGGCACGAAGTCCTGGGCGCTCGCGTCGAAGGTTGCATCGGCGCCGAGCTGCCGGGCGAGGGCGAGCTTCTCGGGGCTGCGGGTGGCGAGCAGGACCTCGGTGGCGCCGAAGGCGCGGGAGGCCTGCATCGCCATCTGGCCGATGGAGCCGCCGCCCAGGACGATCACGCGGTCACCGGGGCGCACGTTCGCGCGCTTGGCCGCGTAGACGCCGACCGAGGCGGGCTCGACCAGCGCGGCCTCATCCGGCGACAGGCCCGTGCAGGGGTACGTCAGCAGGGCCGGGTGCACGTGCAGTTCGCGCATCGCGCCATCTCGCCCGAAGATGCCGGTCTCGACGCGGTTCGGGCACGCGTTGTGCTGGTCGATCCGGCACAGATCGCACCGCCCGCAGCCGATCCCCGTCTCGCCCGTGACCAGCGTCCCCGGCGGAGGCCCCGCGACGCCCTCGCCCAGCTCGCGCACGATCCCCGACCACTCATGGCCGGGCGTGAACGGTTGCTCCGGGCCGCCGTCCACGTAGAAGGGGTGTGAGCCCTCGACGATCTCGATGTCGGTCCGGCAGATGCCGACCGCCTGCACCTCAATGAGAACCTCGCCCCGGCCGGGCGTTGGCGTGGGGAGGTCCTCCAGCCTCAGCCCCTTGTCTCCGTGATACCGTAGCGCTTTCATCGAGCACACCCCAGGCGGTCCGGGAATTCGGGGACATGACCCAATTCAGTCGTACCGAATTGGGATCGTGTCCCCGAATTCCCCCGTCCGCTCGGCTTCCCTCCTCAGGGCACCCACTGGGCCGCTAGATCACAAACAGCTGGAAGTCCCGCGTGCCGGTGGCGGCGGTGATGATGGTCCACAGGCCGAGCATGAGGAAGTCGCCGAAGATGAGGCCGAGGAAGAAGGGCCGCGCGGCGCGGTAACCACGTGCTCCGCCGTAGCGCACGACGAGCCAGCTGGCGGCCGAGCCGATGAACACGGAGGCCCACATGAACCACACGACGATGGTGTTCCCCAGGATGTAGCTGATGGGGTGCAGCCGCCACCACTCGTAGCGCCATCGCATCCACGACAGGCCCCAGGTGACCGCGCCGGCGCCGCCCATCCCGGCGAGCTTGATCCACTGGAAGCCCTGCGGCTGGTCGGTGACGGCAGTGAACTCCCACATCGGCCGCAGGCCCACGTGTTCGAAGCGGAACGGCTCGAGCACCGCGCCGCCTCCACGGGTGTGGACCAGCCAGATGGTCGCGAGGTAGCTGACGACCGCGGTCAGGATGATCGCCGCGACCATGAGGCCAACCGCGCGTCGCCTGTCGAGCCCGCCGGCGCTCATGAGCTTCAGGCTCTCGAAGGCGTGCGGCCCGACGGCGCCCTTGAAGTGCCACGTGAAGTAGGGCAGGCACACGAGCTGCATCCACGTGCGCGGGCCGAGGTACCGGCCGCCGTCGAGGGCGTAGATCAGGTAGTTCGGTCCGCTCTGCGCATCCCACAGCAGGTTCACGCCGCCCTCGGCCATCATCCGGTGCGCGACAACCATGAACGCAAGGGTGAGCACCCATAGGCCCGGCGCGAGCCACGCCTGCATCCCGCCGGCGATCGACCAGGCGCAGAGGCCGACCAGCGTCACGCCGAGAGTGATGAGGCTCAGGCGCTGCCAGCGGCCCTCGCGCGTCGGCCCGCGGGCGCGCCGCCACACGTCACGCAGGTAGCCCCGCGCGGCCCACAGCATCAGCCCGAGGAAGGCCAGCGTCGAGCCGACCTGCTGCGCGACGAGCACCGGGAACTCGATGTCTCTGAGCCAGACGCTCGGCGGACCGGCGGTCCACCCCATCGCGCAGCCGAAGACCGATTCCAGCTTCGCGATCACGAAGAAGACCCAGATGCTCGTAGGCACGTCGCGGCTGCACAGGAACGCGAAGCCGATGAGGCACAGGTGGATGTCGATCCGCAGCGGCTGGGCGGCCACCCAAGGGCGCGTGGTGAGGAAGCGGTTGAGGTCGATCCCGCGCAGGGGAATCTCCGGCACCGCGGGCACGAAGCGGTGCAGCCCGTTGAGGCTATGGCAGACCACGGGGATCACCGCCCCGACCCACATCGCGCGGCTGCGGAAGAAGCCCCGCCAAGGGTGCGCCCGGCCGCCGCCGTCCTCGCTCAGGTCGAGGGGCAGCTGCACCAGAGGGAAGGTGAGCTTCTCGCGGTCGATCCACTGCGGCGCCAACAGCACGCCTGCCGCCAGGAAGGCCACATAGAGCGCGATCACCATTGGCCCGAAGGCCAGCAGGG
>VGBK01000208.1 GCA_016870535.1 Actinomycetota bacterium | reverse complement strand
GGGCGTAGCGAGCGGAGTGCTCGGCGTAGCCGTGGATGAGCATCACGATGCGGTGCGGCGGCGTGGCCGGCTCCCAGGCGCGGTAGAAGACGCTCCCCTCACTGCCGGCGAAGGTGGCTTCCCTGGTATTCATCTGGCCTCCTGGGAGGGAAAGGTAGCGCCTATGCCCAGAGGCAGTGGCGCCGCGCCGCGGCGCTACAGCGTCCGTGCGATGAGCCAGACGACCAGGGCGACGAGGACACCCGCCCCGAGTCCGGCGAGGAGGAACAGGAGGGGCGGGATTGCGGCGCCGGCCGGGCCCGTCGCCCGGGGGCGAGGGGAGCGGCGCGCTCGGAAGAAGAGGACCAGTGAGATGGCGACTGCCAGCAGCACCACGCCCGCGACTACCCACAGCCAGAGCAGGCGGTTCCCCTTGCCGTCTCGATAGAACTCAGCCTCCCACCAGTTGTCGGTGCCGGCGGCGGTGGGCGTGACCGTTCGGTCGGCTCCGATTGAGATGGCGCCTCCCGCCTCGACCAGCACGGCACCGGGAGCGCTCGGGCCCGAGTCGGTGTAGACCAGGCCTTGGAGCACCTCCACGCCGATCGTGTCGCCGGCATCCAGGGCGAACTGGGTGCCGATTCCGGCCACCCGGGCCCGCGGGCGCAGTTCCAGGATGGAGCCGGCGCGCTCGGCGGCGTACTCCACCAGGAAGTCGCCCGAGGGGGAGAAGGCGCTGACCCGGATGCGACCCGCCCGGTGCCACAACCTCACCTGTTGGGGTAGGGCGTAATCCACCAGGATCTCGGCGTTGGCGTCCAGATCGATGCGGCCCCACTCCGCGCCGCCGATGCGAAGGGAGACCATGGCGCGCCCGTCTGCAGCGGTGCGCAGGACCTGCCAGGTACGGAGGGTCGCAGGGGAGGATTCGAGGCGGCGCCACGAGGCAACTTCGTCTCCGTAGTCCCTGATCTCCGCGGTGCCTTCGAAGCGGACCTGCATGGTCGAACCGGCCAGGTCGCCCGGGTAGATGCGCTGCAGCAGGTACTCCTCCACTGCCTGCCAGATGCGGGGGTCCAGGGTGACGCTCGGGTCGCTGCAGTAGACGGAGGGCAAGGCCGGGGAGTGGCAGACGCCGGCGAAGTACCGGGATTGCACTCCGTCGAGACGCGCCGAGGCGGCGGTGACCACCCCGTCCGACTGGGACTCCAGGAGCAGGGCGGCCCCGGCGGCCCCGGCAAAGGAGCCGGCAGGGCCGGCGGCGACCAGGCCTGCCTCCCCCGCCTTCAGCACCAGCGCTTCCTTGGACCCGGCGGACCAGGTGCCGTAGAGGCTGGCGTACTCCACGTCGGGGCGCAGGTGGGCACCGGTTTGCTCGCCGAAGTTCAGATGGCGCAAGAAGGGCGAGTCCCAGTACAACTGGTCGGCGGCTTCATCGTGGCTGCCGAACAGAGCAGCGGCGATTTCGGCAAAGGCTTCGTCTACCGGCCCGATGCCGTGGTTGGGCGTGGCCACCATGATGATCTTGCGCACGTCTTGATGCGCCGGGTCGGACATGTGGTAGCGGCTGATGAGGCCGCCCATGCTGTGGCCCACCAGGTCTGCCCGAGCCGCCCTGATGCCCGCGGTGGCGTAGGCCTGCAACCGGCGGGTGATGTTCTGCCCGAGCACCGCCGCCTGCGCGGGGATGTCGTCGGGGTCGGCGCCGAAGTACCGGCCGCGCTGGGTATCGAAGTGGCCCTGGCGCAGGCGGTCGTCGAATGCCGCCCAGGTGTCGGCGGTGCCGATGAATCCGTGCACCAGCATGACGGGCGGCCGGTAGGCCTGCACTTCGACGGGGATGACGGCCTCGGTGCCGTCGGGCGCCCGCAGGGTGACGGTCACCGTGTCGGGGAGCCCCCAGGCCTGGCCCTCGTCGCTGTGGGGGGTGGGCTGCAGCGCCCCCGGTTCGGTCAGGTACTCCGGCGGCGTGTAGATGAGGCCGGCAGTCCCCGCTTCAGATAGCGGCACGCTCTCGGCGGCAACGAGAGGCTGTTCTGCCCCCTCGCGGCGCAGGCTGCCGAGGGTGGCCCGGGCGGTCAGTTCCCCTCCGGGAAGCCCCGGCACCGACACTCCCAGACGCAGCGTCGACACGCCGTCGGCCGCTACCCCCGTGTAGGGCACCCCGGTGGCAGGATTGACCTCGAAGGCGATCGCCGCCACCGGGATCAGAACCTCGCGCTGCTGGCCGTTGCCTTCCACTTGGAAGCGGTACTGGGTGATGGACGCGTCGAGGTGGTACACCTCGAAGGTGGTGAATCCGTCGGCTCCCGTGGTTCCCTCGGCACCGACCGCTCCCACCGACAGGGCCACCAAGCGCACCAGGGCCCCGGCTAGAGGAGCCCCGGCTGGATCCGACAGCGTCACCCCGATGCGCACAGAATCACCCACCGCCGACAGGAAGGCCGGGGCTACCTCCACTCCCAGGCCGGGGGCCAGCGGTGGGAGGCGGAAGTTCATGGCAACCGTGCCGGCCCCCATCCCACCGGGGAAGGAGACCTGGAGGCGGTAGCGGCCGTCGGGGCCGGTGGTGGCCGGAGTGGCCGTGGCGCCGTTGAGGATCTCCACCGTGGCGCCTGGTATTGGGGCGCCCGTGGCGTCGTCTACCACCACGCCGGAAACCTCGACCGAGGCGAACCCGCCGTCGTTGGCGAAGGACTGATCGTGATATGCGTAGCCAGGGGCGGTAGCCCGCAGGCCGACGGCTCCGAGAAGGTCCGGCCCGCTGGGGAGGCGGGTGATCAGGTCCCGGGCGGCGGCCACTCGCCCTTCGCGTGTGGACAGCGGGGGGATCCCGTCGAGCCAGGCATCGAAGGCATCGACATTGAAACGGAACCGACCCACGCGGCAATCGAGCGATGGCTCCAGGTCGTAGCAGACTGCTTCCGGGGTGACATCGACCCGCTCGCCAGTCGTCCCGAACCCGGCGAGGTCGGCGAGGAGAGCAGCTTCGGTGGGGTAGGCCCTGACACGCAGGGTGACCTCCCCCCAGTAGCTGCTGGGGACTACCTCGTCGCCCGCGTGCTCGGGGTCGACGGCGGCCCAGTACCGGCTGTAGTCGAAGACGCCGTCGGATTGCCCGGCAGGGTTGACCACAGTGTTGGGGCAGATCGTCCGCGTCTCGAAATCCTCGACGGTGACACAGGCGGCCCCCAGTTGCGCCGTCGTCTCTTC
>VGBK01000207.1 GCA_016870535.1 Actinomycetota bacterium | reverse complement strand
TCCCACAGCGCCAGGGCTGCCTGGTGGGAGATGACCCCGCGGCCTGCAGGCCAGAGAGCAGCCCTCATGTACTCATCGCGGGCACCGTAGGGAAACGCGGCCATCCGGTAGAGACCATGCCCCGCCCTGGTGAGGCGGCCGCGCTGGGCGAGCTTGCGCAACTCCACCGCGGGAACACCGAGCCGGGCGGCATCGTGAGTAGTCAAGTAGCCGTGCTGCACGGCGGCTTGCTCCAGAAGCCTGTCGAGGATTCGCATGCTGGTAGAAGCGTACCATATTGGTATGATTTTGGGCATAGAAGTCTACAGCGGAGGCAGAACCGTACTACCATAGTACGTGTTTGCTGGATCCGGGATCGTGATCGAGCGAGGCAGGAGCGGCGGACCCCGAGCCCGCACCGCCACGGGCAGTCATCGTGGGAAGCGGCCCAAAGGTCTCTCGACACCGCGATCCCCGGCGAGGCCCGCGTCTGAGGGAGTAGTCCTGCGCCGTCGTCCGACCCGGGCCCACGGGGCACCGGTCGGAGCCGGACGGCTCCGCCCCCGTCGATCCCCCACCGCCTGCCCGGCCACGTCCCGGCTTGCGCCACGGGGGCCCGGCGGGTCGGCCGCCCGTGTCCGACCACTCGCCCGCAGCCACAGTATCGGCAGGGCCGCCCGACACCGCCGGCTCTCCCTGCCTGCGCCGCCCACCGTTCGGCCTAATCCACGCCCGCCAGTGCGCGCAGGCGTTGCAGCAGCCGCACCAGGCCCATGGTGTCGAGGGCGCAGTAGTGGAGCAGGGCGGAACGCCGCGAGGCCTTCTCTTCCTCGGACATGTCATCGGAATGGAACATGAGCCGCTCCAGCTCGGCACTGGCGGCGCCCCCCTCGGCTACCTCCGAATCCTCGTAACCCGGGCCCGGCACCAGGGCAGGCAGGACTCGCTTCAGGCTGAAGCTGCCGCCGAACTCCGGGTGATACACGTGGTCGCGCACCACGGGGAGCAGGTCGACCAGCCGGGTCGCAATGGAATCCAGTTCCCCGGCCAGTTCGGGCACGCCCGCGGCCAGCAGCTGGATGGCGCCTCGCTCGAAGCCGGCGTTGTAGGCCACGATGATCTCGGCGCCGCGGCAGGCCTCCACCAGACGCCCCGCCAGGCCGGACCGGGGATCGTCGGGGCCGTCGGCGATCCACTCCTCGTGACGGGTGGAGCCGTCGGCCGCCAGATAGTGCACGCTGAACTGCACCGGGACCGAGTCGTAGGGGTGGCAGCCGTCCCACACGGGGATGGCCAACCCCACCGTCTCGAAGTCGAGGAAGGCGAGAGGTTCCCGGAAGGCCCGCAGGGCCCTGGCCAGCCCCGACTCGACGATCAGGGCACCGCTCCGTACCGCCCGCTGCTGCCGGGCCTGGACGGGAGTGAGGCTCCCGGCAGGCAGCTGGTCGATGGTCTCCAGGCCGCGGTCGACGAACTCGGCACCCTTCTGCCTGACCCGGTAGAGGGTGCTCACGTGGTGCGGGGGAAGCACCGCGCTACACCGGCCGTAGAAGGGGCATTCGCGAGGCGTGAAGCAGTGCGGGCCCGGCGCGATGTCGGGGAGGTCTCCGGAGAGCATCGACAGCTGCGCGCGGATTTCGCCGGGCAGGGTGGCTTGGAGCACCTCGGCTTCGGCGGTGACGTCCTCGCGGACGAACAGGTCCTCGAGGTTCGGGTAGGCGCATTCGCGGTTGAGGTGCATGAGTTCGGCTCGCGAAACGTCGACTCCGCAGCGCCGCAGCACATGCATCTGGATGGCGACGTCCGGAAGGTTCTCCTCTTTCACCTTGGTGGAAGACTTGACCTCCACGAGGTGCCACCTCCCCCGCTTGCGCTCGAGGATGTCGACCGCCGCATACACCCCGTCGACACTGAACGAGGCCTCGTAGATGACGGGGGTGCCCCGATCCAGAAGGGCGCGGGTGGCGGCGATCCGCTGCTCGAAAGCGTTGTGGGGCAGGTCGATGAGCTGCCCCCCGGGCACGTACGTGCATGCCAGCTCGCCGACCCGGGTTCCCCGGTCGAGGACTGCCTGCGCGGACACGTCGGGTGTCAGCTCGGGTGCGTCGGGCTCATGGGCCCACCACCAAAGGAACCGATGGCACTGGAGCCCGGCAACGAACCGGCTCTTCGACAGATGAAACGACCTGGACACAGTCTCCCCCGATCTGCTTGCGATGGTAGATGCCGGGGGTGACACTTCCGAGAGGCCGCTCGATGGCCGATCCCCCCTCCTGACCCGGCTCGCCCGCAGCGCGTGCCGACAGGCCGGAGCGGGGGTTGCCTGCTCAGCCGCGCTCCACCGCACGCCGCGTGAGGAAGCGCAACCGCGGTCGGCTCGGAAAGGAGATCGCCCCTCAACTTGGACCCCCCGCAATCCGAAGAAGAGCGACTTCCAGAATGTGAGAGGCAATGACCCGGGCTCGACAACCGGCGGACTGGGAGACCGACCTCGAGCGAGGTCGGCAGGACGAAGACGAGTTCCGCCGGGCCCTCCAAGACCACGGCTTCGGGCTGTTTCGCGACGGAACGGGCGCCTTCCAAGAGCTGGACTTCTGCGTCGACTACCGGGATCAGCCCCGGTGGATCGACGTGAAGGGCAAGTGGTCGCATTGCTCGGGCGGGATCAGCGCCCTCTGGCCGGAGGTGCCCAGCACCGAACTCATGGTGGTCGATGAGACCGTCTTCCGACGCGTGGTTTCGCTGGGCGGGGCGGGCTACCTGGCGATCCACGACCATCCCGGTGACCGCTGGGTGTACCTCGGCCCCTGGGAACTGACTCTCTCCGAGAACCGCCGCTTCCAGCGACGGGAGCACCGTTCGACCTCGTTCCTGGAAGGGAAGATCCTGCTCGACTTGCGCTGCTCCTCGTGGGTCAGCGAGGGCGGGATCGACATCCCCACCCTCCTGGATCTCTTCGAGGCAGTCGACTCGGCACTCGACATCGTGGACGCGATCGAGTTCCCGAACGAGCCTCCTCTGCCGGTACTTGGCCACTGAGCGGCCGGCCATCCTCGGCTTACTCTCGTTACCCTTCCCGCCGGTGAGTAGCGAAGACTGGCTCCGGCGGGTTGCGGGCATCAAGCAGTGGTCGCAGGGTGGGGTGCGGGCCCCGCACAAGCCGCTGCTGCTGCTGTACGCCATCGGCCGGCTGTACCGCTTCGGCACTTCGGAGGTGACCT
>VGBK01000206.1 GCA_016870535.1 Actinomycetota bacterium | reverse complement strand
CCGGCGCTGCTGACCCTGGCGGTCATGGGCCTGGTAGGGCTGCTCTCGGCCTTCATGAACAACATCGGGGCGGTCGCCGTCCTGATCCCGGCGATGTTCCTGACCGCCCAGAGGTCGGGCTACCCGGTGAGCCGTCTGTTGATCCCGCTGTCCTTCGGTTCGCTCCTCGGGGGCCTCACCACGCTGGTGGGCACACCCCCCAACCTGCTGGTCTCGACGGCGCTGGAGCAGGCCGGCTGGCCCGGCTTCCGCATGTTCGACTTCCTGCCTACCGGCCTGGCCGTGGTCACCACCGGCGCCCTGTACATGGCTTTCGCCGGACGCCACCTGATCCCCGAGCGGAAGGCCGCCGACGACCTCACCCAGGAGTTCGCCCTGCAGGGCTACCTGACCGAACTGGTCATCCCCCCCGGCTCCGACCTGGCCGGCAAGACCATCGAGCACAGCCAGGTGGGGTCGCGCCTGGGCTTGACCATCCTGCGCATCCAGCGCGAGTCCGACGAGGGACGGGTCACCCTCTCCCCCGGGCCCGAGACCGTCCTCTACGAAGGCGACCGCCTGGTGGTCGAGGGCGATGTCGGCGGCCTGTTCGACGGACGGCGCAACCGTTCCCTGGAGATCTACGCCGCCCGCAAGCTCACCGCCGGCGCCCTCACCGACGATCAGATCGGCCTGGCCGAGGCGGCGGTGGCCCCAGGGTCCCGCCTGGTGGGGACCACCATCGACCAGGGCGTGCTGCGGCGCCGCTACGACGTGCTGGTCATGGCGCTACGGCGACGCGGCCACACCCTGCAGGGCCGGTTCGTCTCCATGCCCCTGGCGGTGGGCGACTTGCTCCTGGTGCAGGGCCGCCGCGAGGCGCTGGCCGACATGGCCCGGGGGCCCGACTTCCTCACGGTCAACATCGTGGAGCCCAAGCGCCGCTACCCCCACAAGGCCGTCTTCGCCCTGGCCTCCTTCGGGCTCGCCGTCGGCACCGCCGCCACCGGCCTGCTCCACATCTCGGTGGCCGGGATGCTCGGTGTCCTGGCCATGGTGGTCACCGGATGCATCCGCCCCGACGAGATGTACCGCGCCGTGGAGTGGCGGGTCATCTTCCTGATCGCCTTCATGATGCCGCTGAGCGTCGCCATGGACGATGGCCACACCGACACCGCCCGCTGGCTGGCCGACGGAATCGTCGGCCTGGTCGGGGACGCCGGGCCCCTGGTGATGCTCGGGGCCCTGTTCCTGTTCACCACCCTGATCACCGAGGTGATGTCGAATGCCGCGGCGGCGGTGCTGCTGGCCCCCATCGGCGTCGCCGTGGCGGCGGGCCTGGGCCTGGAGCCCTACCCCTTCTTGATGGGGATAGCCATGGGCGCCTCCACCACCTTCCTCACCCCCATCGGGCATCAAGCGAATGTCCTGGTCTACGGCATCGGCAACTTCCGCTTCCTCGACTTCCCCAGAGTCGGCGCCCTGCTCAACATCCTCATCTTCGGCGTCACCCTGGCGGTGGTACCCCTCGTCTGGCCTTTCACCCCCGTAGCCGGGTGAGGCGACGGGGCGGCCGCCGAGGCGGGCAGAATGGGCCCATGCAGTCCCGCAACGCCGACCCGGCCGACGCGCTGCCCCCGGCCACGGTGCGCGACCTGCTGGCCAAAGGGTGGCTCACCCACGACGGCATGTGGTACGACCAGGCGGCAAGGGCCTTCGGGGTCGACGCCGCCAACGCCCTGAACCGCGCCGCCATCAACGCCATGGCTCCCTTCGAGGTGCGCCGCCTGGCCGAAGCCCTGGGGACGCCCCCTGCCTCCCTCGCCGACGCCGGCGCGGTGGCCGGTTTCGTCGCGGCGGGCATCCGCCTGGTCACCCCGGAATCCGTCTCCGCCCACCTGCGGGTGGCGGAGAGCGACGGGGCCCTGCACTGGGACTGGGACCCGGGAGAGTGCTTCGCCTTCCAGGGGATGGCGCGCTACGGATGGCTCGAGGGCTACCGCTGCGGGGTCATCTACCGCATCGAGTGCTGGCTGGAGGCCCTGGGAGTACGGCCCCGCGGCGAACCGGTGGTGGAGGGGTGCCTGATGCACGCCACCGGCCGCTGCTCCGGCTACCTCAGGCTCTCGATCGGCGGGTGAGACGGGCCGGGGCGGCCTCTACGCCGGCGCCGGCTTCTTCCTGCCGAACAGGAAGTAGGCGATCGGCCCCGCGAAGTTCACGAAAGCCGCCGCCGTCCAGAGTTTCTTGCTGCCTTTGATCCCGGATTCGGGGCGGTGGGCGATGTCCCACAGAGCGGCGGCCAGCAGAGTCACCTGCACTATCGAGCCGACGATGGTGGCCGCCCGCTGCCCGCGGCTCATGTCGCGCCACTTCTTCTTGCCGTGCTTGCTCATGATTGCCTCCGTGGGCCCAGGCTACCGCCCGAACCGGGAAAGCGAACCGTCGAACCCGGCGACGGGGCCGCCCGTCAGCCCACCGGGGCGGCGATGCGAAAGCCGCGATCGGCGGTGGCCGACGGCAGAGGGCGCCCCGGCAGCACCAGGCGGAACTCGGTCGTCCCGCCCACGCGGTGGTAGGACAGATCGCCACCCATGAGACGGGCCAGGCGGCGCGAAATGGTGAGCCCCAGCCCCACCGAGGTGTGGCCCCGGGTCTCCCGGGCTCCGTGCTGGAAAGGCTCAAAGACCCGCTCCTCGTCGCCGGGGGCGAGGCCTGGGCCGTCGTCGGCCACCACCACCTGGGCCTTCCCCCCCGTGCAACGCGTGGAGACCACGATCCGCCCCCCGCCGTGGACGATGGCGTTGACCACCAGGTTGCGCACGATCTGGCGCACCCGCATGGCGTCGGCCAGGGCCGGGGCCGGGGCGGCATCCACCTCGAGCGTGCCGACGTGCCGGCCCTGCAGCGCGCTCACCGTTCGCTCCACCTCGGCGGCCAGGTCGAGCGGCGCGGAGACCACCCGCAGCGTGCCGGTATCCGAATGGGCGGCGGTCAGCAGGTCCTCGACCAGGTCGGCCATGTCCTCGGCCTGCTGTCCCACCACCGCGGCCATGTCGGCGTACTCGGGGGAGACCCCCTCGCCCGCCGCGGCCAGCAGCGCGGTGTAGCCCACGATGGCGGTGAGCGGGTTGCGCAGTTCGTGGCTCACCGTGCCGATCAGTTCGATCCTGGAGCGCAGCGCCGCTTCCAACTCCTCGCGGTGCCGCTTCTCGTCGGTGACATC
>VGBK01000205.1 GCA_016870535.1 Actinomycetota bacterium | reverse complement strand
GCCCTCCAGGTAGGAGGGAGCGAGGAGGCCGTCGATGTCGTCGGAGGGGATCCAGCGCAGGTCGAGGAGGGCATCGCAGGCCAGGGCGCCGTGGCGCAGCGCTTCCACGACCGACAGGTAGGCATCCGGCAGGTCGATGTACTTGCCCACCAGGCCGATGGTCACCGGGTCGGAAGCTTCCGCCAGGCGGGTCACCATGGCCTGCCAGGCCTTGAGGTCCGGCGGGTCGGGGTGGATATCCAGGCGCCGGCAGATCACGGCGTCGAGGCCGCCCTCATGCAGCGTCAGGGGAACGGCGTAGATGTCGGGGGCGTCGGGAGCGTTGATGACCGCTTCGAGCGGCACATCGCAGAACAGGCTGATCTTGCGCCGGGCCCCTTCGGGGATGGGGCGGTCGCTGCGCACCACGATGGCATCGGGGACGATGCCCCGGCTGCGCAGTTCGGCCACGCTGTGCTGCGTCGGCTTGGTCTTCATCTCCTCGCTGGGGGCGATGTAAGGGGCGAGGGTGACGTGGATGCAGGCCGAGTTCCCCGGCCCCACGTCGTTGCGGAACTGCCGCACCGCCTCCAGGAAGGGGAGGATCTCGATGTCGCCCACGGTGCCGCCCAGTTCGGTGATGACCACGTCGGCGTCGGTGCGCTCCCCCAGCCGGCGGATACGGCTCTTGATCTCGTTGGTGATGTGCGGGATGACCTGGACGGTGTCACCGAGGAAGTCGCCCCGCCGCTCTCGCTGGATGACGGCCAGGTACACGGAGCCCGTGGTGACGTTGGAGTCGCGCCGCAGGTCGATCCCGGTGAAGCGCTCGTAGTGGCCCAGGTCGAGGTCGGTCTCGCCGCCGTCGTCGGTGACGAACACCTCCCCGTGCTGAAACGGGTTCATGGTGCCGGGATCGACGTTGATGTAGGGGTCGACCTTCTGGTTGACCACCCGCAGACCTCGCGCCCGGAGCAGACGCCCCAGGGAGGCGGCGGTGATCCCCTTGCCCAGGCTCGAGGTCACCCCGCCGGTGACGAAGACGTACTTAGTCACAACCGTGTAGTCCCCGGTCGGCTGCGGCATCGTAGCACCGCGCCGCGACCCGACCGCTCAGCCGCTCGCTGCCGCCCGCCGAGCGGCCGCGGCCTCCACCAGTTCGGCCGCGTGCCCGCGCCCTCGTTCGCTGGCGGGCAGGCCGCCCAGCATGCGAGTCAACTCCGCGAGCCGCTCCGTTCCGTCGATCCGCCGCACCGTCGCCGTGCTGCCCTCGCGGTCCACGACGAGGTGGGTGTCGGCAAATGCCGCCACCTGCGGCAGGTGGGTGACCACCAGCACTTGCCGCCCGGCGGCCAGGGCCGCCAGCTTCTCCCCCATCGCCAGGGCGGTGGTTCCCCCGATGCCGGCATCGATCTCATCGAAAGCCACCACCGGCGCCTCCCCCACGCCGGCGGCCAGGTGCACCGCCAGCACGAGGCGGCTCAACTCCCCCCCACTGGCGACGCGGGCCACCGGGGCGGGTTCCAGAGCCGCGTCGGACGCGAAGAGGAGTTCCACCCGATCGGCCCCGCGAGCGGCGGGGGCGGCCGATTCGACGATGACCCGCAGGACGGGGTTGCGGAATCCCAACTGGCGCAGGTGCCCCTCGGCCACCGCGGCCAGGCGGGCACCGGCGGCGCGCCGGGCGCCGGTCAGTTCGGTTCCCAGTTCCGCCAGCGCCGTCTCGGCGGCAGCGGCTTCCTCGGCCAGGCCGTCGGCCCGCTCCAGCAGGCCGGTGAGGGTGCCGGCGCGCTGGAGGGCGGCCTCGCCGAAGGCGATCACTTCCTCGAGGGTCTCGCCGTACTTGCGCCGCAGATCGGCCAGCACGGCGAGGCGCTGCTGGGCGGCGTCGAGAGCGGCCGGGTCGGCCTCCACGGCCTCCGCTCTCCGGCGAAGCTCCGCGCCGAGGTCGGCGGCCTCCTCGGCCAGGAGGTGCGCTCGTTCGGCCGCCTGCGCCAACTCGGGATCGAAGACGGCCGCCCGCCGCAGCCCGGCTACCACCCCGCCGAGGGTATCGCCCACCCCCGCCTCACCGGCAACCGCGGCCCGGGCCGTCCCCAGCGCGGCGACGATCTCCTGAGCGTGCCGCAGGCGCTCGACCTGCACCGCCAGCACTCGGTCCTCCCCCGGTGCGGGAGCCGCCGCGGCGATCTCCCGGGCCTGGTGCCGGACCAGGTCGACCTCCCGCTCCAGGGCGCGTCTGTCCCCTCCGAGGGACTCGGCGGCGCGCCGCAGGGCCTGCCGGTGCTCCCACGCCGCAACGTAGGCCGCCAGAACGGCTTCTCCGGCCGGGTCGAGGGCGGCGTCGACGATCGCCCGGACGGTGGCCTCCCGGCCCAGAGCCAGGTGCTCGTGCTGCGCCACGATCTCCACCAGTCCCCGCAGCCGCTCTTCGAGCAGGCGCCGCGGCACCATCGAGCCGTCCACATAGGCCCGTGACCGGCCTTCCTCCACTCGCCGGGAGACCACGGTCTCTTGCCCTCCTATGAGGAAGCGGCCTTCGACGCGCGCCTCGGGCCCGCCGGGACCGACCCGGTCGCGACGGGCGGCATCGCCGCGCAACAGCCGGAGGGCGCCCAGCAGCAGGGTCTTGCCCGCGCCGGTCTCCCCGGTAACCGCAATGAGGCCCGGCCCCGGCTCGACTCGGGCATGGGCGATCAGGCCCAGGTTCTCGACCAGGAGCTCGTCAAGCATCGTGGAGATGGAACCGCTCCCGCACCGCCACCGCGAAGTGGCGCGAGAAGAGCTCGACGAAACGGGCCGCCCGGCCGCCCCGGCGGACCTCGACTTCCTCGCCGGGGGCGAGCACGGCGACGTCGCGCCCATCGACGTTGACCCGGGCGGAGCGGTCGCCGTCGACGGTGAGCCGGAGGCCGATGTCGGCGCGGAAGACAATCGGCCGAGCGAAGAGGTTGTGGGGCGCCACCGCGGTGACCACCAGCGCCTCGATCTCGGGATCCACCAGCGGACCTCCTGCCGAGAAGGTGTAGGCCGTCGACCCGGTGGGCGTGGCCACCACCACGCCGTCGGCACGGTAGGAGACCAGGCGCTCTGCCCCCACCACCACCGAGATCTTGACCACGTGCTGGCTGATGGCCTTCTCGACGACCACGTCGTTGAGACCCACGGCCTCGCGGCCGTCTCCCCAATTGGCGGCCAGCGTCATGCGCCGCGACTCGACCCAGCCGCCGCCGGCGA
>VGBK01000204.1 GCA_016870535.1 Actinomycetota bacterium | reverse complement strand
CGGGTCGATGGGGGAGGACACCGTCTCGCGCGGCTGGTTCCAGGCGGTGGCCATCACCGCCGGCGTCACCGGCATCGTGATGCTGTCGGCTTTGATCGCCTTCATCACCACCGCGGTCGACCAGCGCCTCCACCACCTGCGCAAAGGGCACTCCCGGGTGGTGGAGGAAGACCACACCCTCATCCTCGGGTGGGACGAGCAACGCGTGGTGGAGATCACCCGCGAGCTCATCATCGCCAACGAGAGCCGCCGGCGCCGCGCCGCGGTCGTCCTCGCCGACGAGGACAAGGAGTACATGGACGACTACCTCGCCATCGGCCTGCCCGACCGGGCCACCACCGTGGTAGTCACTCGGTCGGGGAACCCGTCGTCGCTGGTGAACCTGGACCTGGCCTCGGTGGGCACCGCCGCTTCGGCCATCATCCTCAGCGGCTGCTCCGACTCCTCGCCGTTGGCCGTGCGGCAGGAGTCGGACGCCCGGGTGGTGAAGACCCTGCTGGCGGTGCAGAACCGGCGCCCCGAGGGGCACCCGCTGCCGGTGGTCACCGAGATCTTCGACCCGGTGATCCGCTCGCTGGTCGCCCAGACGGCCGGGAGGAGCGCCGTGGCCCTGCACGCGCGCGACCTGCTGGCCCGCATCCTGGTGCAGACCTCCCGCTCGGTGGGGCTCTCGGTGGTCTACGACGAGATCCTGTCGTTCCGCGGGAACGAGATCTACTTCTTCGGCGCCGACTGGGGGCAGGCCACCTTCGGCGAGATGCAGTACCGCTTCGCCCGGGCCGTGCCCATCGGCTTCTGCCCCGCGGGCGGGGAGATCGTCTTCAACCCCCCGCCGGAGAGGCGCCTGGAGCCCGGCGACCGGCTGCTGGTGCTAGCCGACGACGACTCCACCATCACCTTGCTGCCCGCCCCGGTGGCCTCGCCGCGTCCCCGCCCCCTCCCCCCGCGACGGCTGGAGCCGTCCGCCGAAAGGCACCTGATCGTGGGCCACACCCGGAAGACACCGCTGGTGCTGCGGGAGTTGGCGAAGTATGCCGGGCCGGGAAGCCGCGTCGAGTTGATGCCTCGCGGCCGCCGCGGCGCCGGCGCGAGTGAACTTCAGGCCCTCGACGGCGTGCGGGACGGCCTCGAGGTGTCCACCCTCGACGTCGATCCCCTCGATTCCGCCACCTGGCGGCGGCACCGCCCGGCGGCCTACGACAGCATCATCCTGCTGAGCGAGGGCGACGAGGTGCGCAACTCGGACCAGATCGACGCCGAGACCATCCTCATCCTGCTGCTCATCCGCGGCGAACTGGAGCAGGAGCGAGCGCGAGGCGAGGTCGCCACCACCGTCATCACCGAACTCATCGAGTCCGAGAACCAGGCCCTGGCCGCCAGCACCGGGGTGCACGACTTCGTGGTGTCGAGCCGCCTGGTGTCGATGCTGCTCGCCCAGATCAGCGAGGAGCCCCGGATGGATGAGGTCTACCGCGCCCTCTTCGACGAGGAGGGCTCGGAGATCTACCTCAAGCCGGCCACCCTGTACCTCGACGAGTTGCCGGCGCGAGTGGCCTTCGCCGACCTCATCGCCCTGGCGCTACGGCGCGGCGAAGTCTGCCTGGGGGTCAAGCGCAAGGCCCACGAGGACCGGGAGGATCTGAACTACGGGATCACCCTGGCCCCCGAGAAGACCGGGGCCTGGGACCTGGACGCCGGCGACGCCCTGGTGGTGCTGGCCGAGGACGAGACGTAGGGGGCTCCCGGATAGGCGGTGGGCTTCGCCCGCTGTCTGGTTTGTTCCGCCCGAAGAAGCTGCGCCTTCGGGCGGGGGGCCGCCGGATGGGGCTCGCTCCGCTCGCCCAATCCGCGCGGCCCCTTAGCGGCCGGGGCCGCGGGCCGGTCTCACCCTGCCGGGCGGAGCCGAGGTGCGCCGTCACGGCCGCACGGCCGGCCCAATACCATCTCTGCCGTGGACGAAGTGGTGGCCGCCTGGGCGGAGGATCCGGACCTGGCCGGGCGCATCGCCCACGTCGAGACGATCCCTTCCCGCCGGGCGGTCTTCGCCGACCTCGATCCTCCCCTACCGGGCCGTCTGGCGGCGGCACTGGAGGAGCGGGGCATCACCCGCCTCTACCGGCACCAGGCCCGGGCAGTGTCGCTGGTCCGCGACGGCACCCACACGGTGGTGGCCGCCGGCACCGCCTCGGGCAAGTCGCTCTGCTACCAGGTGCCCCTGGCGGAAGCGGTGCTGGCCGACCGCCGGGCCACGGCCCTCCTCGTCTTCCCCACCAAGGCCCTGGCGCAGGATCAGTTCGGCTCACTGCACCGGCTGGCCCTGAAGGAACTGGTGCCGGCCATCTACGACGGCGACACCGCGCCCGAGGCGCGCCTCTGGGCGCGCCGGCACGCCAACGCCATCCTGACCAACCCCGACATGCTCCACGTGGGCATCCTCCCCGGCCATAGGCGCTGGGCCCGCTTCCTGGGGAGGCTGCGCCTGGTGGTGGTGGACGAGGTGCACACCTACCGCGGCATCTTTGGCAGCCACGTGGCGCTGGTGCTGCGCCGCCTGCGCCGCCTGGCGGCCCACTACGGGGCGCAGCCCACCTTCGTCTTCTCGTCGGCCACCATCGGCAACCCCGGGCAACTGGCCTCGCGCCTCACCGGCCTGCCCACCACGGTGGTCGACGAGGATGCCTCCCCGGCAGGGAAAAAGCAGGTGGTGGTCTGGAACCCGCCGCTCGAAGATCCCGACTCCGGGGCGCGGCGCAGCGCGCTGGCGGAGGCCACCGACCTGCTGGTGGACCTGGTGCGTCGCGGCCGCCACACCATCGCCTTCACCCGCAGCCGCAAGGGGGTGGAACTGGCCTACCGCTGGGCCCGGGACCGCCTCACCCCCGACCTGGCCGACCGCATCGCCCCCTATCGCGCCGGGTACCTGCCCGAGGAGCGCCGCCGGGTGGAGCGGCGCCTGTTCTCCGGCGAACTGCTGGGGGTGACCGCCACCAGCGCCCTGGAGTTGGGCATCGACGTGGGATCGCTCGACGCGGCGCTGCTCACCACCTTCCCGGGCACCGTCGCCTCGTTCCGCCAGCAGGCGGGGCGGGCGGGGCGCTCCCGGGAGGATTCCCTGGCGGTGCTGGTGGCCGGCGAGGATGCCCTGGACCAGTACTTCGCCCATCACCCGCAGGAGTTGTTCGCCCGCCCGTCGGAAGCGGCGGTGGTGAACCCGGCGAACCCGCAAGTGCTGGCGGCC
>VGBK01000203.1 GCA_016870535.1 Actinomycetota bacterium | reverse complement strand
GGCCGTGCTGGAGAACATAGCCATCGCCGACCTGCGCCTCGACCCGGCGCCCATCGGGGAGCAGGTGGGCCTGCCGGTGGTGCCTTTCTCCGAGAACCTGGACGCCGACGTGACCGTGGCCAACCGCGGGACGGTGCGCGCGGTGGGCATCACGGTGGTGCTGGAGTTCCTGTCGCAGGACGGCACCAGGGAGCGCTTCGAGCAGGCGATCGCCGTGCTGGAGCCCGGGGCGCTGACCACCGTGGGCTTCTCGGGGCTGCCCGCCGCCGGAGGCAAGCTGTACGAGATCGTGGTCTCGCTCGCCGGGGAAGACGACGTGCCCGCCGACGACCGCCTGTCGTTCACCTTCATAAGGAACGAAGGCTGATGCTGCTCGGCATCGCCCTGGGGCTGGCCGCCCTGGCCCTGGCGGCCGCGGTGGTGCTGGCGGTGCGGGTGGCCCGTCTGCAGCGGCGCCTCGACATCCTTCCCGAGGACGGGGGCATCTTCGAGGCGCTGCGCCGCCTGGATGCCGACCTGGCGGCCAACGAGGAGGCGGTGGCCGCCCTGCGGCCGGTGGTGCAGTCGCTCCACGAGCGTCTGCCGGGAGCGCTGCGCCACGTAGCGGTGGTGGCCTTCGACGCCACCGGCGACCTCGCCGGGGGGTTGTCGCGCTCCATCGCCCTGCTGAACGAACGGGGCGACGGCCTGGTCTTCACCGTGCTGGCGCTGCGCAGCGAGAGCGTCTTCTACGTGAAGATGGTGCGCGGCGGGCGCGGCGCAGAGTCGCTGTCGCCGGAGGAGCAGGAGGCCGTCGCCCGGGCGCGGCCCCGATAGGGCGGTGAGCCGGCCGGGCCGGGCGTCCGCCCTACCATGGGCGCCGTGATCGACCTCGAACTCCTGCGCCGCGATCCCGAGGGCCTGGCCGCCGCCCTGGCGCGGCGGCACCTGGAGATCGACGTGGCGGCCCTGGCGACGCTCGACCGTCGCCGCCGGGAGGCGCGGGCCCGCGCCGAGGAGACCCGGGCCGCCCAGAAGCGCTCGGGCAGGGAGATCGCCGGGCTGAAGGGCGAGGCGAAGGAGGCGGCCATTGCCGCCGCGGCCGGTCTCGCCGACGAGTACCGGGAGGCTCTGGCCGAGGCCGACCGCCTCGACACCTGTTTCGACGAAGTCTGGCGGGCGCTGCCCAACCCGCCGCACCCCAGCGCACCCGACGGGGCCGGCGAGGGCGACAACGCCGAGGTGAAGCGGTGGGGGGAGATCCCCGAGTTCGGGTTCCCGGCGCGCGATCACCTCAATCTGGGTGAGGCGTTGGGGATCATCGACACGGTGCGGGGGGTCAAGGTCTCCGGGGCGCGGTTCGCCTATCTGCGCGGCCCGGCGGCGCTCCTGGAGTTCGCTCTGATCCACTTCGCCGTGGAGCGCCTGGGGGCGGCCGGCTTCGTGCCGGTCATCACCCCGGTGATGGTGCGCGAGGAGGCGCTGTACGGCACCGGGTTCTTCCCCGGGGCGCGTGAGCAGGTGTACGCGGTGGGGTCGAGCGAGGCCGAGGGCCTGCCGGTGCAACCCGACGGCCTCTACCTGGTGGGCACCGCCGAGGTGCCTCTGGCGGCCCAGCACACCGACGAGATCCTGGAGGCGGCGGCGCTGCCTCTGCGCTATGCGGGGTTCTCCACCTGCTTCCGCCGGGAGGCGGGCACCTACGGCAAGGACACCCGGGGGATCTTCCGGGTGCACCAGTTCGACAAGGTCGAGATGTTCTCGTTCTGCCCGCCGGAACGCTCCTGGGAGGAGCACGAGTTCCTCCTCTCCTGCGAGGAGGGCCTGGTGCAGGCACTGGGCCTGCCCTACCGGGTGGTGAACGTGTGCACCGGCGATCTGGGCGACTCGGCGGCCAAGAAGTACGACATCGAGGTGTGGCTGCCGGGCCAGGGCGCCTTTCGCGAGATCACCTCGTGCTCGAACACCACCGACTTCCAGGCGCGGCGCCTGCGCATCCGCTGCCGGGACGATTCCGGGGAGACCCGCCTGGTGCACACCCTGAACGGCACCGCGGTGGCGGTGGGCCGCACGCTGATCGCCATCCTCGAGAACTACCAGCAGCCCGACGGCACCGTGGTGGTCCCCGAGGTGCTCCGTCCCTGGGTGGGCCTGGAGCGCATCGTCCCGTGACCGGTGGGGAGGTCTTCTCCCGTATCGCGCGGCGCTACGACGCGGTGAACCGGTTGCTGTCGCTGGGGCGCGATGGGGCGTGGCGCCGGTCCGCCGCGGCCCACCTGCCGCCGGGCCGGGTGCTCGACCTGGGAGCCGGCACCGGGGCGGCCAACCGGGAGTTCGGCACCCGCCGGGTGGTGGCCGTGGACCCGGCGGCGCCCATGCTGGGCCTGAACTCGCAGCGGCGCCGGGTGGCCGGGCGGGCGGAGCGCCTGCCTTTCGCCGCCGGTTCGTTCGACGGGGTGTTCTCGGCGTTCGTCTTCCGCAACCTGGATTCCATCCCGGCGGCGCTCATGGAGATCCATCGGGTGCTGCGGCCGGGCGGGGCGGCGGCGGTGGTGGACCTGTCCCGACCCCGGGGGGCCTGGGCGCGGCGGCTGCATCGCGCCGGGACGGCCCTGGTGCTGCCGCTGGTAGGAACCCTGGTGGGGGCGCCGCGGGAGTACCGGTACCTGCACCGCAGCCTCGATGCGCTGCCCCCGCCGGAGGTGCTGTTCGCCGACGGCCCCCTGGTGCCGGAGCGCGCCTGGCGGATGGGGCCCTTCGGGTTCGTGTACGGGGTGGTGCTGCGGAAGGTGCTCTCTTCTGCGGGTGGGGGAGGGGGCTAGGGCGAGGAGAGCGTGGGCTCCCCCTCCCGCCCCAGCGGGAGGGGCTGGGGGGAGGAGAAGAGCCCGGCTTCCCCCTCCCGCTCCGGCGGGAGGGGGTCGGGGGGAGGGCTGCGGAGGGCGCGGCTGGGCGTTAGTCGCGCTCTTCGTTTCCCCCTCCGGCCCTGGCGGGCCACCTCCCCCGCTGGGGCGGGGGAGGCGAAGAGCCCGGCTTCCCCCTCCCGCTCCGGCGGGAGGGGGCTGGGGGGAGGGCTGCGAGGGGCGCGGCTGGGCGTTAGTCGCGCTCTTCGTTTCCCCCTCCGGCCCTGGCGGGCCACCTCCCCCGCTGGGGCGGGGGAGGAGAAGAGCCCGGCTTCCCCCTCCCGCTCCGGCGGGAGGGGGCTGGGGGGAGGGCTGCGAGGGGCGCGGCTGGGCGTTAGTAGCGCTCTTCGCTTCCCCCTCCG
>VGBK01000202.1 GCA_016870535.1 Actinomycetota bacterium | reverse complement strand
TGCCGCCGGATGCGCCAGATCGACTCGGATGCAGTGGCCCGGCTCATGGAGCGCGAGCGCCGGCAGTTCCTCCAGGCGCATCCCCAGTCTGCGGCGCGGTTCGCCCAGGCCAGACGATCGCTGCTGAGCGGCGTGCCCATGAACTGGATGGTCCGCTGGCCGGGGGCCTTCCCGCTCTTCGTGGAAGCCGCCGAGGGCGCCCACTTCACCGACGTCGACGGGCACGACTACATCGACTTCTGCCTGGGGGACACCGGGGCGATGACCGGGCATGCGCCCCTGCCGGCGGTCCGGGCCATTGCCCGGCAGGCCGCCCGCGGCCTCACCCTGATGCTGCCCACCGAAGATGCAGCGTGGGTGGGAGAAGAACTGGCGCGCCGCTTCGGGCTCCCCCAGTGGCAGTTCACCCTCTCCGCCACCGACGCCAACCGCTTCGCCATCCGGCTCTGCCGTCACATCACGGGTCGGCCCAAGATCCTCGTGTACCACGGCTGCTACCACGGCACGGTCGACGAGACGGTGGTGGCGCTCGACGCGGGGCGGGTGGTGCCCCGGCGCGGCAGCATCGGCCCGCCCGTCGACCCGGCCGTAACCACCCGGGTGGTGGAGTGGAACGACCTGCCCGCCCTGCAAGAGGCCCTGAGCCACGGCGATGTGGCCTGCGTGCTGGCCGAGCCGGTCATGACCAACATCGGCATCATCCCCCCCGAGCCGGGGTACCACGAAGCGCTCCGGCGCCTGACCCGCGACGCCGGCACCCTGCTGGTCATCGACGAGACCCACACCATCTGCGCCGGGCCCGGCGGCTACACCCGGGCCCACGGCCTCCAGCCGGACATGCTCACCATCGGGAAGCCCCTCGGCAGCGGGGTGCCTTCGGGGGCCTACGGCTGCACCCGCGCCGTGGCCGAACAGATTCAGGCTGCCACGACCATCCAGGAGGCGGACGTGGGCGGCATCGGCGGCACCCTCGCCGGGAACGCCCTGTCCCTGGCCCTCATGCGGGTCACCCTGGCCGAGGTGCTGACCGAGGACGCCTTCGCCCGGATGATCCCCCTCGGGGAGCGGCTGGAGGAGGGGGTCCGCGGCGTGTTTCGAGCCCACGACGTCCCCTGGCACGTTGCGCGCCTGGGATGCCGGGTGGAGTACCGCTTCCAGCCGCATCCCCCCCGCAACGCCACCGAGGCCGAAGCCTCCGAGCAGCCCCTGCTCGACGGGCTGGCCCACCTCTACTGCCTCAACCGGGGCATCCTGCTCACCCCCTTCCACAACATGACCCTCATCTCCCCCGCCACCACGGCAGCCGACGTCGACCGGCACACCGAGGTGCTCGGCGAGATGGTGCGGGAACTGCTCGGCTGACGAGGACGGCTGCGGGCGGCGGCGCCGGGGGGAGGCTTGTCAGAGCACTCCGGCGTCGCGCAGGCGGGCGATCTCCGCCGGCCCCAGACCCAGCCACTCGGTGAGGATCTCATCGGTGTGCTGGCCGAGCGCGGGCGGCGCCGAGTAGACGCCGGCGGGGGTGGCCTCGAGGTGAACGGCCGGGCCGACCAGTTTCAGCTCGCCGAGAGTGGCGTGGTCCACCGTGACCACCTGGCCGCTCGCCACGACGTGCGGGTCGGCGAACACCCGGTCGATGGCGTTGATGGGGGCCGCGGCCACGCCGGCGGCTGCCAGCCGCGCCACCCAGCGGTCCACCGTGTCGGTGGCGACGGCCTCCTCGATCAGGGCCACCAGCTCGTCGCGATGAGAGGCCCGGCCGGCGTTGGAGGCGAAGCGGGGATCGGCGGCGAGGCGGTCGAGCCCGAGCTCGCGGCACAGGGCGAGGAAGAGCTTGTCGTTGCCGGCGCCGATCATCACGTAGCCGTCGGCGGCCCGGAAGGCCTGGTAGGGCACGATGGAGAGGTGCCCGCTGCCCTGCGGGGTCAGCACGTGGCCGGCGGCCAGGTAGCCGCTGGCGGCGTTGATCAGCACGGCCAGGTCGGTCGCCAGCAGATTGGCCTCGACCAGCTGGCCGCCCCCGCCCGTCGCCCGGACGAGGAGGGCGGCCAGGATGCCCGAGAAGGCGTAGAGGCCGGTGCAGACGTCGACGAGCGCCACGCCGACCTTCACCGGGGGCCCTCCCGGCGTGCCGGTGATGGACATCAGGCCGCCCAGGGCCGACACCATGACGTCGTACCCCGCCCGGTCCCGGTAGGGCCCGGTCGACCCGAACCCGCTTATGGAGCAGTAGACGAGGCCGGGGTGCTGCCGGTGGAGGTCCTCGTAGCCGAGGCCGAACTCCTGCATCGTGCCGGGACGGAAGCTCTCCACGACCACGTCGGCCCGGGCGATCAGCCGGCGCGCCAGGGCTCGACCCGTCTCGTCCCCGAGGTTGAGGGTCAGGCTGCGCTTGTTGCGGTTGAGGCCCAGGAAGTAGGCCGATTCACCCCCGACGAACGGTGGGCCCCACGAGCGGCAGTCGTCGCCCACCCCGGGGCGTTCGATCTTGACCACGTCGGCGCCCAGATCGCCGAGCAGCATGGTGCAGTAGGGGCCGGCGACCACCCGGGAGAAGTCGACCACCCGGATGCCGCCCAGTGCTCGGGGCGCGCCCGGAGGTGCTGCGGGCGGTGTGCCGGGCCGGGCCCCCGGGTCTCCGGCTGCCCCCGACCGGAGGCCGGCGGCGTCGTGCCGGTCGTGCTCGCCGCTGGGCCCCATTCTCTCCTCCACCCGGGCTCGGGACCGACACTACTCGGGGGCTGCCGCCGGGGGGCCGGGCCGAAGCCGTCGGGTCTCCGCCAGGGCACCCCAGCCCTCCCCGACCCCAGCGCCGGCGCGGCAGTGGACCCCCCGACGGGAGACGGTGCCGAGGTGCCGCCCCCGGTCGCCGGTCGCGGCTCAGAGCCGGGCGACGATCTCCCGCATGCCCTGCCCCAGGCGATCGAGCTCCGCCTGATAGATGAAGCGGTCCCAGCCGACGCAGAAGTGGCGCACGCCCAGGTCCACATAACGGCCGGCGGCTTCGGGGCCCGCGATCTCGACCCGGGGCGCCACCCCGTACTCGATGGACTTGGCGATCACTTGCTCCTCGAACTCCCGGATCTCGGGCTGCTGCGCCAGGCCGGGCCGGCCGTAGGAGAGGGAGAAGTCGACCGGCCCCCACTGGGTCATGGCGATGCCCAGTTCGGCGGCGCGCTCGAGGATGGCGTCGAGGTCCCGGACCGCAACGGCCTTCTCGATCATGATCATCAGCACCACGCGGTT
>VGBK01000201.1 GCA_016870535.1 Actinomycetota bacterium | reverse complement strand
CCCTTGCCGCGGTGGACGAGTTCCACCACCGTGCCGTCGCCGTCGGGCCGGAGGGTCACCTGCACCCGGGAGGCGGCGGCGTCGCGGTGGCCCCGCCAGGTGAAGCGAACCTGCTCGTCGGGGACGACCCGGGTGAAGTCCCCGGTGGCGTGGTAGCCGGTCGTCCACCACAGGTGGAGGCGTCCGCCCCTGCGGGGCACCACCATGGCGGCTTCGCAGAGCCACTCCCTCAGGGCGGTGGCGTTGGTGAAGGAGTGGAACACCGCCGGGGGAGCGGCCTCGATCCGCTGCTCCAGGGTGAGGGTGGTGCGGGCCATGGCTTCTCCTGAGAGTGGGGGGCGGGCGGGCCTTCAGACCAGGCGAGTCAATCCTATCCGGGGTGGCCGCGGTGCGCCGGGCCGCGCCAGAATGGGCCCATGCGCCGCATCCTCTTGCTCGGAACGGTCCTCCTGCTGCTGGGCATCGCCGCCACGGCGTCGGCTCAGGGCTCGCCCGAGGCCCCGGTCTCCGCAGCCCAGACGGGAGGCACCTCGCCGTGGGTGCTGGTCCTCATCGGCGCCGCCGCCGGGGCGGTGGTGGGCGCCCTGACCGGCCTGGCCCGTCGCCGCCGGGCCGAGCGAGTCGGACGTGAGGAGCGCGGCGATCCCGGATGATCCGCTAGCCCGGGTGGTACTGCACCCGGGAGAGCAGGGATCCGTCGGCGGCGCGGTGCTCGAGCAGGATCGCCCCGTCTCCCAGGCGATGGCCGGCGACGACCAGGCTGCCGGCGGGCCCGGCGATCGCTGCCGCCGGCTCGAAGCCCGCCGGCAGGGCCACCCGGTAGCGCCGGGCCCCGGTGGCGGCATCCCGGGCCAGGGCCCGCACCGCTCCGTCGCCCTGTGCCCGATAGACCATCACCACCGTGTCGCCTGCCGCGGCCAGCCGGGCCCCGCCGTCGGCGGGGAGGCGGTAGTGGGCGACGGGGGAGAGGGTGGCGTCGAAGACGAACACCTGCGCCCGCCCGGTGGAGTGGCTGCGCCAGAGGACGACGGGCCTGCCGCCGGAGAGCAGGGCGAGTGATTCGGCAGTTCCCCAGGCGGGCAGCGCGGCCTCGGCGACGGTGTGCCCGCCCAGGTCGAGCAACCGCAGGCGGGGCCGGCCTTCGGCTGCCGTCAACAGCACGATCTCCGAGGTGCCGTCCCCGTCGGCGTCCCGGGCGGCCAGGCTCACCGTTTCCGGCCCGAGGCGCCACGCGGCCAGGCGCGTCCCGGCGAAGTCCCGAACGACGAGTCTGGCTCCCTCCGCCCCGCCGGCCATAACCCCGACGGCCGGGGTACCTCCAACTTGCAACCCCACCAGGGCGACCGGGTCGTCCAGGGCCCCGAAGCGCACCTTGCCGGCGAGGCTCCCCGAGGCGGTGAAGAGGGAGACCGCGGTGCCGGCGGCGGCGTGCAGCACCGCCAGGCGGTCCCCGTCGGGAGTGGGCAGCGCCGCCAACGCGATGCCCTCGCCCGGCCCGGCGCGCTCCCACGCCGGGGCCGCCGGCCCGGGGTGACGAAGGGACCACCCGCCGGCCGGGTCGGAGTGCAGGGCCGCGGCCACCGGGCCGAGGGCGGCTGCCCCCACCTGGAGGAAGTGCTCCCCGGCGGGTGTGGGGCAACCCGCTCCCGTCTCCCAGTAGCGGTCGTGGCCCCTGAAGAACCAGTAGATCAACTGAGAGTCGGGCAGGGTGCGCGCCCCGCCCAGGAGGACGGTCAGGGTCCCCCCGTGGTCGAGGAAATAGAGGTCGCCGCGCCCGTCGCCGTCGAGGTCCCCCACGGCGAAGATGCCCGGTCGGGCCGGCCCGGCCAGGGGGTGCGACTCCACCTTGCCGGAGAAGCCCGAGGCTCCCGGGGTGATGCGGAGCCGGGGGTCGTCGCCGGGTTCCAGGGCGAAGAGGTCGGGGATGCCGTCCCCGTCACGCTCCCCCAGGGCGAAGCGCCAGTCCCGGCGGGCGGCGAAGCGCAACGACAGGCTCACCATGGGGGCGGCCGCCGGATGCCGCCAGATCTCCAGGGTGGCGGGGTTGCCGGGGCGCACCACATAGAGGTCGGTTCGTCCATCGCGGTCGTGATCGCCCACCAGGAAGGCGGCCCCCGGTGAGTTGGGCACCGCAGTGACGGTGCGCTCGAGGCGGCGGCTGAAGCCGGAAGCGAAGGAGTAGACCGACACGACCGCAGTGGGGCCCGAGACGTCGATCTCCCAGAGGTCGGGCCGTCCGTCGGCATCGCGGTCGTCCAGGAGGCGGATCGCCCCGGCGACGGCCGGCCGGGAAGTGGTCTCGCCGGTGGTGCAGGTCTCGAAGCCGTGGGTGGCCCGCGCCGCCTCGACCCCGAGGTGACCCGCCGGCGTCCAGGGACGCACCCGCACCGCATCGGCCGCCCCGTCCCGGTCCAGGTCGGCGAGAAGCAGGCCGGCGTCGGCGGTGCTGGGGCCGAGGGCGGTGCGGAAAGCCAGGCTGCGGCTGAAGTCGGCGGGGAGATGGCGGGGAGCGAAAGGCGCCGGGGCGCGGTAACCCGGGGTGGCCAGCGGCCCCTGCCAGGAGAAGTGCATGGGGTCCTTGATCGTCTGCCACGCCCCTCCCCAGCACCAGCCGGCATCGGTCCAGGCCCGCACGAACCAGGCGGGCAGGTCGGATATGAGCACGTTGTCGGCGCGGTAGGGGTTGGTGGTGGAGTTGATGTCGATGGCGGCGCCGACGGCGTGGAAGGACAGGTGGCGCCCCGGGGGCACGGTGGCCGCCCGGTACGACCAGGTGTCCCACGAGCGGATGCGGTAGGTGCGGCCGGCGGCCGCCTCCCGCTGCAGGGTGCGGATCACCCGGTCGAGGGCGGGGGCGACCCGGGCGTGGACCCAGACCCCAACCGCCCCGCCGGGAGAGGGCAGGTAGCGCCGCACCAGTTGCGACCGTACCGCAGCGATGTCCCGGCCGAAGAAGTCGCCCCAGGGACCGAAGATGGCTTCCGAGGAGGGAAGGTCGCCGCTGCGGGTGGCGAAGGGGCCCCGGACCCCGTCGGGCCCGCCGCACCCGGGGGACTCGTTGAAGGAGGGCAGGGTGGCGGTGCGCGGCTCCATCTTCCCCCCTTCCTCGGCCGCAACGGGTGCGGTGCCGAGAAGCAGGGCCGCGGCGAGCACCAGGCCGAGTCGGCGGCGGCGCGCTTCCATGGCCCTCACCTATCGGCGGCCCGGCCGCTCCTCCTGAGGAGTCCCGGCCTCACCCCCGGGTGTCGAAGCGCCACAGGCCGGCGGCCCGGGCGGCGG
>VGBK01000200.1 GCA_016870535.1 Actinomycetota bacterium | reverse complement strand
CTCGGCCTCGCCCGCCTCCTCCTCCGGGGCCAGCGGGCGGAAGTAGGCCAGGTCGGTGACCTTGCCCTCCCGCTCCGTCTCGGGCTTCCACACCGCCTTCACTCGCATGCCGATGCGAACCTCGGCCGGGTCGACTTCGCCGAGCAGGTGCACCAGGCCCATCTTCTCGGCGGCGCCGTCGATGGCCACCACGGCGAAGATGTTCACCTTCCCTTCGGGCAGGGGCGCCGACGCCCAGTCCACGTGGGAGATGGTGTAGGTCTGCACTGTGCCGGTGTCGGGCAGGTCGAAGTAGCGGTCCACGGCCCTCAGGTCGCAGACCTCGCAGAAGGGCCGGGCGGGGATCATCATCCGGTCGCACCCGGCGCAGTACGAAGCCCGGATCTTCCCGACGCGGAACCCCTCCAGGTAGGTGGTGAGGGCGTAGCCGTGGTCCCAGGCGTAGGGCAGGTCGGGGTGGTACTCCACGTGGGGCGCGTCGGCCACACTCTTGAGCGGGGTGCCCGGCAGGTCGTCGGCGGTGACGCCGCTCCAGTTGGATTGCCGGATGGGCAGCGACCCCTCGGAGGACATGACCACCACCGTGCCCACCTGCATCAGGTCGCCCCAGGCCTGGGCGATGCCGCGGTGCACCTCCCTGGGCACCTGGCGCTTCCCCGCCTGGCCGCTCAACTGGAAGTACAACTCGGCGATCTTCATGAGGCCGGTGGCGGAGATGGGGTTGCCCACGCCGAGCGCCCCGCCCGAGGGGCACATGGGGTGGCTGCCGTCGCGCTCGAAGGCGCCCGACTCCAGGAGCCGCCGCACGGTGCGCCCGGTGCGGTCGAGCAGCAACCCGTTCATGTGGTGCAGGGCCTTGTAGTCGAAGGGGTCGTAGGGCTCCCAGACGTCGATCTCCTCGGCGGGCCGGGTGATGCCCGCCATGCGGTAGGCGTCCTGGGCGGCGAGGGCCACGTACTCGGGGAACGCCAGGTCGCGGGTGCACCAGTAGGCGGTGTCCAGGCGGTAGCCGACGCCTTCGATCCACACCGGGGTGATGCCCCGCGCCCGGGCCACGTCCTCGGAGGCCAGCACGATGGCCACCGCCCCGTCGGAGGTGGGGCTGATGTCGAGGCGCTTCACCGGCCAGGAGAGCAGCTTGGAGGCCATGACGTCGGCCACCGTGATCTCCTCGGGGATCTGCGCCGCCGGGTGGTCGAGGGCGTTGCGCTTGTGGGTGACCGACACCCGGGCGATCTCCTCCTCGGTGTACCCGTAGGCGTGCATGAAGCGCGCCATCTCGAGGGCGAAGATGTGGATGAGGGTCAGTTCCAGCGGCTGCTCGGTGGTGTGGTCGAAGATGGTCAGGAAGGCGCCCGCCGGGTGGGGGACGCAGGGCGACATCTTCTCCTCGCAGACCACCAGGCAGGTGTCGAACTTGCCGCTGGCGACGTGCATCCAGCCGTGGATGGGGCTCATCACCCCGGTGCCCCCGCCCACGAAGTGACGCAGGTAGGGCTTGCGGGTGGCGCCCGCCCCGGCGATGAGGTGCTCGCCCTTCATGTGGACGCCGTCGAAGGCATCCGGGGCGGTGCCCAGGCAGACGGAGTCGATGTCCTCGAGGCCCAGGCCGGCGTCGGCCAGGGCCATGGCCACCGCCCGGGAAGCCAGTTCCCCGGGGGTCTCCTCGGCACGGCGCACGAAGCGGGTCATGCCGGCGCCGATCACGGCGACGCGGGTCATGCCTTCCTCCTTTCCCGCTCCAGTACCGCCACCGCGGCGGAGTCGGTGGGCAGGCCGCGCCAGCCGTGGACCAGGGCCACCCCGGCGTCTTCGATCTGATGCGCCCCGGCCTCGCCGCGCAACTGCAGCACGGCGTCGTACAGGCGGGCGCCGCCGTTGGCCTCGAAGAGGTCGCCCATGCCCAGGCAGCCCCCGTCGGGGTTCAGCGCGGGCAGTTCGGCGTCGCCCAGGCCCAGGGCGTCCATGTGGAGCAACTGGCGATGGGCGTACAGGTCGCTGACGTAGAAGACGTCGCACTCGGCGGCGGCGTCCTCGACGCCGGCCTCGGCCAGGGCCAGGCCGGCGGCCACTTCGGTGCCCTCCGAGGTGCCCAGGTCGCGCCGGGCCACGATGCTGGAGGCCGACCCCCAGCCGGTGCCGGCGACGAACACCGGCTTGCGGGCGAGGCGCCGGGCGGCCTCGTCGGTGCCCAGCACCACCACCACTGCGGCGTCGGCGTGCCGAGCGATCATCGGCTCGGTGAGCGGCAGGGCCACCGGACGGCTCTCGAGGATGTCCTCGATGGTGGTGCGGGCGCCGTACGGCGCGAGAGGGTTGTCGAGGGCGATCTCCCGGTTGCGCCGGGCCACCTCGGCCACGTCATCGAGGTCGAAGCCCGACCCGGCCAGGAAGTGCTGCATCTCCAGGGCGGCCAGGTAGTGGGGGCTGACCCCGAGGCGCTCCGTGATCGGGTCGAAGGCGAAGTGGAGCAACTCGTCCTTGTGCAGCACGTTGCTGGCCTTGGAGTAGGCCTCCACCACCACCAGTTCGAAGCGGCCGGTCTCGATCTGCATCACCGCCGAGCCGAAGCCGTGCAGGAAGTCGCCGCAGATGGTGTACACCGGCTTGCGGGGCACCCCCAACTGGTCGGGCACGTACTCGTCGGCGATGGAGTAGCCGCTGACGAAGTCCTCCTCCACCGACACCGCGCCGTCCAACTGCGAGGGGACGATGCCGGCGTCGCGGTAGGCCATCTGGGCTGCCCGGGCGATCAGTTCCCGGTACGAGAGCCCATCGGACGCCGGGAAGGCTCCGCACATCCCGACGCCCATGACGGCGACACCCATGGGTGGCTCCTTTCGTGGGATAGCCGTGCCCCATTCTGGCCGATGCGGGGCGGCGGTGGCGAACGGGGGTTTACTCGAAGACCTGGGCCCCGAGGTTCGCCATCCTCCGGGCCCATCCCACCGCCCGCCGGGCGTCGGCCCGCGACAGGTAGCCGCTCTGATAGCTCGCCCTGTCCTTCATCGCCAGGAGCCGGTCGAGGTCACGGGCCAGCATGACGCCGGCACCCTCCACCCGGCGCAGCAACGCCGACGCGGCCCGGTGATCGTCGCCGCGGTGGTGCCGGCCGAGAGCCCGGCAGCACACCGCGTCGGCCGTAGCCACCCCGGCCAGGACCGCCAGAGCCCCGGCGACATTCGCGTGCGCCCGGCGGGTGGTGTCCTCGAGGACCAACTCCGCCGTCTCCAAGAACCGCAGGGCATGGTCGAAGCGCTCACCGGCCTCGCCCGGCCCGCAGCGCCGACTTTGCCCCGACGGCCGGGTCACCGG